>NZ_CASFQD010000047.1 GCF_949296715.1 uncultured Alistipes sp. | reverse complement strand
TACCGAAATCCTCAAACTCTATTGAGTCGTTCTTCGGTCACTTAAAAGACAACTTAAGAGTCCATCGCGGACTCTCGGAACAACATTTTAAGGACTTCGTAAAGTGGTATCTTTTTCTGAATAGCAATGATGGAATTATTAAGAAAAACAAATGACCAGAATCATACGATTCTGGTCATTTGTTCTAATATAATACCAACCAATTTTGGCATCATTACCCCTTTTTTGTGCGCCGGCAAGGCTCCGCAGGGATGATTCCGGCATACGCGACACGGGGAGAGCCCCCACCCGCCGGTCAGAACACGGCGCTGATGCCCAGTCCCAGGGTGAGCAGGTGCAGCCGCGAGGAGCCGGCCGCAACGGGCGCGGCACAGTCGTAGTCGATCGTAAAGCGCACGCCCAGATTCTGCGTGGCGATGTAGGTATGGGAGAATTCCGCGCCGAAGAGGCCGCCGCCGCGGTTGCCGAAGGCGACATCGCCCGAACGGAAGGACTTATAACGCTGGTAGCCGCCGTAAACCGCGCCGCCGATCAGCCACCGGATCGAGAAGGGATACGAGCCGTAGATTCCGGCATTGATCGACGCGCTCTCCAGGTTGTCGGTCTGCGATACGCCGTTGAGACTCACGCGCAGGTTCGTCACCGCAAAGCGGCCGCCGACGCCCCAGTAGGGCGAGGCGAACCAGGCGCCCTGCACGCTGACGGTGGGGCCGCTGAAGAACTCGGCCGTCAGTCCCGGAGAGAGCCGGTAACGCCCCGGCACGGCCGTGACGCTGAGATTCAGCCCGAAGAACGACGGCCGGCGGTAGCGGTCGTAAACCAGCTCCACGTCGTAGACGTTCAGCCCCCGCTCCCTGAAGATCAGGTCCGCCAGGAAGTAGCCGAACTCCGTGGCGAGGATGCCGATGCCGGCCCCGACCATCACGTCGCTCATCCAGTGGCGGTTGTTGAGCTGGCGCGTGACGCCCGTGACGGTCGCCATCGTGTAGCCCGCGATACTGTACCACGGGCTGCGGTGGCCGTACTCCTTGTGAAGCATCGTCGCCGTCATGAAGGCCGTGGCCGTATGTCCCGACGGGAAGGAGTTGCGCGTGGAGCCGTCGGGGCGCATCACGTTGCAGGAGTATTTGAGCGAGTTGACCGCAACGGCCATGATGGCCGCGGAAAAGGCATCCGAGGTGAGCATGCGGCCCCACGAGCTGCGGCCCTTGACGCCGCAGGCCTTCAGACCGAGCATCAGCCCCGCAGGACCGTACTGCAGGTAGTCGTCGTAGGTCTGGTGGAACGATTCGCCGTAGCCGTTGCGCAGGCGGCGGAAGTCCGCGTCGTAGGACTGCATGACGACGCCGCCGATGATGAGCGGCACGCCGATGAAGGTCATGCGGTAGGCCTGCGTCGAGGTGCGGTGGTCGACCAGCCGGCTGATCCGCCCCCGCGAGTCGTAATGGACGCTGTCGGCCGGGGAGTCCGCCCTTGCGACCGAAGTCGCAAGCAGGAAGAGAAGAAGCAGCGATCGCATGGCTCCGGTCAGTTATGCGGTCCTCCGTGCCGGCGCACGGCCCGCACCAGTTCGCCGCCGAAGGCCAGCAGCGACGTCAGGCCGATCACCTCGGCCCATTTGCCGCCCGTGAGCGGCACGGTGCGGAAGACCTCGCCGCCCCACTCGACGATGAGCACCTGACCGACGGCGATCGCCAGCAGGATGAGGAAGAACTCGCGGCACCCCTTCAGGCAGGTGAAGACCGAGTGGCGTGTCTCGAATCCCCTGGCGTTGAACATGTTCCAGAACTGAAGGAAAACAAATGTCGAGAAGAAGAGCGTCAGCTGCAGGATGGTCAGCTCGCCCTGCTGCCGCGACGTCCACCAGAAGAGCATGCCGAGCAGCACGGCGACGATCACCACGCCGCACGTCAGGATCGTGCGGGCCATGCCGGGCGTGATGATGAACTCGTCGCGCGGACGCGGCTTTTCGAGCATCACCTCGGGGCTGGGCGGCAGCGAAGCCATGGCCATCGCGGCGAAGGTGTCCATGATGATGTTGACCCAGAGGATCTGCACGACGGTCAGGGGCATGTCCGTGCCGAAGACGGCGCCGACGAAGCAGATCACGATGGCCGCGAAATTGATCGTCAGCTGGAAGAGGACGAAGCGCTGGATGTTGCGGTAGAGCGAGCGGCCCCACATCACGGCCGTGGCGATCGACGTGAAGGAGTCGTCGAGCAGCGTGATGTCCGAGGCGTCCTTCGCCACGGAGGTGCCCGAACCCATCGAGAGGCCGACGTTGGCGAAGTTCAGCGCCGGGGCGTCGTTCGTGCCGTCGCCCGTCACGGCCACCACCTCGCCGCACTGCTGCAGCAGCCGCACCAGGCGCTGCTTGTCGAGCGGCCGGGCCCGCGACATGATCTTGAGCGACTGCACGTGCTCGAGGAGCTCCTCGTCGCTCATGGCGGCGAAGTCGGCGCCGGTCATGTGGTTCTGCTCGCCGTCGCAGGCGTCGTCCCACAGCCCGATCTGGCGGGCGATCTCGCGCGCCGTCGCCGGGGTGTCGCCCGTGACGATCTTCACGTCGATACCCGCCTTGAGGCACTGCTGCACGGCCGCCGGGACATCTTCGCGTACGGGGTCCGAGATGGCCGCCACGCCCGAAAAGTGCAGCCCGCCGCCAGCCACGGCACGCAGGCAGTCGGTCTCGCCGGTCTCGGCCCACGCCACGGCCAGCGTGCGCATGGCGCGGTTCTGGAAGGCGAGCAGCTGCACGGCCACCGCCTCGTCCTGCCCGTCGGCCGCGCACATCGCCCGCACGATCTCCGGAGCACCCTTCACGCAGAGGATGCGGCGGCCCGAGAGGCCGCTCCCGATGATCGTCGCCATGTACTTGCGCTCGGTCGAGAAGGTGAGCCGGTCGACGATCTTCGCCCCGCCGCGCAGCGTCTCGTAATCGCTGCCGCGCGTGCGCATCCATTCGAGCAGCGCCCCTTCGGTCGGGTTGCCGATGATGTGGCCTCCGGCGTCGAGGAAGGCCGTGGAGTTGGCGGCAATGAGTTCATCGAACTCCGCGTCGGGCAACGTGTCGTAGCGCACGAGCTCCTGCACGTGCATGCGGTTCTGCGTCAGCGTGCCGGTCTTGTCGGTGCAGATCACCGTCACGGCGCCCATCGTCTCGCAGGCGTGCATCTTGCGCACGAGGTTGTTGGTCTTGAGCATCCGCCGCATGGACATCGCCAGCGAGAGCGTGATCGACATCGGCAGCCCCTCGGGCACGGCCATGACGATGATCGCCACCGAGATCATGAAGACGTGCAGCACCTGCTGCGAGATCGACAGCCAGTCCTGTTCGAGCAATCCTCCCACGAAGATCGCCTTGCCGAGCATGACGCAGAAGATCGTGCACGAAAGGGCGATGCCGACCTTGCCGATCAGCCTCGAGAGGCGCGTCAGCTGCCGGTCGAGCGGCGTCGGCTCGTCGGTCTGCACGGTCGACTGCTCCGTCACGCGCCCCGCCTCGGTGTGGTCGCCCACGGCCGTGACGACCAGCACGCCGTAGCCGTCCGCCACGGTCGTGCCGCGCAGCACGGCATTCGACGGATAGGTCGCATCGGCATCGAAGAAGGCCTCGTCGACCGTCTTGTCGACCTCGGGCTCGCCCGTGAGCGTCGACTCGTTGATCTTCAGCGAGACGGCCTCGACCAGCTCGCCGTCGGCCGGGACGGTCTCGCCGCTCTCGATGTGGACGACGTCGCCCACGACCACATCGCGGCGCGGAATCTCGCACATCGACCCGCCGCGCATCACCTTGACCGGGATGTCGTCGTTGACCTGATTCAGGCGCCGGAAGCGCCGCTGTGCGTCCCACTCGAACCAGAATCCGACGCACGTGGCAAGGATGATGGCGCAGATGATGCCCACCGACTCGGTGAAGTCGCGGTGGATGAATCCGATGGCAAGCGACAGCACGGCCGCGACGAGCAGAATCTGGATGATCGGATCGCGGAACTTCTCCAGGAGGAGTTTCCACGCCGAATCGTCCTTGGGTGGCGTGATGACGTTGTCGCCGTGCTGCCGGCGGCTCTCTTCGACCTGTTGCGGCTCAAGGCCGCGGGGGTTGTAGGAAATCATGGGAGGTTTCAGAATTTGTTTATGGAAAACTGCCGCGTCGAGGCGTCGAGCCGCACGGCGATGAATAGCAGGATCGTGAAGGCGATGAGCGACGAGCCGCCGTAGCTCATGAACGGCAGCGGAATGCCCATCACGGGCATCAGCCCGATGGTCATGCCGACGTTGACCAGCACGTGGAAGAGCAGGATCGACGCCACGCAATAGCAGTAGATCCGCCCGAAGGGCTCCTCCTGCCGTTCACCCATGCGCATCAGGCGCAGGATGAGCAGGCAGAGCAGCGTGAGCAGCAGCGTCGTGCCCAGGAAGCCCCACTCCTCGCCCACCGTGCAGAAGATGAAGTCCGTGTGGCGTTCGGGCACGAAGCCGTACTTGATCTGCGTGCCCTGCAGGAAGCCCTTGCCCAGCAGGCCGCCCGAGCCGATGGCGATCTTCGACTGGTTGACGTTGTAGTCCGTGCCGAGCGGATCGCTGATGATGCCCAGGAAACTCAGGATGCGGTTCTGCTGGTGCTGCTTGAGGATCGAGTTGAAGATGTAGTCGGTCGTCGGCAGGAAGACGATCGTCATCAGGAACAGCCCCATCGTCAGGAAGATGTTCTGCAGGTTGGCCCGGTAGGCGTAGACCGCCACGACGACGAGCGACAGCAGCGTCACGGTCAGCAGGCAGGCGTGGATGTCCATCGCGCCGGGGGCGATCAGGTGCATCACGACGCACAGCAGGATCGACGCCAGGGCCAGCGACGCGAGGTAGATGATGCGCGAGCGCCAGTGGCCGTTCATCATCGCCTCGGAGAAGGTGCAGACGAGGATCACCAGCACGAGCAGCGTCGTGGGTGAGAGCAGGAACGAGACGATGAACAGCGCGGCGATCATCAGCACGGGGATGCACAGCCACTTGTTGAGCCCCTCGCGGTAGAGCACGAAGAGGAACGAGCAGAGGACGATGCCCGAGCCGGTATCGTTCTGCAGGATGATGATTCCCAGCGGGATGCAGATGACCAGTCCGACCTTCACCAGATCCGATGGCCGGTTGATCGAGAAGGAGTAGTTGCTCATGACGCGGGCCAGGGCCAGCGCCGTGGCGATCTTGGCGAACTCGACGGGCTGCACGCGCAGCGAGCCGAACTCGAACCACGCCTTGGCGCCGTTGACCTCGCGGCCGAAGAGCAGCGCCGCGACGAGCAGCGCCAGACCGGCGAAGTAGGCCGGATAGGCGAACATGTGGTAGAAGCGTTCGTCGAGCAGCAGCACGACGAGCGCCGTGACCCACGCCACGCCGATCCAGACCAACTGCTTCATGTAGAAGTGCGAGAAGGAGAAGAGGCTGCCCGTCCCCTCCTCGTAGGAGGCCGAGGTGATCGACACCCAGCCCGCGAGGACGATCAGCACGTAGAGCAGGACCGTCCAGCGGTCCACGCCGTAGAAGATTCCGTTCGAGCGATCAGCGGTCATAGGCCGGATAGTGGATTTGCATGTTCTTGACATATTCGACGAGCTCCGGACGGCGAATCGTGTCCGTCAGGTAGTACTCCTCGAGCAGGCTGGCGATCGGCAGGGCGATCGTCGCGCCGAAGCCGCCGTTCTCGACATAGACCGAGATGGCGATCTTCGGGTTGTCCTTCGGTGCGAAGGAGAGGAACGTCGAGTGGTCGCGCCCGTGGGGATTCTGCGCCGTGCCGGTCTTGCCGCAGACGTCGAGCCCTTCGAGCTGGGCGCGCCACGAGGTGCCGCCCGGGCGGTTCACGCCCCGCCACATGCCGTCGACGATCGGCTCGAAATGCTTGGGGTCGACCATCGTGTAGTGGCGCTCGTAGAAGCGGCGGTCGAGCGAGTCCTGCCCCTCGATGCGCTTGACGATGTGCGGGATATAGTAGTAGCCGCGGTTGGCGACGATCGCCGCGAGGTTGGCCAGCTGCAGGGGCGTACAGCCCAGCTCGCCCTGCCCGATCGAGAGCGAAAGCACCGTGAGCGAGTTCCACGAACCGCGGTAGGCGCGGTCGTAGAACGAGCGGTCGGGGACGTAGCCCACCCCCTCGTCGAGGAAGTCCGAACCCAGCTTGCGGCCGAATCCGAAGCTCTCGACATACTTGCGCCAGACGTCGAAACCCTCCTTGACGCTGCCGTAGCGCGGGTTGTCCAGGATGTCGCGGAAGACGTAGCAGAAGTAGGCGTTGCACGACGTCGCGACGGCAAAGCGCAGATCGAGCGGCGAGGCGTGGGCGTGGCACCCCATCTTCAGCCGCCCGGCCTGATAGCCCATGTGGCACGAGTGGAGGTCCGTAGGCCGCAGCACCCCCTCCTGCAGGCCGATGAGGCCCTGCACCAGCTTGAAGGTCGAGCCCGGCGGGTACTTGGCCTTCACGGCGCGGTTGAAGAGCGGGTGGCGCTTGTTGTAGAGCATCTTCATGTAGTTGTTGCCCCGCTGGCGCCCCACCAGCTCGTCGGGATCGTAGGAGGGCGACGAGACCATCATCAGAATCTCGCCCGTCGAGGGCTCGATCGCCACGGCGGCCCCGACCTTGCCCCGCATGAGCTCCTCGCCGAGCAGCTGCAGCCGCGCGTCGATCGTCGAGACGATGTACTTCCCCGCGACGGGCAGCGAGTCGTAGCAGCCGTTCATGTAGGAGCCCTTGATGGCGCCGTGGGTGTCGATCTCCTGGATCTTCACCCCCTTCTCGCCCTTGAGCTCCGGCTCGTAGGCCGACTCCACGCCGCTCATGCCCACGTAGTCGCCCGCCTTGTACGACGGGTAGCGCTTGATCATGTCGGCCGTCACCTCGCCGACGTAGCCCAGCAGGTTGCCGCCGATCTTGCGCGGGTAGCTCCGCACGGTGCGGTAGACGGTGTAGAAGCCGCGGAAGTTGCACTCGTCGAAGCGCAGCTTCTCCTCCTTCGAGAGGTAGCTCGTCACCACGCGCGGCGCACGCGGCCGCATGCGGGCGTTGGAGAGCTCGCGCCGCAGCTTCTCGGGCGTGATGCCGACCACCTCGCACAGCCGCGCCGTGTCGAAGCCCTGCCGGTCGATTTCGCGGTAGATGACCATCAGGTCGTAGCACTCGCGGCTCTGCACGAGGTACTCGCCGTTGCGATCGAAGACCTCGCCGCGCGGCGGGTACTGCACGACGTGCCGCAGCACGTTGGCCCGCGCCAGCTCGGCGTAGCGCGTGTCGAAGAGCTGGAGGTAGGCCAGGCGCCCGACCAGCACGAGGAAGATGAAGATCACGACCCCCTGCAGGGTGCGCATCCGCTTGAAACTCTCGCCTCCGGTCGTCATACGCGTGCGGGGAGTTTGGCGGTGAAGATCCGCATGATGAGCCAGATGAATCCCACGCTCACGGCGCTGCTCACGAGGATGCGCACGAGCGTGTGCAGCACATGGGCCCACGAAAGGGCCTCCAGCAGGAAGAAGAGCGCATGGTGCAGCAGGACCATGGCCACGAGGTACTCCGCAAAGGCGCGCTTGCCGAGCCGCTCGGGCGAGGGGACTCCCGCCTCGCGGGCGTCGTCACGTCCGTAGAGCAGGCCGATGAGTGTCGGACGCAGGAAGGCGACCGGCAGCGTGGCGATGGTGTTGATGCCGGCGGCGCCCATGGCGCAGTCCATCACCACGCCCAGCACGAGGCCCGAGAGCAGCACGACCACGGGTTTGGCATCCATCGGCAGCAGCACGAGAAAGGCCACGTAGACCAGCGGATTGCAGTAGATGCTGATCGAGAGGTTGTCGAACAGGAAAACCTGCAACAGCACCGTCGCGGCAAAAAGCGCCAGATATGGGAGTGTCCGATACATCAGTCCAGTCGGGTATGTTGTTCGACCTGGTCGCTCTGCTGCAGGTCGCGGATTTCATATTGATCGCGGTTGCAGACTAACACGACGTCCGTCTGCCGGGAGATTTCGGCCGCAAGGCGCACCCGCACGGTATAGGCCGTGCCCGTTTCGTTGAGTTCGGCGCTCTCGACCCGGCCGATGAGCACCTCGGCGGGGAAGAACTGCGAGAAGCCGGCCGTCACGACCTCCTGCCCGGGTTGGGGCTCGGCGTATTTCGACAGGTCGTCGAGCAGCACCACGTGGGGATCGACCCCGTCCCAGTAGACCGAGCCGAAGTAGTCCGAGCCGACGAGCTTGCCGCTGGCGCGGAACGAGGTGTTCAGGACCGACATCGCCACGGAATAACGTTCCGTGCAGGCGACGACATAGCCGACCATCGCGCCGTCGGGCGACAGCACGCCCATCTCCTCCGTGACGCCGTCGCGGCGCCCGCGATTGAGCGTCAGCAGGTTGCGCGTCCTGTTGACCGAGTTGCCCACGACCGTGGCCGTGGCGAAGTGGTATTTCGATTCGCCGATGTCCTGCAGGTAGCTGTCCAGCCGGGCGAAGGTCTCCGCCTCCTCGTAGCGGGCCAGGCGCTCCTCGAGCTCGGCGACGCGGGCCAGCAGCAGGCGGTTTTCGCTGCCGAGGGTGAAATAATGGCGCACATTGGCGAAGAAGCCGTGCACGCCGCCGATCACCCGGTTGGAGCGGGCCAGCAGCCGGGCCTCCGTATAGTGCGTCGAGCGGGCGTAGTAGCTGACGGCCGCCACCTCCAGCACGATGAACAGCACCACGACGTAGACGCTGCGTATGAATTCGATCAGTTTCCGCATGACGATCGCGTCCGTATCCGGCGGCAGCAGCCGGCCGTGGTCCGGACGCCCGTTTGTTTATCTGTCAAACAGTCAATTCAAATCACGATTGCGGACCCAGGGCCCGCAATCATCGTTTTTTCCGGCCCTGCGGCCGGGGCGCCGCCGGATCGGAACCGGCGGCAGGCGAAGGCGGCATCCGCACGCCCCTACTTCATCAGGAAGGAGAAGCGGTTGATGTTCTTCAGCGCGATGCCCGTACCGCGCGCAATGGCGCGCAGCGGGTCCTCGGCGATGTGGAACGGGATGCCGGTCTTCTCGTTCAGACGCCGGTCGAGGCCCTTGATCAGGGCGCCGCCGCCCGCCAGGTAGATGCCGTTCTTCACGATGTCGGCATAGAGCTCGGGAGGCATCGACTCGAGCACCTTCATCAGCGCGGCGTCGATCTTCGAGATCGACTTCTCGAGCGCATAGGCGATTTCGCTGTACGACAGCGAGACGGTCTGCGGCAGCGCCGTGAGCATGTTGGGGCCCGTGACGACGAAGTCCTCGGGCTCCTCCTCCAGATCGGAGATCGCCGCGCCGATCGAGCACTTGATGGCCTCGGCCGTGCGTTCGCCGATGCGGATGTTGTGCTGCTGGCGCACGTAGCTCTGGATGTCGGCCGTGAAGACGTCGCCCGCGACGTTGATCGACTCCGAGCAGACGATGCCGCCCAGCGAAATGCAGGCGATCTCGGTCGTACCGCCGCCGATGTCGATGACCATGTTGCCCTCGGGCGCCTCGACATCGAGCCCGGCACCCAGCGCCGCGGCCATCGGTTCGTAGATCATGTAGACCTCGCGGCCGCCGGCGTGCTCGGCCGAGTCGCGCACGGCGCGGATCTCGACGTTGGTCGAGCCCGACGGGATGCAGATGACCATGCGCAGCGACGGCGCAAAGAGACTGCCCGAGGTCTTGACCTTCTTGATCATGCCGCGCAGCATGAGCTCCGTGGCGTTGAAGTCGGCGATCACGCCGTCCTTGAGCGGGCGGATCGTCTTGATGTTCGGGTTGGTCTTCTCGTGCATCTGCCGCGCCTGGTGGCCGATGGCGACCAACTTGCCCGTGTGGACGTCGAGCGCCACGATCGACGGCTCGTCGACGACGACCTTCCCGTTATAGATTATCAGCGTATTGGCCGTTCCGAGGTCGATGGCCAATTCTTGTGTCAGTGAAAAAATGCCCATAATGCTACACCCAACTAAACATATTTCGTCAAATACTTGTTTTCCAGTTATCTATGTACACCGTCCGCGCCTCGGGAAAGCCCTGTCGGCTCCGACGGAGACATATCCGGACAAAGGTAGCAAAAAGGCATGGAAAAATTCTGTTTTTTTCTGATTTTTTTTAATTACATTTGTATCACGAAACCACAGACCGCACGGCATGAATCACAAAATAGACAAGCAGGCGCGCTGCGCCGTCATCGGATACGGAAGCTGGGCCACGGCCATCGCAGGGCTGCTCTCCGCGAACGAACCCTGCGTCGGATGGTATGTCCGCAACCCCGAGGTGCTCGAAGGGCTGCGCACCGAGGGTCGCAACCCCCGCTACGTCAGCGACCTGGAATTCGACCGCTCGCGCATCGCCCCGTCAGACGACCTGAACGAGGTGGTGCGCAACGCCGAAATCCTCGTCCTGGCCACCCCGTCGGCCTACCTGAAGACCTTTCTCGAACCGCTGACCGAGCCCCTTGACGACAAGTTCATCGTCTCGGCCATCAAGGGCATCGTCCCGGGCGACTACCAGACCGTCGCCGAATACATCCACGACCATTACGGACTGTCGTACAAGCAGATCGGGCTCTTCTCGGGGCCGTCGCACGCCGAGGAGGTGTCGCGCGGCAAGCTCTCCTACCTGACCGTCGCGTGCACCGATCCGGAGAATGCGCGGATCATCGGCTCGAAATTTGCCAGCGACTGCATCCGGTTGAGCTACTCGACCGACCTCTACGGCATCGAGTACGGCGCCATCCTGAAGAACATCTACGCCCTGGCCGTCGGCATCGCCGTGGGGCTGGGCTACGGGGACAACTTCCTCGCCGTGCTGATTGCCAACTGTGCGGGTGAGATGACGCGCTTCCTGGAGGAGAGCTATCCGGCCGAAGGGCGCAACACGCAGGTCTCGGCCTACCTGGGCGACCTGCTCGTCACGTGCTACTCGGTCTACAGCCGCAACCGGCGGCTGGGGCTGCTCATCGGCCACGGATGCACGGTCAAGAGCGCGCTGAACGAGATGACGATGGTCGCCGAAGGCTACTTCGCCGCCGACTGCATCCGTCACATCAACTTCCGCCACAAGGTCGACATGCCGATCGCCGAGATGGTCTACAAGGTCCTCTACGAGAAGGCGTCGGCGCGGCGCAGCATGAAAGAACTGACTCTCAAACTAATCTAAAGGAATATGAAAACACTGAAACTCGACATCTCCAAGAGCGGCATCGCCCTCACGGCCGACATGAAGGCCAAGGCACAGGCCGCCAATGCCCTGCTCGAATCGGGCGAGGGCGCCGGCAACGACTTTCTGGGCTGGGTACACCTCCCGTCGTCGATCTCCGACGCCGAGATCAAGGCCATCGAGGCCACGGCCGCACGGCTGCGCTCGAAGGCCGACCTGGTGATCTGCATCGGCATCGGCGGTTCGTACCTCGGCGCCAAGGCCGTGCTCGAAGCCATGAGCGACCCGTTCAAGCTCCTGCACCGCGAGCAGAAGGAGCCGACGGTCGTCTTCGCCGGACAGAACATCTCCGAAGAGTACATCCACGCCCTGATGGAGGCCTCGAAGGAGCACTCGATCGCCGCCATCGTCATCTCGAAGTCGGGCACGACGACCGAACCGGCCATCGCCTTCCGCCTCGTCAAGGCCGAAATCGAGACCCGCTACGGCAAGCAGGAGGCCGCCCAGCGCATCGTGGCCGTTACGGACAAGGCCCGCGGCGCACTGAAGACCCTCGCCACGAACGAGGGCTACGAGACCTTCGTCATTCCCGACGACGTGGGCGGGCGCTTCTCGGTGCTGACGCCTGTCGGGCTGCTGCCGCTGGCCGCCGCCGGTGTGGACATCGCGGCGCTGGTGCACGGCGCGCAGGAGATGGAGAAGGCCACGGGCACGGAGATTCCCTTCGACGAGAACCCCTCGGCCATCTATGCCGCCACACGCAACGCACTCTATGCCGAAGGCAAGAAGATCGAAATCCTCGGCTCCTACGAGCCGAAGCTCCAGTACGTGAACGAGTGGTGGAAGCAGCTCTACGGCGAGAGCGAGGGCAAGCAGGGCAAGGGCATCTTCCCGGCCAGCGTCACGCTGACGGCCGACCTGCACTCGATGGGCCAGTACATCCAGCAGGGCGAACGCACGCTCTTCGAGACGATCATCTCGGTGGCGACGCCCGCCGCGAAGGTGGTCATCGAGGCCGACAAGGAGAACCTCGACGGGCTGAACTTCCTGGCCGGGAAGCGCATCTCGGAGGTCAACCGCATGGCCGAGCTGGGCGTGCAGCTGGCCCACGTGGACGGCGGCGTACCGAACCTGCGCATCGAGATTCCGCAGATCGACGCCGAGGCGGTGGGCGGTCTGCTCTACTTCTTCGAGCGGGCCTGCGGCATCAGCGGCTACATGCTGGGGGTCAACCCCTTCGACCAGCCCGGTGTCGAAGCCTACAAGAAGAACATGTTTGCACTGCTCGACAAACCCGGTTACGAGGAGGAGTCGAAAGCCATCAAGGCCCGGCTGTAACAGTCCGGAGCCGGGAATGGAAGCGGAGCGGATCGCACACGGCGGTCCGCTCCGCCCGTTTTCGGGCGCACGCGACGCCGGCTGGCACAAAATATGCACGGAGAGCGAACGCCTGCCGCACCGTAAAGCTCCGCTGCATGATGAAACTGCGTCCGATCCTGATCCTGCTGCTCTTCGCCGCATCGGCCGGCGTTCTCGTCTGGCTCTACTTCTCCGCGGCCGACGACACGCCGCGGCCCCGCACCGACCGGTGGTCGGAGACGATCTCGGACCTGGATGCCTGCTGCCGCCGCAAGCACGTCAAGGCCGAGCAGTACGACCATTTCGCCTCCATCGCCGAAGCCGAACGCCGCAACGACGCGGCGCGGCTCTTCCGCGCCATGGCGCTCTCGGCGCGGCTGCAGGAGAGCGACTGCGCCCAGGTCATCGTCCGGCTCGGGGGACGCTACACGCCGCCGGTGAAGGTGGCGCTGTTCCGGGGCACGACCAGCGAGAACCTCGCCCGCAGCATCGACTACGAACTGCGGCTCACCCGGGCATGCCACGGAGCCGGCATCGACCGGGCCCTGGCCCGGGGCAACCGTCTGGCGGCCCGGGCGCTGATCCGCGCCGCAGCGAGCGACATCCGCCACATCGTCCTGATGGAGCGCTTCCGGGCCGGGGCCTCGTGCGGGGCCTACCGGCTCTGCCCGCGCTGCGGGAACCTCTACGAGGCGGTGCGCTGCGACCCCTACTGTCCGATCTGCCAGACCGCCGGACGCAACTTCGTCGACATGGAATAAAAATGAGGCGGCGCACACGGCTTATGCCGCATGCGCCGCCCGGATCGGGTCCGAAGTCCGGAAGAGGCTACTCCTCCTCGTCGGGCTCCTTCATGTTGTGGTAGACGTTCGTCACGTCGTCGTCCTCCTCGAGACGCTCGACAAGCTTCTCAACCGACTCGCGGGCCTCGGCGTCGAGCTCCTTCGTGTCGACGGGCATCCGCACGGATTCACCCGACACGATCTCGAATCCCTTGTCGTCGAGCCACTTCTGAATGGCGCCGAACGACTCGTAGGGGGCGTATACCGTCACGCCGTCCTCCTCGGCATAGAACTCGTCGACACCCAGGTCGATCATCTCGAGCTCCAGCTCCTCGGGATCGGCACCGGCCGCCGGACGGAACTTGAACGTACACTTGTGTTCGAACATGAACGCCACCGAGCCGCTGTTGCCGAGCGTACCGCCGCACTTGTTGAAGTGCATGCGCACGTTGGCCACCGTGCGGTTCGTATTGTCGGTTGCGGTCTCCACCAGGAACGCGATGCCGTGGGGGCCGTATCCTTCGTAGATGACCTCCTTGTAATCGGCGGCGTCCTTCTCGGTGGCACGCTTGATGGCACGCTCGATGTTCTCCTTGGGCATGTTCTCGGCCTTGGCGTTCTGGATCAGAATGCGCAGGCGCGTGTTGCCCGACGGGTCGGGGCCGGCGGCCTTGACGGCGATTTCGATCTCCTTACCCAGTTTGGTGAACGTGCGGGCCATGTGTCCCCAGCGTTTCAGCTTTCGCGCTTTGCGATACTCAAAGGCTCTTCCCATACGATTATTTTTTGTCTGTTTTTCTTTTCGTGATGCAAAGGTATAAAATTCATCATGAAAAATTAAAAATTAAGAATTAAAAATTAATTTTGCACGACGTAAAAACGCTTGGAAATTATGGAAATCAAAAGCCGATTCGATCATTTCAACATCAACGTGACGAATCTCGAACGCAGCCTGGAGTTCTACGACCGGGCCCTGGGCCTGAAGGAGATCAAGCGCAAGGAGGCGGCCGACGGACGGTTCATCCTCGTCTACCTCGGCGACGGAGAAGGAACCTTCCGGCTCGAGCTGACGTGGCTGCGCGACCATGCCGCCACGCCCTACGAGCTGGGCGAGAACGAGAGCCACCTCTGCCTGCGCGTCGCGGGCGACTACGACGCCGTGCGCGAATACCACCGCGCGATGGGGTGCGTCTGCTACGAGAACCACGACATGGGGCTCTACTTCATCAACGACCCCGACGACTACTGGATCGAAGTCCTACCTATGAAATAAAGCCATGCAGCAAGTCAAGGAGAACGAATTGCAGCGCGAGGTCGACGAGGCCGTGCGCGTACTGCGCGAGGGCGGCATCATCCTCTACCCCACCGACACGGTCTGGGGGCTGGGCTGCGACGCCACGAACGCCGAGGCCGTCGACCGCATCTACCGCCTCAAGCGCAGCGAGAACAAGAAGTCGATGCTCGTGCTCTGCGCCTCGGCCGACATGGTCGTGCGCTACGTCAACCGCGCCCCGGGCATCGCCTTCGAGGTGATGGAGATGGCCACGAGCCCGCTGACGCTCATCCTGCCCGGCGCCGCGGGCGTCGCCGCAAACCTCATTCCCGACGAGGGGACGCTCGGCATCCGCGTTCCGGACCACGAGTTCTGCCGCCGCATGCTCCGCGGCCTGCAGCGGCCCGTGGTATCGACCTCGGCCAACATCTCGGGCGAGACGACCCCCGCAGGGCTGCAGGAGGTCTCGCGCGAGATCATCGACGGCGTGGACTTCGTCGTCAACCCCCGTTTCGAAGGCAAACCCACCCGCAAGGCGTCGTCGATCATCGCGTTCGGCGAGGGCGGCGAGGTCCGAATCATCCGCGAATAATGGCACGCACGCTCGAAACCCCGATCCAGAAGCGCTTTTCGGACATCGACCCCTTCCAGCACGTGAACAACGTCTCGCAGCAGATGTATTTCGACGTCGGGAAGATGGAGTACTACGACCGGGTGCTCGGCGCCGAGGTGCTGCTGGGCGACCTGCGCATCGTGACCGTCTCGACCTCGACCTCCTACATGGGGCAGGTGCGCATGTACGACCCCGTGCGCATCACGACCACGTGCGAGCGCGTGGGCAACAAGTCGCTCACGCTCTTCCAGCAGCTGCTCGTCGGCGACGAGGTGCGCAGCGAGAGCCGCTCGGTGATGGTCGTGCTGGACTTCCCGCGGCAGGTGAGCGCCCCGGTGCCCGACGAGTGGCGCGCAAGGCTCCTTGCCGACTGACGCCGCCCCGACACCCCCGCACCGGCATGCCGACCGGCAGCGGCGACAATGCGACAGGTCCGGCGGCTTCCCGGCTGCCGGCACACGTCCGGCCGACCCTCCGTCGGCCGGACTTTTTCTTTGCGGTCCGTCCGTCAGCCCGGCCGCCCCGTCAGCCCGGCCGCCGGATGCGCGGCAGGGGATGCCCGCGCCGTTCGAAAAACTCGTACCCGACGACCACGAGCACGATGCCCGCGAAGATGAAGCAGGCCGCCGTGATGTTCGCCGCGTCGAACCGGGCCTGCCCGCGGGCTACGGCCAGCACCCCGGCGGCGAGGGGCTGGATGTAGCGGTAAAGGGCCGTATGGACCGAGGTGAGGTGCTCGGTGCCGCGGTAGAGCAGGTACATCGGCAGCACGGTGCCGAAGATGAGGATATAGGCCAGCTCGCCCTGCGCCGCAAGCGGGAGCCGCAGGAAGGGGACGCGGGCGATGTAGTGCCAGAAGAAGGGGGCCGTGACGGCCAGCCCGATGATGTAGTACCACCCCATGACCACGAGGGTGCCGAGACGCTGCAGCTGCTCCCGGATGACGACCGTGTTGACGGCAATCGCGACGACGGCCGCCAGGACCAGCGCGTTGCCGAAAGCTTCGCTGCCGTGCACGAACAGCGGGCCCTGCCTCAACAGAAGGATCGCGGCGCCGACGAGCGCACAGACGATGCCCGCCAGCCGCACGCGCAGGTAGCGGTGCGGGTGCATCAGGTGGTCGGCGATGAGCGTGAAGGCCGGGCCGAGCGTGGCGATGACCGAGGCGTCGATGGGCGTCGTGCACGACGAGCCCCAGAGCAGGAGGTACATCCAGCCGTAGACCACAAGCAGCGAGACGAGCACGATCCGTCCGGCATCGTGCCGCGAGATACGCCAGGCGCGCGGCGAAAAGAGCGCGAAGGGGATGAAGAAGAACGCCGCGGAGAGGACCTGCAGCATGAAGATCTGCTCGAAGTCCAGATAATTGCGCGTCAGCGAGACATAGAATGAGAAGTTCGCCCCGAAAAAGAGGTTCGCGAAGACCAGATCGAGATGATAGCGCGTCTTTCCCACGAAACGGTCCGACAGCAATTTTTACTCCAAATTCCTGCCCGGCGGCACGGAAAGGGGCGCATGTCGCGGCAAAATTTCGCGCGGACACCGTTTTTGCCTCGACTTTTCGTATCTTTGCCGCGACAAACGCAGCGGGTCATCGTCATGGACAAAGGAAAACTGAAGGGGCATGCGGCCCTGTGGGTCGCCAACATCATCTGGGGCCTCAACGCCCCGATCGGCAAGAGCGTACTCTGGTCGGAAGCCAATCCCGGGGGCGTCAGCCCCTTCGCCATGAGCGTCTACCGCATGGTCGGCGCCTGCCTGCTCTTCTGGACGGCCTCGCTCTTCCTGCCCCGCGAGCGCGTCGCGCCCCGAGACATCGTGCTGTTGCTCTTCGCCTCGGTCTTCGGCATCCAGCTCAACCAGATGCTCTTCCTCTGGGGGCTGTCGCTCACCTCGCCCATCGACACCTCGATCATCGCCACGGTGGTCCCTGTGCTGACAATGGTGCTCGCCACGCTCTTCCTGCGCGAGCCCATCACGTGGATGAAGGCCGGAGGCGTCTTCCTCGGATGCGCCGGCGCCGTGATCCTCATCCTCGCAAGCCAGCACGGCACGGGCCACACGTCGAGCATGCTGGGCGACGTGCTCTGCATCGTCAGCGCCATAAGCTACGCCACCTACCTCACGGCCTTCCGCGACGTGATCGTCCGCTACTCGCCCGTGACGACCATGAAGTGGATGTTCCTCTTCGCGGCCGTCGTCGCACTGGTCATCTACTACGAGCCCCTCACGTCGGTCGACTACGCGGCCCTCGCGCCCCGCACCTGGGCCGGCATCGCCTACGTGGTCGTCTGCTCGACCTTCATCTCCTACCTGATGGTCCCCATCGGGCAGCGCTACCTGCGCCCGACGGTCGTCTCGATGTACAACTATGTGCAGCCCATCGTCGCGGTGCTCTTCACTGTCGCCATCGGGCTCGACACGTTCGGCGTCACCAAGGGCTTTGCGGCACTCTGCGTCTTCGTCGGCGTCTGGCTCGTCACCAAGTCCAAGTCACGCGCCCAGCTCGAAGCCGAGCAGCGGGCCGCAGCCGAAGCATCCGCCGCAGACAGCGGGAAAAAGAGCTGACCGGCAGCGCCTGCCGTGGCCACCCGCACGACCCAATCACACGGGAGTTCCGCCACACACCCGCATATCCGCACACCCGCACACGACAAACCCCGCCGCCCTTTCGGGCCGCGGGGCTTTTTTTGTCCGTCAGGCGGCAGGTTCCCTTCGCTGCGCCGCGTGCGCTCCGTCCGCCGAAAGAGGACCGCCCGCTCGTGGGGCGCTACGCCTTTTTCAGGCCGCGCTCGGCGGCCAGCCGCTCCATCAATGCGTAAGCGGCCCCGTATTCGTTGGGGATTTCGCCGTCGAGGATGGCGTTCTTGATGACCTCCTTGATCTCGCCGATCTCGCGACACGGGGGCAGCCCGTAGGTCTGCATGATGATTTCGCCCGTGATCGGCGGCTGGAAATTGCGGATGCGGTCGCGCTCCTCCAGGTCCTTCATCTTGCGGCGCACCAGTTCGAAATTGGCCAGGTAGCGTTTCACCTTGGCGTCGATGCCCGACGTGATGTCGGCCTCGCACAGCGTCATGAGCGCCTCGATGTCGTCGCCCGCCTCGAAGAGCAGGCGCCGCACGGCCGAATCGGTGACCATCTCCTCCGAGAGGATGATGGGCCGCAGGTGCAGGAAGACGAGCTTCTGCACGAACTTCATGTGCTCGTTCAGCGGCAGTTTCAGCGCGCGGAAGATGCCCGGCACCATCTTCGAGCCGAGGACCTCGTGGCCGTGGAACGTCCAGCCGACTTTCGGGTCGTAGGCCTTCGTCAGCGGCTTGGCGATGTCGTGCAGCACGGCCGCCCAGCGCAGCCACAGGTCGTCGCTGCGCCGCGCCACGTTGTCCACGACCTTGAGCGTATGGTAGAAATTGTCCTTGTGGGCGTGCTGTCCGCGCCGCTCGACCCCCTTCAGGGCGTGCAGCTCGGGGAAGATCAGCGCCAGCAGCCCGGTCAGTTCGAGCAGTTCGAGGCCGATCGACGGGGCGGGCGACAGCACGATCTTGTTCAGCTCCGTGATGATGCGCTCGCGCGAGACGATGCGGATGCGCGCGGCGTTGCGGCAGATCGCATCGAAGGTCTCCTCCTCGATCCGGAAGCCCAGCTGCGAGGCGAAGCGCACGGCCCGCATCATGCGCAGCGGGTCGTCCGAAAAGGTGATGTCGGGATCGCACGGCGTGCGGATGATGCCGTCCTCGAGGTCTTCCATGCCGCCGAAGGGGTCGACCAGCTCGCCGAAGGTCGCGGCGTTGAGCGACCACGCCATGGCGTTGATCGTGAAGTCGCGGCGCCGCTGGTCGTCCTCGAGCGTGCCGGGCTCGACCTGCGGCTTGCGCGAGTCGTGCGTATAGGATTCGCGGCGCGCACCGACAAATTCGACCTCGACGCCGTCGCGCGTGCGGACCATCGCCGTACCGAAGGTCTTGAAGACCGAGACCTTCGCGTGCAGCTCGGCGGCCAGCGCCTCGGCCAGGGCGATGCCGCTGCCGACGACCACGACGTCGACATCGGTCGAGGGGCGGCGCAGGTAGTGGTCGCGGACATACCCCCCGACGACGAAGGCCCGCAGGCCCAGGGTGTCGGCCAGGCGCGAAATCCGCCCGAAAAGCGGGTGCGACAGGGGCCCGTTATTTGACATAGCCCTTGATCGCTTCTTTCCACAACAGGTAGCCCTCGCCGAGCAGGTGCAGCCCGTCGTCCGTATAGGCGGCGTTCAGGTCGCCGTTCGAGTCGACGAGCGCCGCATGGACATCCAGGTAGACGATCTGCTGCTCGGCGCAGAGTTCGGCAAGCAGCCGGTTCGTCTCGACGATCGCCGCGGCATGGGCATAGTGCTCCGCATGGCGGTCGAACGAGCGGCCGTTCACGGGCAGGATACTCTGCACATAGAGCTTCGTCCAGCGCGACTCGGCGCGGAAGCGGTCGATCAGCCGGCGCACGTTCGCCACGACCCGCTCGGGGGCGACGCCCGCCGCCAGGTCGTTCACCCCGATCATCAGGAAGATCTTTTTCGGATGGCCCGCGATGAGCGTGTCGATGCGCTCGAGCAGGCGGTCCGAACGGTCGCCGCGGATGCCGCGGTTCTTGATGTGGCGGTTGTCGAACAGCTCGGCCCACTCGCAGCCGTCCGTCAGGCCGTCGCCTAGGAAGATGATGTCGTTCGACCGCACCGGAAGCACCTCGAAAAGGCTCCGGCGCTGCGAATCGTAGTCGGTCTGCGCGAAAGCCGCACCGGAGAGGAGCAGCGCCGCAAGGAACAGAATGAGACGTTTCATGGTTCGGGGATCGTTTTTACAGGTTGAGTTCGCGGCGGTAGAGCCGGACCGTATTTTCCAGACCGTAATAGAGGGCGTCGCAGATGAGCGCATGGCCGATCGAGACCTCGTCGGTCCACGGGATGCGGCTCACGAAGCCGTGCAGGTTCACCAGCGAGAGGTCGTGCCCGGCGTTGAGCCCGAGTCCCTGCCGGCGGGCCTCCTCGGCCGCGGCGACATAGGGGGCGGCCGCCTCGTCGGCACCGGCCGCATACTCCCGCGCATAGGCCTCGGTGTAGAGTTCCACGCGGTCGGCACCGCAGGCGCGGGCCCCGGCGACCATCTCCGGGGAGGGGTCCACGAAAATCGAGACCCGGATGCCCTTCCCGTGGAAGCGGGCCGTCACGTCGGTGAGGAATGCCCGGTTGGCGAGCGTATCCCACCCCGCACTCGACGTGATGGCGTCGGGAGCGTCCGGCACCAGGGTCACCTGCGCCGGTACGACCTCGCACACAAGGTCGATGAACGACGGGATGGGATTGCCCTCGATGTTGAGTTCCGTGCGGAGCACGCGCTTCAGGGCGCGCACGTCGTCGTAACGGATGTGCCGCGCATCGGGACGCGGGTGCACCGTGATGCCGTCGGCGCCGAAGCGCTCGATGTCCGTGGCCGCACGGACCACGTCGGGCAGATTCCCGCCCCGCGAATTGCGCACGACGGCAATCTTATTGATGTTCACACTCAACTTTGTCATAAATTTCCGTATCTTTGTCTCCGACATACGCCGTCCGGCACGCCCTCCCCGCACGGGAAGACGGCTCGCGGCGGCGTGGTAAAGTTACTCACTTTTTTCGAATCTCCGCCGATGAAAATCATACTTTTTTCCCGCCCCCAGATCGCCCGCACGGCCGAAGAGATCTGCCAGCTGTTCGATGCGCTGGAGCTCTTCGGATTCGACTACGCCCTCAACGAGGAGTTCGCCTGCCGGGTCCGCGAGACGGCCGGAATCGACATTCCCGCCGCCCGCACCTACGGTGCGCGCATCGGCCGCCAGCCCGCCGGCACGATCATGCTCTGCTACGGCGGCGACGGCACGCTGCTCGAGGGCGTGCACCGGCTGGGCGGGGAGCAGGTCCCCGTCATGGGAATCAACGCCGGGCACCTCGGCTTCCTCACGACGGCCCCCACCACGGGGCTGAAGGAGCTCTTCGGCGAGATCGCCGAGGGGCGGATCACCACCGAGCCGCGCACGATGCTCGAGGTCACAGGCGACCTCCCGGATGCGGGCATGCCGCACCGGGCCCTCAACGAATTCGCCGTGCAGCGCCACGGCGCGGGCATGCTCTCCGTGGAGACCTACGTCGACCGGCAGATGGTCGCCACGTACCACGGCGACGGGCTGATCGTCTCGACCCCCACCGGCTCGACCGCCTACTCGCTCAGCGCCGGCGGGCCGGTCGTGGCCCCGTCGTGCGCCTGCATGATCCTCTCGCCCCTGGCGCCGCACAACCTCACGATGCGCCCCGTGGTGATCCCCGACACCAGCGTCATCACGATGCACGTGCACGCCCGCCGCTCGGAGGCCTCCGTCACGCTCGACAACCGCGCCTGCGCCATTCCGCAGAATGCCGTATTCACCGTGCGACGGGCCGCGCAGCCGATTTTTTTGGCCGTACCGCACAATATATCATTTTACGACACGTTACGCAATAAGATGATGTGGGGAGTGGATATCCGCGGCTGACCGCATCGGCGAAATCGGCGTAAAGTTGTTCATTAAAATAGGTAATTTTCATTTTATTCCCTATATTTGTGCCCTATATCGAGACCGGACTTATGAGCGAGCAAAAACGCATACCGCAACACGTCGCCATCATCATGGACGGCAACGGCCGTTGGGCCGAACTGCGCGGCAAGGAGCGTTACGAAGGCCATGCCGCAGGGATCGAACCCGTGCGGGCGTCGCTGCGCGCCGCCGTGCGCAACGGCGTGAAGTACCTGACACTCTATGCCTTTTCGACCGAAAACTGGGGTCGACCCGAAAAGGAGGTCGACGCCCTGATGGAGCTCTTCTGCCAGAGCGTCATCAGCGAGACGCCCGAACTCGTCCGACAGGGGGTGCGCGTGCGCATGATCGGCGAGCGGAGCCGCTTCTCGGAGAAGGTCCGCAGCTACCTGGCCCAGGCCGAGGAGCAGACCGCCGGCGGCGACCGGCTGACGCTGATCCTCGCGCTCAACTACTCCTCGCGCAGCGAGATCACCCGCGCCGTGCGCAGCCTCGCGGCACGCGCCGCCGCCGGAGAGATCGACCCCGCAGCGATCGACGAACGGACCGTCTCGCAGTCGCTCGACACGGCCGATTACCCCGATCCGGACCTGATCGTCCGCACGAGCGGCGAATGCCGGCTGAGCAATTTCCTCCTCTGGCAGGCCTCCTATGCCGAACTCTACTTCCCCGAGGTGCTGTGGCCCGATTTCAACGAGGAGGAGTTCGACCGCGCCATCGCGGAGTACGCCCGCCGGGACCGCCGTTTCGGCCTCGTCAAGTAAATGAAGTAAGATTAGATTTCGACAGATGAACTATTTAGGTAAGGTATTCACGGCCGCGGCACTTCTCGTGGCAGGCAGCCAGAATATGTTTGCCCGGGAGCAGCAGCCCGCAGATCCGACGGCCGGGACCGCCACCGAATTTCCGGAGAATGCCCCCATGATGCAGGGCGGCAAACAACCCAGACTCTACTACATACGCAAGATCAACATCCACGGCGTACAGTACCTGAACCCCGACATGCTCAAGTCCTCGGCCGGCCTGATCGAGGGCGATTCGGTCTACCTGCCGAGCAACTTCATCTCCAACGCCATCTCGCGGCTGTGGAGCCAGCGCTTCTTCTCCGACGTGAAGATCGGCGCCGACATCGAAGGCGACAGCCTCGACCTGGAGGTCTTCCTCAAGGAGCGGCCGCGGGTCAACAACTGGGCCTTCGAGGGCATTCCCAAAGGCAAGAAGACCGACCTGATGGAGAAACTCAAGCTGCGCCGCGGCGGCGAACTGTCGGACTACGTCATCGACAAGAACCAGAAGCTCATCAAGCAGTACTGGTCCGAAAAGGGATTCCGCAACGCCGAGGTCGACGTGCGCATCGAGAACGACTCGGTGCGCCCGCAGATGGTGAACGTCACCTTCGTGATCGACCGCAAGGACAAGGTCAAGATCGGGCGGATCAACTTCATCGGCAACCGGGAGTTCACCGACAAGCGCCTGCGCCGCACCTTCAAGAAGACCCACCAGAAGAGCCTCAACATCTTCAAGGGCACGAAACTCAACGAGACCGACTACGAGGCCGACAAGGAGCTGCTCATCGACTTCTACAATTCAAAGGGATTCCGCAACGCCAACATCCTGCGCGATTCGATCTACCGCATCAACGAGAAGCGCCTGGGCATCGACCTCGAGGTGTCGGAGGGCAACAAATACTACATCCGCGACGTCTCGTGGGTCGGCAACTCGGTCTACACGACCGAGGACCTGCAGCGCATGTTCGGCGTGGAGAAGGGCGACACCTACGACAAGAAGACGATCCAGAAACGCCTCGGCATCGGCAAGGAGGCCAACCCCGAGGAGATGTCCGTCTCGTCGCTCTACCAGAACCAGGGCTACCTGACCTCGCAGATCGACCCCGCGGAGACGATCATCGGCGCCGACTCGATCGACATCGAGGTCAAGGTTTTCGAAGGCAAGCAGTTCACGATCAACGAGGTGGGCATCACGGGCAACCAGCGTGTCGACGACGAGGTGATCCGCCGCGAGCTCTACACGCGGCCGGGCGAGCTCTACGACCGCTCGATGCTCATGCAGACCATCCGCATGCTCAACTCGATGGGACACTTCAACCCCGAGGCCATCATGCCCGATATCAAACCCGTATCGAGCGAGCTGGTCAACGTCAACTGGATACTCGAGGAGCAGGCCTCCGACCAGTTCAACATCGCCGGCGGCTGGGGCTCGGGCACCTTCGTCGGATCGGTGGGCATCACGCTCAACAACCTCTCGGTCAAAAACTTCTTCAAGAAGGGCGCCTGGCGCCCCTACCCGATGGGACAGAACCAGCGGCTGTCGCTCTCGGCCCAGACCAACGGTACCTACTACAAGGCCCTGGCCTTCAGCTTCACCGACCCGTGGCTCGGCGGCAAGAAGCCCAACTCGTTCACCCTCTCGGCCCACGTCTCCGAGCAGAACAACGCCTACTATGTCTGGCAGAGCGCTACGCAGTACTTCCGCACCTACGGCGTGGCCGCCGGTCTGGGCAAGCGCCTGAACTGGCCCGACCCCTACTTCACGTTCTATGCCGAGGCCAGCTACGAGCGCTTCAAGCTCAAGAACTGGAATACGTTTGGCATGACGAACGGCGCAGCGAACCTGCTCTCGCTCAAGCTGGTCTTCGCTCGCAACTCCGTCGACCAGCCGCTCTACCCGCGCCGCGGTTCGGAGTTCAGCGTCTCGGTGGAGGCCACGCCCCCCTACTCGCTCTGGGACGGCAAGGACTACAAACGGCTCGAGGAGCTGGCCAGCAATTCGAGTACGAGCGACGCCGCCAACCAGGAACGCTACCGCTGGGTCGAGTTCCATAAATGGCAGTTCAAGGCCCAATGGTACCAGGCCCTGACGCAAAATACGAACCTCGTGCTGATGCTCAAGGCCGAAATGGGATACCTCGGCGCCTACAACAAATACAAGGTCTCGCCCTTCGAGCGCTTCGAGGTCGGCGGCGACGGCATGTCGGGATACAACATCTACGGTATCGACATCATCTCGATGCGCGGTTACGAGGACGGCGCCCTCGACCCCACCAACGACTACTCGCGCGGCTACAACAAATACACGGCCGAGCTGCGCTACCCGGTCATCCTGAAGCCCTCGTCGACGATCTACGTGCTGGGATTCCTCGAAGGAGGTAACGCCTTCGACTCGTGGAAGTCGTTTTCGCCCTTCAAGATCAAGCGTGCGGCCGGCTTCGGCGTGCGGCTCTACCTGCCCGTCGTCGGCATGCTCGGAATCGACTGGGGCTACGGCTTCGACGCCCCGGCCAACTCCACGTCGAAAAGCGGCAGCCAGTTCCACTTCGTGCTCGGACAGCAGTTCTAAAATCGCGCCTCCGGCAATATAATTGGAAGAAAAGAGTTATATTTACATACGGAACCGGAACATCCGGATTCCGGGTTGAACCTAAAAGAGACGATACCATGAAACGACTGATTTTGATTGCGGCATCCCTGCTGGCGGCCGGAACCCTCGCAGCCCAGAACTGCATCATCGTGGACAGCGAAAAGATATTCAAGTCCCTCGACGCATACAACCAGGCCATCAGCGACCTGGACGAGCTGGCCAAGCAATACCAGCAGCAGGTGGACGACCGTTTCGAGGAGGTCGAGGCCATGTACAACAGCTACATGAACCAGAAGGCGTCGCTCCCGGCCACGACACGCCAGGTCCGCGAGCAGGCGATTCTCGACAAGGAGAAGGAGGCCCAGCAGTTCCAGGAGGGAATCTTCGGACAGGAGGGCACGCTGATGAAAAAACGCGTGGAGATGATCCAGCCCATCCAGAAAAAGGTCTTCGACGCCATCGAGACCTACGCCAGACAGATCGGGGCCGCAGCCGTAATCGACTCCTCGAACAACCCCACGCTGCTTTACGCCTCGCCCGCCGCGGAGCATACGCAGCAGGTGATCGAACTGTTAAAAAAGTAAGCAAGTAATCATACATCAAAACATTAACTGACTGACAATTATGAAAAATGCTATCAGACTGACCCTTGCGGTTGTACTCGTGATGAGCGCCACGTCGCTTTTCGCACAGAAATTCGGACGCATCAACACCAGCGAGATCATCGCGTCGATGCCCGAGATGAAAGAGATGCAGGTGAACATGGAGAACTTCGGCAAGACGCTCAACGAGGGAATCGAGGCCATCAACGTCGAATACACGACCAAGCTGCAGGAGTACCAAAAGAACTTCAACACCCTGCCGGAGGCCACGCGCGAGATGAAGGCCAAGGACCTGCAGGACCTGATGGCCCGCCGCGAGCAGTACCAGCAGGCCGCGCAGCAGGACTATGAAAAGAAATACAACGAACTGATGGCCCCGATCATCGAGAAGGCCAAGAACGCCATCGACAAGGTATCGCAGGCCGGCGGCTTCCTCGCAGTATTCGACATGTCGACGGGTGCCATCGTGGCTTTCGACGAGACGAACCTCATCGACATCACCCCCGAAGTGAAGAAGGAACTGGGCATCACGGAGACGCCCGCCGCAGCCCCCGCAAACTGACAACGGCGCGGGGAGAGGTGAGCGACGGGGCCGGGCCGGAGTGAGTGCAGGCCGGGACGCGCGACGGTAAACCGTGACGGACGCGGACAAAGGCCGGAACGAATGACGGGAAACCGGAACGAAAACGAACAAAGGCCGGGACGCGCGACGGGAAACCGCGACGGACGCGGACAAAGGCCGGAGCGAATGACGGGAAACCGGAACGAAAACGAACAAAGGCCGGGATGCGCGACGGGAAACCGCGACAGACGCGAATAAGGCCGGAGCAAGTACCGAGGTCCCGGGACGGACACGAACGAAAAACAAGGCCGGGACGGAGAGCGAAACCTCAAAAATATCCTCCGCAAAAAGAGATCGGACAACCAGTTGTCCGCCATACGTGCGGCCGGGACCTGCAGGTCCCGGCCGCACCGTTTACGGCAGCGCTGCCCGGCGGGGTTGGCCCGCAGGCATGCGCCGGACCCGACCGCAGTCCGGATGCGGAGATGCCTGGTCTAAAACAGTCCACTGCTGTTCAATATTTCCTCAATCGAGGTGAATTTGAACCGTATTCCAATAAAAGATACTATTTTTGTCCGGTATTCAAGACAAGCAGGACAGAAATGGAACAGACCGAATTGCCGATAACCCACTTTACACTGAACGAACTGCTCTCAATGGCCGGCAGGGAACAGAAAGGACTGCTGCGCGAATGTGTCACGGCCATCAGCGACTCGACCATGCAGCTGCGCTTTCCGTGCCGCATCGATGCCTTCATCGTCGGCATCGGGACCGAGGGCGAGACGACCGTCACGTTCAACCTGCGGGAATACGCCGTAAAAAAGGACTCGATGTTCGTCTTCAGCCCGCAGAACATCCTCCAGGCCGACCACGGCGAGGGATTCAAGGCCCACGTGCTGGTCATCACACGTGAAATGATGCAGCGCATCAACATCGATACGAAACGCATCATGCCCGTGCTGTTGCAGTTCAGCGCCCACCCCTGCATCGACCTCACGCAGGAGGAGAGCCGCACCCTGCGCAACTTCTTCACACTTGTGGGACAAGAGGTGCTTGCCCCCGAAACGGAGTTCTCGCACGACATCGTGAGCGAGCTCGTCTCCGCCACGATCTACAAGATCGGCAGCATCCTGCACCGCTACGTCACCGAGCACCCCGAAACCGGGAACCGGGCGCAGACACGTGCCGAAACGTACTTCAGGCAGTTCATGGAGCTGCTGGGCGAACACTTCCAGCGGGAACGCAGCGTGGGATTCTACGCCCACCGCCTCTGCATCACACCCAAATACCTCACGACGCTCGTCAAGCGCGTCAGCGGCAAGTCCGTCTCGGAATGGATCGACATCTACGTCATCACCGAGGCCAAGACCATGCTCAAATACTCCAACCGGAGCATCCAGGAGATCGCCTACCACCTCAATTTCCCGAACCAGTCGTTCTTCGGCAGCTACTTCAAGCGCAACACCGGCATCTCGCCGTCGCAGTACAAGGCACAGAAATAACCTGCACACGGACAAACCCGAAGCAGTCGATACATTTGCCCGGACCGCAGGCTGCCGGTCCGGGCCTTTTTGCCGGGAGGTATGCCAAGACAGGTAATGATGCCAAAATTGGTTGGTATTATATTAGAACAAATGACCAGAATCGTATGATTCTGGTCATTTGCGTTTCTTAATAATTCCATCATTGCTGTTCAGGAAAAGATACCACTTTACAAAGTCCTTAAAATGTTGTTCCGAGAGTCCGCGATGGATTCTTAAATTATCCTTCAAGTGACCGAAGAACGACTCAATAGAATTTGAAGATTTAGGTACATTAGGGTATCGCGTGTATGAAAACAGATCGGGTATGGCACGCATGAT
>NZ_CASFQD010000046.1 GCF_949296715.1 uncultured Alistipes sp. | reverse complement strand
TCGTTTTTTTCGTTTTTTTGACATAAAAACAGAGATTAGTAGAAACCGGTTTCTACTAATCTCTGTTTTATCCTCCTAACTGCCAAATATTAAGTCGGTTACATTTTATATCTCCAACCAATTTTGGCATCATTACCAAAAAACAGGCCCCGGAACCGCGATTCCGGGGCACGACATAGACGGGGTGGGAGAGTGATGCGGCTACTCCTCGTCGTCGTAGAGGACCGCCTCCATCAGGTCGTCCAGCTCGCGGCGCTCCTTCTTCGTCGGGCGCCCCGTGCCGCGGTCGCGGAAGACGAAGATCGTCTCGCGCGGCACGTTGAGCTTGTCGAGCTCCTCCTGCGGCGTGATGTCGAGGCAGTAGGCCGGGACGTTTTTGGCCGGCTGGCGGCTCGACACCAGGTCGAGCACCTTGTAGGAGTAGGTCACCGCCTGCCGGCGCACGCTGATGCGGTCGCCGATCTTCACCTCGCGCGAGGGCTTGGCGTAGGAGTCGTTGACCGTGACCTTGTTGTTGCGGATGGCCTCCGCGGCGTCGCTGCGGGTCTTGAACACCCGCACGGCCCAGAGGTATTTGTCGAGTCTTACTTCGTCCATAAAGCGTCTATTTTTCGTACAACGATTCGCTGCGGGGCCGGTCGTGCGACTGCTCGTCGTTCTGGCGGCTGACACCCAGAATCATGCCCAGCGCCACGGAGGTGAAGAGCACCGAGGAGCCGCCGCGCGAGATGAGCGGCAGGGTCTGCCCCGTCTCGGGGATGAGGTTTACGGTGACCATGATGTGCAGCAGCGCCTGACAGGTGATGAGCAGCGCAAGCCCCAGCACCAGCAGCCCCGGGAAGGCCGTGCCGCAGCGGCGGAAAATCTCGATCGCCCGGAAGAAGATCCACAGGTAGAGCACCAGCAGCACCACGGCCAGCACGATGCCGTACTCCTCAACGAAGAAGGCATAGGCATAGTCGCTCTCGGGGTGGATCATCTCCACGCGCATGGCGCTCTGTCCGGCCCCTTCGCCGAGCAGACCGCCGTTGTGGATGGCGATCATCGAACGTTCGGTGTCGGAGAGGTGTTCGACGGGCTTGTCGCGCTGCGACTGGGTCCAGAGGTGTATCCAGGTCGCCATACGTCCCTCGGCCGTCTCGCTGCGCCCGAGGTTGAGGGTCACGATGAGCACGACGCCCGCAGCGGCCAGCCCCAGGAGTTTCATCAGCTCGCGGAACCGCACGCGCCCGATGAGCATCATGACCCACGAGGCGGCGAAGACCAGCACGGCCGACGAGGTGTGGGCCGGGAAGATCACCAGACAGGAGGCGATCATCGGCATAAGGATGGGCCACGTGCCCTCGCGCCAGATGCGCCGCTGCTCGGGCGACGAGCGCCACGTCCAGAAGCGCAGCGAGGGGACGATGCGGATGCGGTCGATCTTCGACTGGCGTCCGGCGAGCTGCTGCGCAAGGAAGAGCACCGTGGCGACCTTCAGCGCCTCGGAGGGCTGGAACTGGAAGGGGCCGAGGGGTATCCAGCGCGCCGCGCCGTTGGTCGTGGCGCCGATGAAGTAGACGGCCACGGTGAGCAGCAGCGAGAGGAAGTAGACCGGGCGGGTGAAGTAGTTGTAGATGCGGCAGTCGATCTTGTGCACGAAGACCATGATGCCGAGGCTCACGACGAGGATCATCACCTGCTGCTGGAGGAAATGGGAGGTCGACCGCACGGTGTGGGCGTCGTAGGCCATCTTGGCCGTCGACGAGTAGACCACCAGCACGGAGATCACCGACAGCACGACGATGATGATCCACAGCACGCGGTCGCCCGAGAAGAGCCGCCGGTGCGGATGCGTGGCGTCGGCCCCGGGCGCCTGCGTCCGGGCCGCATCGAAGGCTCCGGTGCGCAACGTGCGCGTGCGGCGGGTTCCGGCTGCAGCCGCATCGTCCGTCCGATCCGCCCCTTCGGCACGGGGGTATGTACGCGGGTCGTCGTTCATCGCATCACGCCTTTTCCGTTACCCACGCCTTGAAGAGTTCGCCGCGGTTCTCGTAGTTGCGGAAGAGGTCGAAGCTCGCGCAGGCGGGCGACAGCAGCACGGCGTCGCCGCTGCGGGCCGCCCGTTTGGCCGCCGTCATCGCCTCGTCAAGCGACGAGGTCGACACGACCTCGGGCACCACGCCCGTGAACTCGCGCACGAGCTTCTCGTTGTCGAGCCCCATGCAGACCAGCGTATGGACCTTCGCCCGGGCGAACTCCTTGAGCGGCGTGTAGTCGTTGCCCTTGTCCGTGCCGCCGGCGATCCACACCACGGGGCGCGTCATGCTCTCCAACGCATAGTAGACCGAATCGACGTTCGTCGCCTTCGAGTCGTTGATCCACAGCACGCCGCCGCGCTCGGCGACGGGTTCGAGGCGGTGCTCCACCGGCGCGAAGCCGTAGAGCGAGCGGCGCACCGATTCGGGGTCGACACCCGCGGCGAGGGTTGCCAGCGCCGCCGCCATGGCGTTGTAGGCGTTATGCAGCCCCTTGATTTGCAGTTTCGACGTGTCGATCTCAACCGAGCGGTCGCCCACGGCCGCCGTGAAGCTCCCGTCCAGCAGGAAGGCGTCGCCCGCGGCGCTCGCCACGGCGTTCTTCGCCGCGAAGGGCAGCTGCCGCACCCGCAGGTCGTATTTGGGCAGCTCGCGCCAGATCACCTCGTCGTCGCCCGAGTAGACGAACCAGTCGCGCGAGGTCTGGTTCTGCGTGATGCGCATCTTGGCGTCGACGTAGTTCTGGAAGCAGTGGTCGTAGCGGTCCAGGTGGTCGGGCGTGATGTTCATCAGCACGCCGATGTGGGCCCGGAAGCGGAACATGCCGTCGAGTTGGAACGAGCTCAACTCGAGCACGTACCAGTCGTAGTCGCCCGTGGCGACGCTGTAGGCGAAGCTCTCGCCGATGTTGCCGCCCAGGGCGACGTTCATCCCGGCGTCGCGCATGATCTTGTAGATGAGCGACGTCGTGGTGGTCTTGCCGTTCGAGCCGGTGATGCAGATGCAGCGCGCACGGCCCATGTAGCGGCCCGCGAACTCCATTTCGGAGATCACCGGAATGCCCCGCTCGCGGATGCGCCGCACGATGGGCGCCGTGTCGGGAATGCCGGGCGACTTGATGACCTCCGAGGCCTGCAGGATGCGCTCCTCGCTGTGGCCGCCCTCCTCGTAGGGGACCTGCCACTCGTCGAGACGCGCGCGGAAGCGCTCGGCAATGTGTCCCGCATCGGAGAGCAGGACGTCAAAACCCTTCTTTTTGGCGAGGATCGCGGAGCCGTAGCCGCTGATTCCGCCGCCCAGTACGACGATCTTTTTCATACGTGTATCTCCCTTTTATCGTATCTTCAGCGTGACGAGCGTGATGGCTGCCAGCAGCAGCGAAATGATCCAGAAGCGCGTGACGATCTTCGTCTCGAAGAGGCCCTTCTTCTGGTAGTGGTGGTGCACCGGGGCCATGAGCAGCAGGCGCCGCCCCTCGCCGTACTTGCGGCGCGTGTACTTGAAGTAGCTGACCTGCAGCATCACCGAGCAGCTCTCGTAGAGGAAGACGCCGCAGAGCAGCGGCAGCAGCAGCTCCTTGCGGATGCAGAGGGCGAAGACGGCTATCACGCCGCCGATGGCCAGCGAGCCCGTGTCGCCCATGAATATCTGCGCCGGGAAGGAGTTGTACCAGAGGAAGCCGACGAGGGCCCCGACGAACGCCGCGGCAAAGACGACCAGTTCGCCGCTCTGCGGGATGTACATGATGTTGAGGTAGTCGGCGTAGACGATGTGTCCCGAGAGGTAGGCCAGCACGCCCAGCACGGCGACAATCGGCACCGAGACGCCCGTGGCCAGGCCGTCGAGGCCGTCCGTGAGGTTGGCGCCGTTCGACACGGCCGTGACGACGAAGATCGCCACCAGCACGTAGAGCAGCCACATCAGGATGTTGTCGCCGCCCGTGAGCCAGCCGTAGTCGAACTCGTTGTTCTTGACGAAGGGGATGGTCGTCTTGGTGGTCTTCGTGCTCTCGGAGTCGATCAGCACGTTGCGCTGCACGGTCTGCACGACCGTGCCGTCGGCGTCGTAGTAGACCGTCTCGACGGGCTGCGTGGTCTTCTCGCGCACGACGATGTCGCCCGAGAGCCACATCGTCGTGCCGACGATGATGCCCAGGCCGACCTGCCCGACGATCTTGAAGCGTCCCTTGAGCCCCTCCTTGCGGTGGCGGAAGACCTTGATGTAGTCGTCCAGCCCGCCGATCAGCCCCAGCCAGACGGTCGAGACGAGCATCAGCTGCACGTAGACGTTGTCCAGGCGCCCGAACAGCAGCGTCGGGATGAGAATGGCAATCAGGATGATGACGCCGCCCATCGTCGGGGTGCCGCGCTTCTGCAGCTGCCCCTCGAGGCCGAGGTCGCGGATCTCCTCGCCGATCTGCTTGCGGCGCAGGAAGTCGATGATCGTGCGGCCGAAGATGATGACGATCAGCAGCGCGAGGATGATCGCCGCCGCCGCACGGAACGAGATGTACTGGAACATGCCCGACCCGGGAAAGTCGTAGGCCTCGTCCAGATAACGGAAAAGATGATACAACATGGATGTCTATCGTTTGTTTTCAATGTAGGATTCGAAATTGCGGCGCACCTCCTCGCGGTCGTCGAAGTGGTGCTTCACGTCACCGACGATCTGGTAGGTCTCGTGCCCTTTGCCGGCGATGAGGATCACGTCGCCGGGCCGTGCGAGCAGGACGGCCGTGCGGATCGCCTCGGCGCGGTCGGCCAGGCGCAGGTAGCGCGCCCCGGGCTCCAGCCCGGCGACCATCTCGTCGAGGATCGCCTCGGGATTCTCGTGGCGCGGGTTGTCCGAGGTGAAGATCGCCGTCGCGGCGTACTTCACGGCGATCTGCGCCATCTCGGGGCGCTTCGTGCGGTCGCGGTCGCCGCCGCAGCCGCACACCACCAGCAGCTGTTGCTGCGGCGTGCGCAGCTCCTCGATCGTCTGGATGACGTTCTCCAGCGCATCGGGCGTATGGGCGTAGTCCACCACGGCCGTCGTGCCGTTCGACGCACGGATGACCTCGAAGCGGCCGCTCACGGCGTGCAGCGTGCTCAATACGCGCAGCACCTCGTCGCGGTCGAGCCCCAGCAGTACGGCGGCGCCGTAGACGGCCGTCAGGTTGTAGGCGTTGAAGCGCCCGAGCAGCCCGACCCACAGCTCGCGCCCGTCGAGGCGCAGCAGCATGCCGTCGAGGTGCATCTCGACGATCCGGCAGCGGAAGTCGGCCATCGCACGCAGCGAGTAGGTGTGCACCTCGGCGCGGGTGTTCTGCACCATGACGCGGCCGTTGCGGTCGTCCGTGTTCGTCAGCGCGAAGGCCCCGGCGGGCAGGTGGTCGAAGAAGAGCTTTTTGGCCCGGATGTACTCGGCAAAGGTCTTGTGGTAGTCGAGGTGGTCGTGCGTGATGTTCGAGAAGATGCCGCCCGCGAAGTCGAGGCCCCGCGTGCGCTCCTGCACGATGGCGTGCGACGAGCACTCCATGAAGCAGTATTCGCACCCGGCGTCGGCCATCTCGCGCATCAGGGCGTTCAGGCGGATCGAGTCGGGCGTCGTGTGGGTCGCCGGCAGCGTGCGCTCCTCGATGCGGTAGACCACCGTCGAGATGAGCCCCGCACGGTAGCCCATCGCCCGCACCAGGTCGAAGAGCAGCGTCACGGTCGTGGTCTTGCCGTTCGTACCAGTGATGCCGACGAGCTTCAGCTCGCGGCTCGGATGGTCGTAGAAGGCCGCGGCCATGTCGGCCATCGCCCCCTGCGAATCCTTCACGACGACAAAGGTCACCCCCGCAGGGCGCTCCTCGGGCAGGCGCTCGCAGACCACCGCCGCGGCTCCCGCCGTGACGGCCGCGGAGATGAAGGCGTGGCCGTCGCACTGCGTGCCCGGCACGGCGAAGAAGCAGCAGCCCGCCGCCGCGGCCCGCGAATCGTAGACGAGCGACCCGACGGCGACCTGCGTATCGCCCCATGTCGCCTCGACGGGCGTATTTTCGAGAAGTTCGGATAACTTTTTCATTCTCTGTCAATTCAATGTTATGCTGACCGTCGCTCCGGGCGAGATGCGCTGCCCGGCGGCGATACTCTGTCTTGTTACGGCCCCCTCGCCCGTGAAGCGGACATGCAGCCCGCGGCTCTCGAGCAGGAAGAGGGCATCCTTCAGCCCCATGCCCCGCACGTCGGGCATCACGTCCCGCCGGTCGGGCAGCGAGGCGATCGTCACCTCGGAGAGGCTGTCCACCGTCACGCGGCCCCAGCCCGTGCGCTCGTCGTAGCTGACGTCGGGCGAGAAGCGTCCCGCCACACGGCGTATCTGGGCGATCTCTCCGCCCTTGATCCGTTCGGGGTAGCGGCGCGGGCCCTGCTGTTCGACACGCCCGTACCACTCCTGCCCGCAATTGTAGATGTAGTCCACCACACGCTTGACGACCGGCCCCGCCAGCGGACCGCCGTAGTAGGCCTTGCCGGCCTGCGCGCGCGTCTCGATGGTGGTCAGTACCGTATAGCGGGGTTCGTCGGCCGGGAAGAAGGCGATCATCGAACCCAGATAGTGGCGCCCGGGCTCCTTGCGCGGCTCGGTGATCTGCGCCGTACCGGTCTTCGCGGCGACGCGCACGTGCGTCGTGTCGCGGAAGAAGGCGCTCGCCGTACCCCGCGTGCAGACCGCCTGGAGGCAGCGGGTCACCTCGCGCAGCGTCGACCGCGAGCAGATCGACGAGGCGATCGTGCGGCTCTCGAAACGCTCCTCGACGCGGTCGCCGCGCCGCAGTTCGCGGATCAGCACCGGCGAGATCATCCGCCCGCCGTTGGCGATGGCGTTGTAGAAGGTGATCATCTGGATCGGCGCCAGCTTCACGCGGTAGCCGTAGGCCATCTTCACGAGCATCACGCCGGGGTCGGCGACCTTCCAGTCGCGGGTGATCTCGGGCGCCCGCTCGCCGAGGCGCTCCAGCCCGACGGTCTCGCCCAGGTGGAGCTGCTCGTGCAGGAAGCGGCTGTAGTCGAACTTCCTGCCCGTGGCGCCGTAGCGGTCCCAGACCGCCTCGGCAAAGTAGACGTTCGACGAGGCGGCCACGGCCTGCCGGAAGTCGATGACGTGGTCGCCGCGGTGCGAGTCGCGGATGTTCGTCGCGGGACCGATCTTGACCGGGTCGCCGTTGTGCACGTCGTAGGTCGTCTCGGGCGACATGTGCGCGTCGTCGAGCAGCAGCAGCATCGACGCCAGCTTGAAGGTCGAACCCGGCTCCATGCAGCGGCCCAGCGCGTAGTTCTCGCGTTCGGAGTAGCTGCCGTCGCCGTTGCGCCCGAGGTTCGCCAGGGCGAGAATCTCGCCCGTGCGGGTCTCCATGACGATGGTCGTGCCCCACGTGGCGTTCTGCCGCTCGAGCTGGCTCCGCAGCGCCCTGTCGGCCACATCCTGAATATCCAGGTCGAGCGTCGTCACCACGTTCAGCCCGTCCTCGGGCTCCTCGTGCCCGGCCCCGGCCACCCGGCCGTAGAAGCCGCGGGCGATGCGCTGCCGCACGGCGAAGCCGTCGCGTCCGGAGAGTTCGCGGCGGTAGCTGTCCTCGATGCCGTAGTTGCCGAAGAGCGTGTCGCCCTTGCTGTCGGGACGTCCGTAATAGCCCTTGTCGCCGATCGTGCGGCGCGCCAGCCCGCCCTGCGGATAGACGCGGTCGTCGCGCTCGACAAGGCGGTAGACCATGCCCATGTTCCAGTTCAGCAGCGGATAGCGGCGCAGCGTCTGCCACTCGGCATAGTCCACCTCGCGGGGAAAGATGTTGACGAGCCGGTGGTCGCGGATCGTGTCGTAGATGCGTTTGGTGACGGTCGCATCGCCGCGGATCCAGTCCACAAGCCGTGCGAAAAGCCCCTCCGACCGGTAGAAGGTCGTGTCGCGTTCGTTGGTCAGGCGGTAGGTGTTGCGGGCGTGGCTCTGCTTCTCCCGGAAAAACCGGGCGTACTCCGCGGCGGAACGGTCCTTGAAGTAGGCCGAAAGGAGCTTGGCGAGCGAGTCGCTCTGCTCGCGAAACCGCTTCGTGTCGGCCAGGCCGTCGGACGCGAAGTCGAAGGCCGCCTGGTAGCGGAAGATCGAGACGGCGAGCGGTTCGCCGTCTCGCGAGAGGATCGCGCCCCGGCGCGCGGGGATCACCTCCTCAGTGAAGATGCGGTTCGAGAGGCGCGCGGCGTTGTAGGCCACTTCGCCGCTGAAGAGCTGCACCCACACCAGCCGCAGGAGCACGACGCCGCCCGCGAGGATGAACAGCACGTAAAGCAGCCGCACCCGCAGCAGGATGTCGCTCTTGATCTTCGAAGGTTCGCGTTTCATGTTCAGTTGTCGATGATTTCACCCGGGGCGGGCGGATCGATGAGTTCGATGCCACGGCGGCGCAGCTCCTCGACGACGGCCGAATGGGTCGTGCGGTCGAAACGCTGCTCCTCAAGGCGGATCGAGCGCTCGCGCAGCACCTGCACCTCGCGTTCGAGCCGCGCGTACTTCATGTCCAGATGCAGCGACCAGAACATCGCCATGATGCTCAACAGGAACATCCCGGCGATGCAGCCCATGTAGGGGTAGTACTGCGAGACACCCCGGCGCAGCAGAATCGTACCCGAGACCAGCTGCCAGAGGGTGCTCGACGCGCGGCGTTCGGCCTTGCGGCGGCGCTCCTCCTCGGCTTCGCGTTCGGCGGCCTCCCACTCCTCGTCCTCGCGCAGGTCGTCGTCGGCCTCGCCCCGCTCCATGCGGCGCACCTCGCGCCGGATGCGGCGGGCCAGTTCGGCCTCGGCCTCACGCCGCGCCTGCTCCTCGGGGGAGACGGGATCGAATTCGTGGTCGGGCAGCATGATCATCCGTTTTTCAGTGCGGCGCGCAGCCTGGCCGAGCGCGACCGGGGGTTGCGCTCCAGCTCTTCGGCCGCGGGAACCACGGCCTTGCGCGTCAATATCGTGAACGGCTCCTGTGTCCGTCCATAAAAATCCTTCTCTACCACCCCGGTGAAGTTGCCGCTGCGCAGAAAGTTCTTCACCAGCCGGTCCTCGAGCGAGTGGTAGGAGATGACCACCAGCCGCCCGCCGGGCCGCAGCACCTTGAGGCTCTGCTCGAGGGCCATCTTCAGCGCCTCCATCTCGCCGTTGACCTCGATGCGCAGCGCCTGGAAGAGCTTGGTCAGGAACTTCGCTCCATCGCGTTTCGGCGTGCAGGGCTGCACGGCGGCAACCAGCTGCGCCGTCGTCGTGATCGGCGCCGCGGCGCGCGCCCGCACGAGGCATCCGGCCACCTTCCACGGGGTCTCCACCTCGCCCCAGTCGCCCACGACGCGCGTCAACTCCTCGGCCGTGTAACCGTTGACCACGTCGGCGGCCGTCAGCCGTCCGCGCCGGTTCATGCGCATGTCGAGCGGCGCCTCGCCGCGGAACGAGAAGCCCCGCTCCACGGCGTCGAAGTGGTGCGACGAGACACCCAGATCGGCCAGAATGCCGTCCACCTGCCGCACGCCCCGCAGGCGCAGCGCCCCGCGCAGAAAGCGGAAATTGCTCTCCACGTAACAGAAACGGGGGTCGTCGGGACAGTTCGCGCGCGTATCGGCATCCTGGTCGAAGCCGTAGAGACGCCCTTCGGGACCGAGCAGCGAGAGAATCCGCCGCGAGTGGCCGCCGCCGCCGAACGTCAGGTCGGCGTAGACCCCGTCGGGACGCACTCCCAGCAGCTCCACGGACTCCCCGAGCAGGACGGGAACATGGTATTCGGGTGCTGTCATTCGGATAAAGTCGATTTGGGCGTAAAGTTAGCGTTTTTTCGAAAAAGAATACCTATATTTGTCGTTATAAATTTTTTTCCGCACGTTCCCATGCCCCAGATAGACATCGGCGCCGTACTGAAAGCCAAGGCACCCCGACTGGCCCGCTGGATTCCCCGGCCGGCGGTAGGGTGGCTGCGCCGCACGATCCACGAAAAGGAGATCAACTACATCCTGCAACACTACTGGTCGCTCCCGCCGCAGGAGTTCATCCGCGCCTGCTTCAGCCAGTGGCAGGTGAGCTACTCGATCGAGGGGCTCGAGGGGCTCGACCCCGCGGGCCGCTACCTCTTCGTCTCGAACCACCCCTTCGGCGGCATGGACGGCATGATGCTGGCCGACAAGCTCATCGACCGCTTCGGCGACGTGCGCGTGGTAGTCAACGACCTGCTGATGTACGTCGAACCGCTCCAGCCGCTCTGGATTCCGGTCAACAAGCACGGTGCGCAGAACGCGGCCTACGCCCGCAAGATGGAGGACGAGTTTTTCGGCGAACGGCAGATCCTGACCTTCCCGGCCGGGCTCTGCTCGCGCCGCATCGACGGCCGCGTGACCGACCCCGAGTGGAAGATCAACTTCCTGAAAAAAGCCTACGCCTCGCAGCGGCAGATCGTCCCGGTTTTCGTCGAGGGGCGGCTCTCGAACTTTTTTTACCGGGTGGACCGGTTGCGAAAGGCCCTGGGCATCAAGTTCAACATCGAGATGCTGTGGCTTCCCGACGAGATGTTCTCGCAGAAGGGCAAGCATTTCCGCATCATCGTCGGCGACCCGATCCCGGTTGCGGAGCTCCAGGCGAGCGGTTCGCTGCGCGAGCAGGCCGAATATGTACGCAAAAAGGCCTATTTTTTGGAAAAAAAGCTCTCCGACAGGACAAAAAAGCGCTAAAAAAGCCCTATTTTTGTCTCAAGAGACATGCAAGCTACCGTTATGAAACCCATCATCCCGCCCGTTGACAGGGAACTGCTCCGTGCGGAACTCACACCCGAGCGCAAGGTCCGCGATACGAACAAGGCCGGCAACGAAATCTACGTCTTCTCGGCGGCGGAATGCCCGTCGCTCATGCGCGAGGTGGGCCGCCTACGCGAGGAGGCCTTCCGCGGCGCCGGAGGCGGCACGGGCGAAGAGGTCGACATCGACGAAGAGGATACGGCCGGCGACGGCTACTACCAGCTCATCGTCTGGGACCCCGCCGCCGAACAGATCGTGGGCGGCTACCGGTTCATCGTCTGCACGACACCGAACCCGCGCCACCTCTCGACCGAGCACTACTTCCGCTTCAGCGACCGTTTCCGCCGCAAATACCTGCCCCATACGATCGAACTGGGCCGCTCGTTCGTGCAGCGCGCCTACCAGGCCCGCGGCAACGTCAAGAGCATCTATGCGCTCGACAACCTCTGGGACGGCATCGGCGCCCTAATCGTGTTGAGCCCCCGCTCGAAATACCTCTTCGGCAAGGTCACCATGTACACGACCTACAAGTCCGTGGCGCGCAACGCCCTGATCTGGTTCCTGCGCCGCTACTTCCCCGACCGCGAGGGGCTGGTCGAGGGCATCCGTCCGCTGCAGCTCGATCTGGACGACCCCTACTACGAGGAGCTCTTCAACGGCGAAACCTACATGGACAACTACCATATCCTGATCCAGAAGATCCGGGAGTTCAACGAGAACATCCCGCCGCTGATCAACGCCTACATGAACCTCTCGCCCACGATGCGGGTCTTCGACACCGTTTCGAACCCCGATTTCGGCGGGGTGGAGGAGACGGGCATCCTGGTGACGATCCGCGACATCTATCCCGAGAAACGGCAGCGCTACACCCGCTGGAAAGGGTGGCGTGCCAACCTCAAGCACCGCCGCGAAGAGTTCGGCGAGCGGCTGCGCGAACACCTCGAACGGATCAAGAGCGAACGCAGCATGAAACGCAGGGAACGGCCGTAGACCGTTCCTTTTTTTTGCCCGCCCGCGAAGCACGTGCCGCGCAGGCCGGACGACGGAAGCCGGACGGCGGGGGCACAAAAAAACTCCGCACGGGGCGGAGTCCAGGCAAACAATTGTTTAACTAAAAAATCACCGACGGTGACCGGCGGAACGTCATTCGTCCGTCTGTTGCGTCGTATCAGAAGAGGAGGAGTCGGCCGTGCCGCACTTCTCATCGGTGCAATCTCCCTTGCTTTCACCATCCTTTCCGGCCTTCTCCTCCTTTGTCGTTTCATCCGATGCCGCTTCGGGCGCCTGTACGGAAACCTCCTGTCCGGCCGGTTCCGTCGTCTCGGGCTGCTGGGCATATGTCATACCTCCTGCCATCATCATCAGCGCCGCCATCATCACAACTCTCTTTTTCATGGCTTTCAAATTTTAAGGTTAAACATCCTTTTTTCGGAGCCGGTCACTTTCGCAACCGCCTTCGCTTCCTGAAAGTCCAAGCCTTGTGCCACAGCGGCAGAATTATGACAATATGCTGTCTGTCAAAGCAATATATACGAAACCCGTAATCCGGCACCTTGTGGAAAAGTGTGGAACGACAGTGTGGAATGTGGATTTTTTCCACACCGGTCCGTCTATTCGATGCCGTAGAGGTGCAGCTTGTTGTAGAGCGTCTTGCGGTCGATGCCGAGCAGTTTCGCGGCCTGCGACTTGTTGCCGCCCGCCGCGGCGAGGGCACGGCGTATCTGCTCCTCCTCGCCGGCGGGGTCGCGCAGCGAGAGGGTGGAGGGTGCAGTGTTTCCGGCGATCTCGGCCGGAAGTTCGCGGCAGGTGACGTATTCGTCCTGCGCAAGGAGCGTCGCCGACATGACGACATTTTTCAGCTGGCGCAGGTTGCCCGGCCAGTCGTAGCGCGTGAGGGCTGCGGCGGCCGCGGCGTCGAAGCCCACGAGGTGCTTGTCCAGCTCGCGGTTGGCCTGGTCGAGGAAGAAGTCGGCAAAGAGCAGGATATCCTCGGGCATCTCGCGCAGGCAGGGCATGCGCAGGGTGAACTCGTTGATCCGGTGGTAGAGGTCGGCGCGGAACGTGCCGCGGGCGATGGCGGCCTCGAGGTCCTCGTTCGTCGCCGCCACGAGGCGGATGTCGACCGGAATCTCGCGCGTGCTGCCCACGGGGCGGATGCGCCGCTCCTGCAGGGCGCGCAGCAGCTGCACCTGCGTCTCATAGGTGAGGTTGCCCACCTCGTCCAGGAAGAGCGTACCGCCGTTCGCGGCCTCGAAGGCGCCCGTCTTGTCGCTCAACGCCCCGGTGAAGGAGCCCTTGACATGGCCGAAGAACTCCGATGCGGCCAGCTCGCGCGGAATAGCCCCGCAGTCGACCGCCACAAAGGGCTTGCCGGCCCGCTTGCTGCTGCGGTGGATGAGCTGCGCGACATGCTCCTTGCCCGTGCCGCTGGCGCCGTTGACCAGCACCGACATGTTGGTCGGCGCCACGAGCCGCACGTATTCATACAGCCGCCGCGACACGTCGCTGTGGCCTTCGATATAATTGGGTATCTCCGTTCCGGCCTTTGCGCTCCGGGAGTTTTTCTTCTCCGCGGGAGCGGATGCCGCCGGGGCTCCGGCGGCCGCTTCGGGCGAGTCGATCGCCTCGCGGATCTTCTTGAGCAGTTCGTCGGGATTGACCGGCTTGGCCACGTAGTCGCAGGCCCCGAGCTTCATGCTGCGCACGGCATTCTGAATCTCGGCGTAACCCGTCATGACGATCACCCGCTCGCGCCGCCCGCGGCCGACAAGCCACTGGAGCAGGGCGATGCCGTCCTCGTCCGGAAGGCGCATGTCGCTCAACACGAGGGCATACTCCTGCTTCTCGAGCGCCGTGCGGGCAGCACCCACGCTGCCGACCGTCGCCACGTCGAAGCCCCGTTTCGAAAGCCACGTGCGCAGCATCAACGCGAAGGTGATGTCGTCGTCTACGATCAGTATCCGTTCCATAACGTCACAAAGATAGGAAAAGCCGTCGGCATATCCAAGTCCGAGGGAAAAAGGCGCTTCACGGCGCACCCGGGCGGGATCAGCAGCTGCTGCGGGCGGCGGCGGCGATTCCGTCGATGCGTTCGAGCGCCGCACGGAGCTCCTGCCTCAACAGGTCGTCCGGCACTCCGTCGAAACGCTCGGCCCGCCGCAGCACGGCGGCGACCTCCGCGGCGCCGATCATCGTGAAGATGGGCAACATCTTGTGCGCCACGGCCTTCAGGGCGGCGGCATCGTCCGTCTCGAGGGCCCGGCGCAGCGCCCCGGCATTGGCTTCGGTCTGCTCGGCAAAGGAGACGAGAATATCCCGCGCCGCCTCCGGATCGTCGCCCGCATAGGCCGTCAGGGCGCCGAAATCGACCCCTTCTCCGCCGGACGCGGGGCTGTCGGGCACCGTTTCCCGGGCATCGGAGGGCGACTCCTCCGCCCCGACACTGCCATCGCCCGTCGCCGCACGGATCGCGGCAAGCAGTTCGCCGCAGGTAAAAGGCTTGCGCAGGCAGGCCGCAAAGCCCCGAGCGGCAAAGTCGGCGGGCTGCATCTCCCCGCGGGCCGAGACCGCGACGACGGGCAGCGACGCATCGACCCGGTGTACGGCGTCCAGCACGCTGAACCCGTCGGCCGAGGGCATCTGAATGTCGGTCAGCACCAGATCGAAGCGGCTCTCCGCCACGATCCGCCCCGCATATTCGGGATAGGCGCAGCTCTCGGTCTCGATACCCGCCCGGCGGCACATCGCCGCCGTCATGTCGAGCTGCAGGGGATCGTCGTCGACAAGCAGCACGCGCAGCCCCGCCCGCACATCGGTGAGGGGCTCGGCCCGGGGCTGCTCCGCCCCGGCATCGTCCGCCGCACCGACCGGCACCGAGACGATGAAGCGGCTCCCCTCGCCGAGGCGGCTTTCGAGTGAAATCCTGCCTCCGAGCAGTTTGACAAGCCGGTCGACGATCGACAGTCCGAGACCGAAGCCGTCGACACCCTGTGCCGAGCGCAGCCGCACAAACTCCTCGAAAATCCGCTCCTTCTCCTCGCGGCCGATGCCGCGGCCGGTGTCGCGCACGGAGAAGATCAGCAGCCCGTCGTCCAGATCGACATGCACCGTCACCGAACCCCGGTCGGTAAATTTCAGGGCGTTGGAGATCAGGTTCTCGGCAATCTGCCGGATGCGCACCGCGTCGCCCGTCACGCCGGCGGAGGCCGACTTTTCGACGTCGAGATGCAGTCCGAGCCCCTTGGCGGCCGCCTGCGCGGCGAATCCCGAGAGGATCGTCTCGAAGAGCTGCGCGGAGTTGAACGCCACGGCATTGACCTCCATCTTGTTGATGTCGAGCCGGTAGAAGTCCAGCAGGCTGTTGACCAGCCGCAAGAGGTGTTCCGACGACTCCTTCATGTTGCGCAGGTAGAGCTCCTCGCGCTTGCCGTCGGTCAGGCGCGAAAGCAGGTCGATGTAGCCCATTACGGAGCCGAGCGGCGCCTTGATGTCGTGCGTGATGGCCAGCATGAGCTTTTCGCGCGCGGCCAGCAGCGCCTCGTTGTCGCGGTTGGCGCGCTCCAGCTCGCGGCGGTAGCGGTTGCTGCGGTTGATGTCGCGCCACAGCACCGCCACGAAGACGAGCATGAGCAGCACGGCCGCCGTGGCTATGCCGCCCAGCACCTGCGACGAGCGCTGCCGCAGCGCGGCGTTGCGTTCGATGCGCCGCAGGAGGAAATCCGTCTCCTCGGCCTCGTAGTCCATGATCAGGCGGTAGATCTTGGCATTGACCAGTTCGTTGTTGTAGCGCAGCAACTGACCCTGCCGCCACGCCTCGTCGTAGATGCCGATGCGCTCGCTCGTGACGCTGTCCTGCAGGGCGCGCAACACCACGGCAATCGTATCCTTGACGGCCTGCGGCGAGACCGCACCGACAAATTCCCGCCGGGAGATCACGATGCTCGAATCCTCCTCACGCGGGCTGAACAGGTCGGCCAGCCGCCGGAAGAAACGGCGCTTGCTCCGCGGCACGGAGACCGTGTCGGAGTGCACGACGCTGCGCATGACGACCGCCGTGTCGGCATCGCCGGCCGAATCGGCCGATTCGAGCAGCTGGCGGATGTTCTTGTCGAGCAGGCTGGCCGTGCCGCCCGAACGGATCGAACGCCACAGGCTCATCGTGCGCTGCTCCTTGTCGGCGATCAGGCGCACGATGCTGTCCAGACGCAGGGTCTGGATCGAATCGGCATCCCCGGAGAGGGCCCGCAGCGAGTCGATGCAGGCGCCGACGGTCCGCAGCTCGCGTTTGTAGCGCGCCTCGTAGGACTGGTAGCCGGCAATCATCAGCTGGCCGAAGCTCTCGGCCTGGTAGAGATGGTAGAGGGTCTGGTTCACGGCGCGGCGCTTGACCTGCAACAGGGCATAGTTCTCGTCCGGCGTCGAAAAACGGACCACCGACCGGTAGACGTAGCCCACCGAAAGGATGCAGACGACGACCAGGATCGCGTAGCCTGCCACGATCTTCGTCTTGACGAATTTCGACTCTTTCCTGCGTGTATTCACCCTCCAAAGATACGAAAAGTAAGCGCCGGGACAAACAAATAATCCCGTTTTCGGGGTTCGGACCGCATCCCACCGGCTGCAAGCGGCGCAAAAGGACGATCCGCGGACCCCTTCCGACGGCAGGGATACAGACAGGAAGGCACCCTTTTTACGAAGGGTGCCTTCCTGTTTTCCGCAACCGGCGTTCCTACTGCAACTCCAGCTTGCAGGGCGAATACATCAGCACACCCTGCAGGCGCGTGGCTTCGCGCACCCGGTTGTACTCCTTCATCATGTCGCCCAACTCGGAACGCAGGAACGAGGTGCGGATGCTTGCGCTCAACGACGAGAAGAGGGCCGCAAATCCCGTCGGAGTCTCCAGCACCTCGGTGATGCGGTAGTTGTCGCCCAGCCCGGCCTTGTCCACGGCCTGTGCGATGGCCATCTTCAGGCCGCCGCAGGCATCCACGAGACCGATTTCGAGGGCATCCTCGCCCGACCATACGCGGCCGCCGGCAATCTCGAGCACACGGTCGATCGGAAGGTTGCGTCCCTCGGCCACGTTGTTCGTGAAGGTCGCATAGACCTTGTCCACGCCGCGCATGATCGTAGCCCGTTCGGTCGGCGTCAGGGGAGCCAGCTGTCCCATGCCGGCCGAGGTGTTGCTCTTCACGCCGTCGAGCGTGATGCCCAGTTTGTTCTTCAGCGCGTCGCGCGTATCGAGGTACATGCCGAAAACTCCGATCGAACCAGTCAGCGTCAGCCGGTCGGCGACGATCACGTCGGCCGGGCAGGAGATGTAGTACCCGCCGCTGGCGGCGTAGGAGCCCATTGACACGATGACGGGTTTCTCGGCCCGCAGCAGCTCGATCTCGCGCCAGATCACATCCGACGCCAGGGCACTGCCGCCCGGCGAGTTGACGCGCAGCACGACGGCCTTGACCTTCTCGTCGGCACGCACGCCGGCAATCGTCCGTGCGAGCGAATTGCCGTAAATCTCCATGCCGTAGCCCTCGCCGTCGACGATCTGCCCCTCGGCATAGACGATGGCCACCTGGTCGGCCGAGAGGTTCTTCAGGTCGGCACCCACCTGCGAGGCGTACTCGCCCAGCGTCACGAAGCGGTACTCGCCCTGCGCATCGGCCTCGACACCCAGTTCGGCGAAGACATCGTTCATCTGGTCCTCATAGAGCAGCCCGTCCACGAAGCGGTTTTCCAGCGCCTCCTCGGGCAGCGAGACCTCCAGCCGGTCGGTCAGCCGGTTCAGCTGCGCCAGGTCGATACCCCGGGCTTCGGCCACCGTCGAGGCGATCGTCCCCCACATCGAGTTGACCAGCTCCTGCATCTGCTCGCGGTTGGCGTCCGACATCCGGTTGAGAATATAGGGCTCCACGGCGCTCTTGTACCTGCAGACCGTCGGGCGGAAGACCTCGGCCCTGATGTCGAGCTTGTCGAGCAGCCCCTTGTAGAACATCAGGTTAAAGGAGAGTCCCGACCAGTCGATCATGCCTTCGGGCTGCATGTAGATGCGGTCGGCCGCCGTAGCCAGGTAGTACTGACCCTGCGAATAGACCTCGTTGTAGGAGACGACGAACTTGCCGCTCTGCCTGAAATCCTCGATCGCCGCGCGCAGCTCCTCGAGCAGCGCCGTACCCGTGACGCCGCCGCGGCCGTTCATGCGCAGGTAGATACCCTTGATGCGGGGATCGGCCGCAGCCGTCTCGATGGTCCGCAGCACGCGGAAGAGCGGGAGTTGCGGCGTGGACTCCATCGTCGTGAAGTCGATGCCCGCAAAGGGGTTCGACGAGGGGGAGTCGGTGATCAGCTCCGAAAAGTCGATCTTCAGCACCGTCTCCGGCAGGACCGTCACGGGCTTCTCCATCGAGAGCGATCCGATGATCCCCAGAATGGCGAAGAGCCAGAGGAAAAATACCACGACCGACCCCACGACGAAGGCGAGCAGTCCGGCAAGAAAAGTCTTGATGAAATTCATAACAGTAGCTATTTTATGCGTTAATTGGTCACTCGGATGTACAAAGATAATCATATTTCTTGAAAAACAAATAAAATTTATCGTTTTACGATAAAATAATTTGAGAAATTCTATGGAATCGTTGAAAATAACGTTATCTTTGCCGAAGACAAACCTTTAATCGTATGGAAGAGCATATCAAACGGCTGCTCGGACAGGTCGTCCACCCCGAAACGGGCGAAGATATCATAACGAGCGGTTTCGTGGAGCATATCGGGGCCGCCGACGGCAAGGCGACCGTCGTGCTGCGCTTCGCCAAGAGCCGCGACCCCTTCGCGGTCAAGATCAAGAACCAGGTCGAGAGCCTGTTGCGGGAGGCTTTCCCGGGTGCCGAGGTGCTCGTCGTCGTCAAGGAGGGCGGGCAGCCCCCGCGTCCGGAGCCCAAGCTGAAAACCGCGACCGGAGCCATTGCCAAGATCATCGCCGTCGCCTCGGGCAAGGGCGGCGTGGGCAAGTCGACCGTCACGGCCAACCTGGCCGTCGCCCTGCGCAACATGGGCTTCCGTGTCGGCGTGCTCGATGCCGACATCTACGGCCCCTCGCAGCCCAGGATGTTCGGCGTGGAGGGCTATCTGCCCGACGCCGTCGAGGAGGAGGGCGTCGACCGCATCATCCCGGCCGTGGCCGGCGACATCCGCCTCATGTCGATCGGCTTCTTCATCAAGCCGACCGACGCGCTGCTGTGGCGCGGCGCCATGGCGACCAATGCCCTCAAGCAGCTGATCCACCAGACGAAGTGGGGCACGCTGGACTTCCTGCTGCTCGACCTGCCTCCCGGCACGGGCGACGTGCACCTGTCGATCATCAACGAACTGAAGATCGACGCCGCGGTGATCGTCTCGACGCCGCAGCAAATCGCTGTGGCCGACGTGCTGCGCGGCGTGGAGATGTTCCGCAACCCCAACGTGCAGATTCCCGTGGCGGGCATCATCGAGAACATGGCGTGGTTCACGCCCGAGGAGTTGCCCGACAACCGCTACTACCTCTTCGGACGGGGCGGCGCACGCCGCTTTGCCGAGGAGTACGGCGTGGACTTCCTGGGCGAGGTGCCCATCGTACAGTCGATCATGGAGGGTAGCGAGGAGGGACGTCCCGCGGCCGGCATCGACCCGCGCGTGGAGAAGTGGTACCGCGAGATTGCCGATAAGGTTGTCGGCAAGGTGATGAAAAGTTGATGACAACCTGTTCGGAACCCTGTTGAAAAGTGACGATAAAAAATGAAAAATCCGGGGTCCGGAAATTTGCATTTTCCGAAAAGGAGCGGGTATATGCAAAATTTCCGCGCTTCCAAAAAAAGTTTTCACATTTTACCGTCCGGCGAAACGGGGCCGAAAGTGGACGGAATGTTGAGAAAGAAATGCTGTCGATATGTTGAAAACAGTTTTCACCAATTGTCGATTTCTTATTTTTTCTTTTGACTTTCAGAAAAATAAAAGAAAATAATATCAAAAGAGGAACGACAGTCTGTTGAAAAGAAAAAAACAAAAAAGTTGTGCACACTGTCAACAGCCTTTATTTCTTTTCTTATTTCATTATTAAAATTAAATTGAATTAAAAAATAAAAAGAAAAGCAAACGATGAAGGTCGATAACTCCGCGGAGCTCCGCAGCCGCATCGAAGCGCTCAAGCGCGAAAAGCGCGCCGTGATCCTGGCGCACTACTACACGACGCCCGAAGTGCAGCAGATCGCCGACTTCCTCGGCGACTCGCTGGCCCTCTCGGTCAAGGCTCAGTCGGTCGATGCCGACATCATCCTCTTCGCCGGCGTGCACTTCATGGCCGAGACGGCCAAGGTGCTCTGCCCCGACAAGAAGGTGCTCATCCCCTGCCCCGAGGCGGGGTGCTCGCTCGCCGAGTCGTGCGACGCAAAGGATTTTGCCGCCTTCAAGAGCCGCTACCCCGGCCACAAGGTGGTCTCCTATGTCAATACGACGGTCGGTGTCAAGGCCCTGACGGATGTCTGCTGCACCTCGTCGAACGCCCTGAAGGTCGTCGAGTCGATCCCCGCCGACGTGCCCGTCATCTTCGCCCCGGACCGCAACCTCGGCTCCTATATACAGAAGTTGACCGGACGGCAGAACATGGTGCTGTGGAACGGCGCCTGCCACGTGCACGAGGAGTTCTCGCTCGAGAAGTTGCTGGCGCTCAAGCGCGGGCACCCGGCGGCAAAGGTCGTCGTGCACCCCGAGTGCCGCTCCTACATCGTCGAAGTGGCCGACTTCGTAGGTTCCACGGCCGCGATTCTCGACTACTGCGGCGCGTGCGGCGCCGACGAGTTCATCGTCGTGACCGAGTCGGGCATCCTTGCCGAGATGAAGAAGCGCTACCCCGGCAAAAACTTCATCCCGGCGCCTCCCGACGACGAGAGCTGCGCCTGCAACAACTGCAAGTACATGAAGATGGTGACGTTGGAGAACATCGCCGCGTGCCTCGAGAACGAGGCGCCGGAGATCACGCTCGACGAGGAGGTGCGGCGTGCGGCCGAGCGTTCGATCCTCAACATGATCGCTATCCGCTAAATCCCTATATTCTACAGGTTCAGCAAAACAAAAACAACAAATTTTACTGACATGAAGAGACTTGTTTTACTTTTGGCTGCGGCGTGCATGACCCTGACGGCCGCGGCGGACGAGGGCATGTGGCTGCTGCCCTACCTGCAGCGCATGAACATCAAGCAGATGAAGGAGCGCGGCTGCAAACTCTCGGCCGAGGAGATCTACAGCGTCAACCACTCCTCGCTCAAGGATGCCGTCGTCATCTTCGGCGGCGGATGCACGGGCGAGATCGTCTCGCCCGAGGGACTGCTCTTTACGAACCACCACTGCGGCTACGCCTCGATCCAGAGCCTCTCGTCGGTCGAGCACGACTACCTGAAGTACGGTTTCTGGGCGATGTCGAATGCCGAGGAGCTGCCCGCTCCGGGGCTGGAGGTGCGCTTCGTGCGCCATATCGCCGATGTGACGGCCGACATCGTGGGCAACGTCCCCTCGACGGCCGGTGAAGAGGAGTACGACCGCATCACCGGGGAGAACATTGCTGCGCTGAAGGAGCGCCTGCAGGAGGAGAACCCCGGCATGGAGATCGAAATCGAATCCTTCTTCGGCGGCAACCAGTTCTTCGCGTTCGTCATGGAGGTCTACACGGATGTCCGCCTGGTGGGCACGCCCCCTTCGTCGATCGGCAAGTTCGGCGGGGATACCGACAACTGGATGTGGCCGCGCCATACGGGCGATTTTTCGATCTTCCGCGTCTATGCCGGACCGGACAACCGTCCGGCGGACTATTCGCCCGAAAACCGCCCCTACAGGGCCGAGAAATACCTGAAGGTCTCGCTCGACGGATACGACCGCGGCGACTTCGCCATGGTGATGGGCTTCCCCGGCTCGACCGAGCGCTACATGACCTCCTACGAGATCGACAACCTGCTCGGGTCGGAGAACCCGCAGCGCATCTTCATCCGCGGCGAGCGGCAGGCGATCCTCTGGGAGGACATGATGGCCGACGATGCCGTGCGCATCCAGTATGCCTCGAAATACGCCCGTTCGTCGAACTACTGGAAGAATTCGATCGGCATGTCGCGCGGACTGGAGAAACTCGGCGTAAAGGCCCGGAAGCAGGCGCAGGAGGCTTCGTTCCAGGCATGGGCCGAAAAGAATACGCTGCCCGAGGAGGGATACATCGACGCGCTGGAGAAGATCCGCCGCGCCGAGGAGGCCGGAGGTCCGGTCTATGCCGGCGTGCAGTACCTCACGGAGGCGTTTCTCGGGGCTGTTGAGCTGCTGTCGCCCGTCCGACAGTTCATCGACATGGAGAAGCTGGCCGTGAAGGAGCACATCGAGAATCCCGATGCGGTGAAGGCGCGGCTTGCTGACTGGTACAAGGACTACAATCCGGCTACGGACCGCAAGGTGGCCAGGCGCATGCTGACGATTGCCCGCGAGCAGATGAAGGAGCTGCCGTCGTTCTATGCGGATATAATCGACAAGGAGTTCGGCGGTGACATCAATGCCTATGTGGATTATCTCTACGACCATTCGCTCTTTGCCTCCGGGGAGCAGGTGCTGGCGCTCATTGACGACTATGCCCCCGGGAAGATCGCCGACGATCCGGCTGTGGCGCTGGCTGCTTCGGTCTGGGCGAAGTACCTCGAACTTGGCAAGGCCTACCGCGAGGCTCACAAGGGATATGCCGAGGGCAAGCGCAAGTACATTGCCGGTCTGATGCTGCAGCAGCCCCGCAAGGCGTGGGCGCCGGATGCGAACTTCACGATCCGCCTGACCTACGGCAACGTGCTGCCCTACTCGCCCGCCGACGGCATCGAGTACAGCTACTATACGACGCTCAAGGGCGTGATGGAGAAGGAGGACCCGAAGAACCCCGCCGAGTTCACCGTGCCCGAACGGCTGAAGGAGCTCTACGCGGCGCGTGATTTCGGCCCCTATGCCAATGCGAAGGGCGAGATGCCCGTGGCCTTCCTCTCGAACCTCGACATTACGGGCGGCAACTCCGGATCGCCCGTGCTGAATGCCCGCGGCGAGCTGATCGGCCTGGCCTTCGACGGTAACTGGGAGGCGATGTCGGGCGACGTGGCCTTCGAACCCGACCTGCAGCGCATGATCGCCGTGGATGTGCGCTACGTGCTCTTCATCATCGACAAGTTCGCCGACGCAGGCTGGCTCCTCGACGAGATGGAGATCGTCGGCCGCTGATTCCGCCTCCCCATCAGTCAAAAAGACCCGCAACATCCGGTTGCGGGTCTTTTTTTGCCGCGTGTTTCCGCGTGCGGAGTACGGCGCATGCCGGGTCTCTTCATATTCGTTAACAAAAACGGCGCTTTGCTTTTCGTTTCGGACAAAAATTACTAATTTTGACAGAAATTAGTAAGATTGCATCTGTAATATATGGCAAAAGAGTTCAAACGTTATCTTGTCACTTCGGCACTCCCCTATGCCAACGGTCCGGTGCACATCGGCCACCTGGCGGGAGTCTACATACCTTCGGACATCTATACGCGCTACCTGCGGCTGCGCGGGCGCGACGTCATTTCGGTCTGCGGGTCGGACGAGCACGGCGTGCCCATCACGATCAAGGCCCGCAAGGAGGGCGTCACGCCGCAGGAGATTGTCGACCGCTACCATACCCTCATCAAGCGTTCGTTCGAGCGGCTGGGCATGTCGTTCGACATCTATTCGCGCACGTCTTCGAAAACGCACGCCGTGACGGCTTCGGATTTCTTCCGCAAGCTCTACGACGAGGGCAAGTTCATCGAGCGCACTTCGATGCAGTACTACGACGAGGAGGCGCAGACGTTCCTCGCCGACCGCTACATCGTCGGCACGTGCCCCAAGTGCGGCAACGACCGCGCCTATGGTGACCAGTGCGAGAAATGCGGCTCGACGCTCTCGCCCGACGAACTGATTGAGCCGCACAGCGCCGTGTCGGGATCGGTACCCGTGAAGCGCGAGACGAAACACTGGTATCTGCCGCTGGATCAGTACGAAGGATTCCTCCGCGAGTGGATTTTGGAGGGGCACAGGGAGTGGAAGTCGAACGTCTACGGGCAGTGCAAGAGCTGGCTCGACGGCGGCCTGCAGCCGCGTGCCGTGAGCCGCGACCTGGACTGGGGCATCCCCGTTCCGGTCGAGGGGGCCGAGGGCAAGGTGCTCTACGTCTGGTTCGACGCGCCGATCGGCTACATCTCCGCCACGAAGGACCTGACGCCCGACTGGGAGAAGTACTGGAAGTCGGAGGATACGAAGATGGTCCACTTCATCGGCAAGGACAACATCGTCTTCCACTGCATCGTCTTCCCGTCGATGCTCAAGGCCCACGGCGGCTACATCCTGCCCGAGAATGTCCCGGCCAACGAGTTCCTGAACCTCGAGGGCGACAAGATTTCGACCTCGCGCAACTGGGCCGTCTGGCTGCACGAATACCTCGACGAGTTCCCCGGCAAGGAGGATGTGCTGCGCTATGTGCTCTGCGCCAATGCCCCCGAGACGAAGGACAATGACTTCACGTGGAAGGATTTTCAGGCCCGCAACAACAACGAACTGGTCGCCGTGCTGGGCAACTTCGTCAACCGGGCCCTCGTGCTGACGAAGAAATACTACGGCGGCAAGGTGCCCGCCTGCGGTGATCTGAACGACTACGACCGTGCCACGATCGCCGAAATGGCCGCCGTGCGCGGGTCGCTCGAGAGCAATATCGAGAACTACCACTTCCGCGAGGCGCTGAAGGATGCCATGAACATCGCCCGCATCGGAAACAAATACCTCGCCGACACCGAGCCGTGGAAAGTCGTCAAGAGCGATCCCGCCCGTGTGGAGACGATTCTCAATGTGGCGCTCCAGATCACGGCCAACACGGCAATCGCCATCGAGCCCTTCATGCCCTTCTCCGCGGAGAAGATTCTCCGGATGCTGGCCGTGGAGAAGTTCGGCTGGGAGCGTCTCGGTGCCATGGACCTCGTCGAGGCGGGCCACGAAATCGGTGAACCCGCGCTGCTCTTCGAGAAGATCGAGGACGACGTGATCCAGCGTCAGTTGGACAAACTGGCTGCCACGAAGGAGGCCAATCAGGCTGCGGAAGCTGCGCAAAATGTTGAACCACAGAAAGATACCATACAGTTCGACGATTTTCAGAAGATGGATATCCGCGTCTCGACGATCCTTTCGGCCGAGAAGGTGGCCAAGACGAAGAAGCTGTTGAAACTGAAGGTCGACACGGGTATCGACCAGCGCGAAATCGTCTCGGGCATTGCCGAGCACTTCATACCCGAGGAGCTGGTCGGCCGTCAGGTACTGGTGCTCGTCAATCTGGCACCCCGTGAACTGAAAGGCACCCTTTCGCGCGGCATGATCCTCATGGCCGAGGATGCTTCGGGCAAGCTGCGGCTGCTCGAACCCAACGAAAAAACCAACAACGGCGCCATCGTCGGATGACCCACCGGGACTGCGGATCGCACGATCTGCCGTCCCTTTTTTCCGGGTACGAAGCCGGAAACATGAAAATGAACAACACCTTAAAACAGATCGTATATGGAAAACATGGATTGGAGTGCCCTGGGCTTTAACTACTACAAGACCGACTGGAATGTCCGTTTTTACTACACGGACGGCAAGTGGAGCGAAATGGAGGTCACCGATGACGAGTACATCAAGATGCACATGTCGGCATCGTGCCTGCACTATGGTATCGAATTGTTCGAGGGTCTCAAGGCCTTCCGCGGTGTCGACGGCAAGGTACGCCTTTTCCGTGTCGATGAGAATGCGCGGCGTCTGCAGTCTTCGGCCGAGCGCCTCTGCCTGCCGGTTCCGAGCCTCGAGATGATTATCGACGCCTGCGTCGAGGTGGTCCGCCGCAACGAGCGTTTCATCCCGCCCTACGGCACGGGAGCTTCGCTGTATCTGCGTCCCGTGATGTTCGGCACGACGGCCGGTCTGGGTGTGAAGCCTGCGAAGGATGCCCTGCTGATCGTCTACTGCTCGCCCGTCGGCGCCTACTTCAAGTCGGGTATCAAGCCGATTCTGGTCGCTATTGACCGTGAACAGGACCGCGCTGCTCCACGTGGAACAGGCGACGTGAAGGTCGGCGGAAACTATGCTGCCAGCCTCTTCTCGGGCGAAAAGGCCCATACGCTGGGTTACTCGAACGTCATGTACCTCGATGCTGCCGAGCACAAGTATATCGAGGAGTGCGGCGCCGCCAACTTCTTCGGCATCAAGGAGGGCAAGTACATCACGCCGAAATCGCCCTCGGTGCTGCCGTCGATCACGAACAAGAGCCTGCGTCAACTGGCTGCCGACATGGGGCTGGTTGTCGAGGAGCGTCGGATTCCCGTCGAGGAGCTTTCGACTTTTGAGGAGTGCGGTGCCTGCGGTACGGCTGCCGTCATCTCCCCTATCGGAAAGATTTTCGACATGCAGACCAATGACGTTTATGAATACGGTTCGGAAGTCGGCATGGTTTCGCTCGAACTCTACAACCGCCTGCAGGATATCCAGTACGGACGTGCCGAAGATAAGTACGGCTGGTGCACCTTTGTAGAGTAAAGTTATCTGTATATGAAAAGAGAGAGTGGATAGATTTCTATCCACTCTCTCTTTTTTGTTGTATGTTTTTTTGTAAATTTCTCCTGTTTTTTACCTTTTACCTTTCACCTTTCACTTTAATTATGTTCCACGTGGAACACTCTTTAGAATGTTTGTTGTGATAGGATGGCTTACCTTCCGAATTTAACCAACAACACATTGACGTCCGCGGGTGACACGCCCGGAATGCGCGATGCCTGTCCAATGGTCTGCGGGTGGATGCGCGTGAGCTTCTGCCGCGCTTCGATCGTCAAGGCGTTCATCGAATGGTAGTCGAAGTCCTCGGGAATACGGATATTCTCCAATCGGTGCAGTTTCTCCGCAATAAACTTCTCTCGTTCGATATATCCCCGGTATTTGATCTGAATTTCCGCTTCTTCGATTGCTTCCGCGTCAATTTTGTTCGATTCGATGAATTTTCGCAGTTTCGGCAATACCTCCATCAGCGAAACGAAGGTAACGTTGTTGCGCATGAGGATGTCATACAGCTTTCTCCCCTGCGTCAACGGCTCTGATCCGACCGATTTCAAATAATCGCAAATTTCGTCTGCCTTGATGCTCTGCCGGTGCGCATAGGCTACAAGCGATTCTACGGCTGATTTTTTTTGGAGAAATTCCTCGTATCTTTTCTTCGTTACGAGCCCGATTTCATAGCCGAGCGGAGTGAGCCGCAGGTCGGCATTGTCCTGCCGGAGCAGAATGCGGTACTCGGCGCGCGAGGTAAACATGCGGTAGGGTTCATCGACCCCCTTCGTTACGAGGTCGTCGATCAGCACGCCGATGTAGGCTTCGTCGCGCGACAGAACGACCGGCTCCTCCCCTTTCAGCTTGCGGTGGGCATTGATGCCTGCCATGAGCCCCTGGGCGGCCGCCTCCTCGTATCCGGTCGTGCCGTTGACCTGCCCGGCGAAGAAAAGTCCCGAAACAAGCTTCGTTTCGAGCGAGTGGTGCAGCTGCGTCGGCGGAAAATAGTCGTATTCGATGGCGTAGCCCGGGCGGTAGATGTGCACGTCCTCCAGACCCCGGATCTGTCGCAGCGCCCGCCACTGCACCTCCCAGGGCAGCGACGAGGAGAAGCCGTTGAGGTAGTATTCGTTTGTGGTGCGTCCTTCGGGTTCGAGGAAGAGCTGATGCTGATCCTTGTCGGCAAAGGTCCTCAACTTGTCTTCGATCGAGGGGCAGTAACGCGGGCCGATTCCCTTGATCGTGCCGTTGAAAAGCGGCGAAAGGGCGAATCCGCTGCGCAGGGTTTCGTGTACGGCCTCTGAAGTGTAGACCAGAAAACAGGGGAGTTGGTCCTTAACAGCTTGTGTGTCAGAGGAGAAGGAAAATTTGGCGGGATTTTCGTCTCCGTATTGCGGTTCGAGGGCTTCGAAATTGATCGTGCGGGCATCGAGGCGCGCCGGGGTGCCGGTCTTCATACGGCCAGACTCGAATCCGATCCGCTGCAGGCACTCCGTGATGCCGTGCGAGGCGGCGTCCCCTGCCCTGCCACCTTCGGCGTGGGCGGTGCCGCAGTGCATTTCGCCCTCGAGGAAGGTTCCGGCCGTCAGCACCACGGCGCGGCACGTGAACTCCACCCCCATGCGGGTGCGGACGCCCCGCACGGCCGGTGTCTCGTCGAAGAGCAGCTCTGTGGCGGCGTCCTGCCAGATGTAGAGGTGGCGCGTGTTTTCGAGTGTGCGGCGCCACTCCTCCGAGAAGCGCGTCTTGTCGCATTGTGCCCGCGGGCTCCACATTGCGGCTCCTTTCGAGCGGTTGAGCATCCGGAACTGCACGGTCGTGAGGTCCGTGATACGTCCCATCTGACCGCCTAAAGCATCTATCTCTCTGACAATCTGTCCTTTGGCTACTCCTCCGACAGCCGGGTTGCACGACATGGAGGCCATTTTCGTCATGTCCATCGTCAGGAGCAGGGTCCGTGAGCCGAGCCGTGCAGCCGCGGCGGCGGCCTCGCATCCGGCATGTCCCCCGCCGATGACGATAATATCGTAGTCGAGCGTCATGGTTCTGCGACAGGTGATTTCGTGGTGTTTGTCGGTTTGCGGACCTGCGACGTCCGCTTTACTCTCTGTTCTCCCAGAATTTCAGGTATTTGTCCTCCTTGCGGTGCATCTGGGCATTGGTGCGCGGCGTTTTGTCGCCCTGCCCGCAGAGGTGCAGCACGCCGTGGACCACGACCCGCCGCATCTCCTGCAGGCGCGTGGCTCCATATTGGCGGGCATTGTCCGCGACGGTCTCCACGTCGATGAAGATGTCGCCCGCAATCGTGTGCGTGCCGCGGCGGTCGCTGTAGTCGAAGGTGATGACATCCGTGTAGTAATCGTGTCCGAGGTACTGGCGGTTCATCTCGAGCAGCCGCGCTGCGGAGCAGAAGATGTAGCTCACCTCGCCGAGGGCGTATCCCTCCGCATTGGCCACTTCGCACAGCCACTCCGTCGTCAGCTTCTTTTGCGGCAGGCGGTAGTTGCAGTCGTCGGTATAGTATCGTACAGCCATTTTTCAGCTATTGAACAGTTCTTTTTCGTCTCTCTTTCCGTCCGGCCGGTGCGGATCGTGCAGTGCGAAGGCCTTTTTTGTCCGGTCACTTGCGGCCCTCCCCCGGCTCTTCCGCGCCTGTTTTCGGCCGTTTTCGGCCTTTTCTGCCCCGCTTTTCTCCGGACCGGAACCCTCTGCTGTTGCGGCGGGAAAAAACTCCGGACCGCCTCTTTCCGCGGCTTATTTGCGGAAGCAGTTTTCGGCCCGCAGCTTCTCGTTCGGGTTCGGCGGGTAGATGCCGAAGACGAGTTTGTACTCCGTCTCCATCGTCATGACGTCGAGCGCCGAGCCGATGGTGCCCAACTGCTGGTTGCGCGCCACCTTCTGGTTCTTCTCCACGCAGACCGTCCCCATGTTGGCATAGGAGGTGATGTATTCGCCGTGCGCCACGTAGACGTCGTATTTGCTTGTGATGCGGTTGCGCTTGATGTCGACAACCTTGCCTTCGTAGATCGAGATGACCTGCGCGCCCTTGGGTCCCGTGATCTCGGCGATGTTCTCCTTGTAGCGTTTCACGCGCCCTCCGGCCACGGGCAGGCGCAGTCCCGTCGTCTTGGTCGAGAACGACGCACCGGCCGTGTTGCCCTTCGTGAGCTTGCGCAGCTCGTTGATGGCCACGTCCAGCTGCTGCTCCTGCGAGAGCTTGCGCTGCAGGGCCGACTTCTCCTTTTGCGAGAGCTGCCGGATGCTCGCCCGGGCGTTGCGGGCGTCGCGTTCGAGGCTCTGTTTCTGCGACGCGAGCTTGCGCGTCACCGAGTCGAGCGAGCGGTTGCGCAGGTCGAGCTCCTCCTTTTCGCGCCGTACCCGATCGCTCAGGTCGGCAATCTCGTGCAGCTTGCGTTCGCGCAGAGAGGCCATCTCGCGCAGGGCGGCAATGCGCCGCGCCACGTCGCGGAAGTCGCGCGCCGAGAAGATGTAGGTCAGGTAGTCGTTGTGGCGGTAGTTGCGCCACGCCTCGCGGACCATCGCGGCATACTGGTCGCGGTTGCGGGTGAGCGAAGCGCTCAGATTCCCCGCCACGCTGTCCTTGCGGGCAATCTCCTCGCGAAGCATCCCCGCCTGCTTCTCGGTCTCTTCGAGCAGCTGGTTGCGCGACTCGATCTGCCGGGCCAGCCTTCCGACCCGCTCCTCGGTCGCCGCGCGCCCCTTCTTCAGGCGTGCGATCTCCTGCTCTTCGTTCGCGATCTTCTTTTCGAGGGCCGCGATGACGCGTTTCTGCGCCTCGATCTTGTCGATGTTCTGCGCCGAGGCGCCTGCGGCGGTCAGCAGCAGTACGGAGAGCAGTATGTAGAGCGGTTTCATCATCGCGCGGGCTTTTCGGCCGATGGAGTCGATTCCATGCGGCGGCGGATTTCGGCGGCATCGTACCCCGCATCGAGGGCCTTTTGCCAGTAGAACTCGGCCGAGAAGCGGTCGCCCAGGGCATTGAGGATGTCGCCGTAGTGCGCAAACAGCTCCGGATTGCCGTGTTCGTCGAAGGCCACGGCCTGCTGGATCGCCTGTTTGGCCTCGTCGAGGCGCCCCAGGCGGTAGAGCACCCAGGCATAGGTGTCCAGGTAGGTGGGGTTCTTCTCCGAGGAGGCCATCACGCGTGTCGCCATTTCGAGCGCCCGCTCCAGATCGCGTCCCTCGACGGAGAGGAAGTAGGCGTAGTTGTTCAGCACCAGGGCGTTATCGCGCCAGTAGCCGAGGCTGCGGTCGTAGGCGTCGTAGCACGCCTTCAGGGCCTTGCGCGGCGATTTGCTCCGCGGCCGTTTCACCTTCGCCGAGTCTTTCTTCCCCTCTTCGGCCACCTGGTACCACGTGTCGCCGATCATGCCCCAGATCACGCTGCGCAGCGAGTCCGTTTCGGCGTAGCGGAGCGACTGACGGTAGGTGCGGATCGCCTTTTCGGGCTCCTTGAGCCGGATGAAGGCGTTGCCGCGGGCGAGGTGCAGGTCCAGGTCCCGGGGGAAGAGCTCCAGCGCCCGGCCGACGTAGTGCATCATCGAGTCGGCGTGCTGTTGGTAGCTCTCGATGTCGATGACCGCCTGGAAGAAGGACTTGATGGGCGGTCTGTCCGCCAGGTGCAGCTTGTAGAGCGTCAGTGCCCGCTCCAGCTCGCCCGAGGCGATCAGGTGTCCGGCGTAGAGCTCCACGACGCGCGGATCGTTCGGGTAGCGGATGGCCAGCGTCGAGGCGAGGTCGTTGAGCTGGAAGTAGTACTGGCGGTAGAAGTTGATGTCGGAGGTGAACTGCTCGAAGCGCCGGATCTTCGTCTCGAGCGGCATGTCGTCCGACTCGAAGAGCCGCCGAGTCACCTCGAGCAGCCTGCGGTAGTTGCGCTTCGTGGTGTGGAAGTCGGCCAGCGACATGAGCGTCCGGATATCCGTCGAATCGATCTTCAGGGCGCAGTCGTACTCGGCCAGCGCCAGCGAATCCTTGCCCGAGATGCCGTAGAGTTCGGCCAGCGCCACGTGGTGCGCCGCCTCGTAGGGAACCTCTTCGACCAGTGCGCGCGCCTCGTCGATGGCCTTGTCGGTCTGCCTCGTCGCAATGAGCAGCTGCCGCTTCATCGCACTCAGGTAGGGAATGCGCCCGAAGCGCATCTCGGCCGAGTCGAGCGTCGCGAGCGCCATGTAGGGGTCGTCGTTCTGCTCGTAGAGGGCCGCCAGCAGGCGGTAGTTGTCCGGCTCCTTGGGGTATTCGACCTGAAGACGGCGGTAGACGTCGAGCGCCTCGCGGTAGCGTTCGGCGAGGATGAGCGTCTGTCCGTAGAGCTGGTGGTACCAGCGGTTCGTCGTGTCGATCCGGTAGGCCGTGCGGGCCAGCTCGACCGCCTCGTCGGGCGAGGCGTACATGCCGCTGACCCCCAGTTCGTAGTAGGCCGGGGCGAAGAGCGAATCGTGCCGGATCGCCTCGTGAAAGAGCTCCCGGGCCCGGACCGAATCGCGGGTGATGGCGTTCTGCTTGATTCCCTCGGTGTAGAGGTAGACGCTGCGCAGCGAATCGGGCCATTCGGGCGCCTGCACGCTCCCCTTCCCGGCGACGAAAGCCGTTGAGAAGAGCAGGCAGAGCGCCGTGATCGCCGTGAGCCGTTTCATGCCGCGGTGGGGGTTAGAGTGCCTCGTCGAACTGGTGGAGGAAGCGCACGTCGTTCTCGAAGTAGAGCCGCAGGTCCTTGACGCCGTACTTGAGCATGGCGATGCGCTCGATGCCCATGCCAAAGGCGAATCCGGAGTATTTCTCCGGGTCGATATTGTTGGCCTTCAATACGTTGGGATCGACCATGCCGCATCCCATGATCTCGAGCCATCCCGTCCCCTTGCAGACCGCGCAGCCCTTGCCGCCGCAGAGGTTGCACGAGACGTCGACCTCGGCCGACGGTTCGGTGAAGGGGAAGTAGGAGGGACGCATGCGGATGGCCGTCTGTTCGCCGAAGACCTCCTTGGCGAAGTAGAGCAGCGACTGCTTCATGTCGGCGAACGAGACCCCCTCGTCGACGTAGAGACCCTCGATCTGGTGGAAGATGCAGTGTGCGCGGTAGGAGATCGCCTCGTTGCGGAAGACGCGCCCCGGGCAGATGACGCGGATCGGGGGCTTCTGGCGCTCCATCGTGCGGACCTGGATCGACGAGGTGTGCGTGCGCAGCAGGATGTCGGGATCCTTCTCGATGAAGAAGGTGTCCTGCATGTCGCGCGCCGGATGCTCGGGCGGGAAGTTCAGCGCCGAGAAGACGTGCCAGTCGTCCTCGATCTCGGGACCGTCGGCCACGGTGTAGCCCAGGCGCGAGAAGACCTCGACGATCTGGTTCTTGACGAGCGAGATGGGGTGGCGCGAGCCGAGGTGCTCGGCCGTGCCGGGACGGGTCATGTCCCCGATGGTCTCGTGACGCTCGGAGGCGGCGTCGCGCAGCTGTTCGCGCAGCGTGTTGATGCGCTCGGTCGCCTCCTGCTTGAGGCGGTTGAGCTGCTGTCCCAGCTCGCGCTTGAGCTCGGGAGCCACCGTCTTGAACTCCTCCATCAGGGCGTTCAGTTCGCCCTTCTTGCCGAGAATCTTGATGCGGAACTCTTCGAGCTCGGCGGCAGCCTGGGGTTTGAATTCCTCCACACGTCGGAGGAGTTCATTGATTTTGTCGATCATATTTTGTCCGTTTTTCTTTTTTGCGTACTTTTGAAAAATACTTTGTAACATGCAAAGTTATAAAAAATTTGAGATATGTTGCGTAAAACCCTCTCATTTGTCCTCTCCGTCTTTCTCTTTGCGACGGCGTCGGCCCAGCGGGTCGGGGTCGTGCTGAGCGGCGGCGGGGCCAAGGGGCTCTACCATATCGGCGTGCTGGAGGCGCTCGAGCAGAACGGCATCCCGATCGACTGCGTGGCCGGCACCTCGATGGGGTCGATCATCGCGGCGATGTACGCCGCCGGGTATTCACCCGCCGAGATGCGCGCCATCGTCTCGTCGGGAGCCGTGCGCGAGTGGGTTTCGGGCCGGATCGACCCGAATGTCTACATGCCCTATTATCGGCAGATCGGCCGGATGCCGGGCTTCCTGAACGTGCGCGTCGACCTGAGCCGCCCCGGCGGCCAGCGCGTCCAGGTGCCGACGAACCTGCTCTCGTCGACGCAGATCGACATGGCGCTCACGGAGCTCTTCGCTCCGGCAACGGCCGCCTCGGGGGGCGATTTCGACCGCCTGATGGTCCCCTTCCTCTGCGTGGCGAGCGACATGAACCACCGCGGACCGGTGGTCATGCGCAGCGGCGATTTGAGCGAGGCGGTCCGGGCGTCGATGTCCATTCCGCTGGTTTTCAAGCCGGTGAAGCTCGACTCGATGCTGCTTTACGACGGCGGCATCTACGACAACTTCCCCTGGCACCCCCTGGACGAGGATTTCCGGCCCGATCTGATCATCGGGTCGATCTGCACGGCCGGCAACGTCCCGCCGAGCGAGCGCACCAGCATCCTCGACCAGGCCTTCATGCTGGCGATGCTCGATACGGACTATACGCTGCCCGGGGAGCGGAGCCTGACGATCCGTCGGGCGGTCGATGCCGGGATGCTCGACTTCGACCGCGCCGTGGAGATCATGGATGCGGGCTATGCCGACGCCATGGCGCAGATGCCGCAGCTGCTCGAAAAGGTGCGCGAGCGCCGCACGCCGGAAGAGTACGAGGCCCGGCGCCGGGCCTTCCGGGCACGCTGCCCGCAGCTCGTGTTCAACGACTACCGGATCGAGGGGCTCGACCCCTCGACGCGCGAGTACCTGCGCGATTACCTCCACCTGGACCGCCGCACGCCGGGCGTGCAGCGTCCGATGCGGTTCGCGGAGTTGCGCGACAACCTCTACAACGTCCTTTCGGGCGGCGATTTCACGATGGAGCTCCCGAAGGCCGTCTACGACAGCACGACGCACCGCTACTCCTTCCGCGCGCACCTCGAGACGAAGCCCAACTTCAAGGTCTCGATCGGCGGCAACGTCTCCTCGACGGTCTTCAACCAGGCCTACATCGGCATCAACTACCAGAAGATCGGCCGCGTGGGCCACAGCCTGGGAGCGGACCTCTACCTCGGCCCGCTCTACACGTGGGGAGCGCTCGGCGGGCGGGCCGATTTCTACCTGCGCGAACCGATCTACCTGGACTATGCCTACAACTTCTCGGTGCGCGACTTCCGGCGCGGGGCCTTCGGCAACGTCACGCGCGTGGACAACACGCTCTACGTGAAGAACAGCGAAAGCTTCTTCACGCTGGGGCTCGGCACGCCGCTGACGCTGCGCAGCGTCGTTGCGCTGCGGGCCAACGCCGGCCACATCAACTACCACTACGGTTCGGACAACCGGCAGGTCGAGGAGGACGACCATACGCGCTTCTCGTTCTTTGCCCTGAAGGCCGAGGTGGCGCGCAACACGCTCGACAAGTTCCTCTACCCGCGGCGCGGTTCGGACCTGCACTTCTCGGCCATCTACGTGACGGGGCGCGACAAGTATGCCCCGGCGGAGGTCGACCGCTTCCTTTCGCGTCGCACGCGCCACTGGTTCGGCGGCCGCTTCACGTGGGACAAGTATTTCGACATTCCGCCCGTCAGCTGGTTTTCGTTCGGATTCAATATCGACGCCGTGCTGACGAACCACCCCGACTTCACGACACCGGGCGCGACGCTCATGTCGATGCCCGTCTACGCGCCCATCCCCCATGCAAAGATGGTCTACATGCCCGATTTTCGGGCCGAACGCTTCGTCGCCGGGGGCGTGATGCCGACCTTCGACCTGATGCCCAACTTCTTCCTGCGCACGGGCTTCTACGCCATGATGCGCAACAAGCGGTCGTTCGTCCCCGTGGCGCTGGCCGACCGTCCCGACCGGCGCTGGCACTATATCGCCGAGGCGCTGCTGGTCTACCACACGCCCATCGGTCCGGTGAGTCTCGCGCTGACGAAATACGACCTCGATTCGTGGCGGAACATGTACCTGACTTTCAATTTCGGCTACACCATCTTCGCCCCGAAGGGCACCTTCTATTGACCGGCTCCGGTCGGGTGGGAGGACGGCGTGATCCGCCGCCCCGTGACGAAAAAAGGGACGACCCTCCAATCGGGGTCGTCCCTTTTCTGCTGCGGGTCCGGTCGGCGGGATACCCTGCCGCCGCAACCGCTCTTACCAGATGATTACGCGCTCCTCAGCCGGCATGAACATCTCGCCGTCGGTGATGCCGAAGGCTTCGTAGAAGCTCTCGAGGTTGCGCAGCGTGGCGTTCACGCGCCACTTGCCCAGCGAGTGCACGTCGAGCTTCGTCAGGCGGGCGATCTCCTCGTCGCGGATGTTCTGCGCCCAGAGCGTGGCGTAGGCCAGGTAGAAGCGCTGTGCATCGGTAAAGCCGTCGATCGGAGCCGGGGCCTGCTTGCCCTCGAGCGAGTTCTGGTAAGCCGTCCAGGCGACGCGCAGGCCGCCCTGATCAGCGATGTTCTCACCCAGCGAGAGGGCGCCGTTGGCGTGGAGCGCCGGCTGGCCGTCCCGGGCGGGCAGCACCTCGATGGCGTCGAACTGCTTGACCAGAATGTCCGTCTTGGCCTTGAAGGCGGCGGCGTCTTCGTCGGTCCACCAGTTGTTCATGTTGCCGTCCTTGTCGAAGTTGCGGCCCTGGTCGTCGAATCCGTGGGTCATCTCGTGGCCGATCACCACGCCGATGGCGCCGTAGTTGACCGCATCGTCGGCATCCGGATTGTAGAAGGGAGGCTGGAGAATGGCGGCCGGGAAGCAGATCTCGTTGGTCGTCGGGTTGTAGTAGGCGTTGACCGTTTGCGGCGACATCTGCCACTTGGCCCGGTCGACGGGCTTGTTCAGCTCGGCGATGTTGTCGGCCGTGTACCAGCGGTTGGCCTCGACGATGTTCTCCCAGTAGCTCTTCAGCGGGTCGATCTCGAGCGTCGAGTAGTCCTTCCACTTGTCGGGATAGCCGATTTTCACGGTGAAGGCGGCGAGCTTCTCCTGGGCCTTGGCCTTCGTGGCGTCCGACATCCAGTCGAGGGCGTCGATGTGCTGCGAGAGGGCCTTCTGCAGGTTCTTCACCAGGGCGAGCATGCGCTCCTTGTCCTTGGCGGGGAAGTACTTGGCGACGTACATCTCGCCCACGGCCTCCGAGAGGGTGCTGTTGGGTACCGACATGGCGCGCTTCCAGCGGGGCTTCTGCTCCTGCGTGCCCGACATCGTCCGGCCGTAGAAGTCGAACGAGGCGTCGATGAAGTCGTCGCTCAGGTACGAGGCGGCGGCGTTGATGTACTGGGCGGCCAGGTAGTAGCGGATGTTCTCCAGCGGGGCCTTCTTCAGAATCTCGTTGGCGTTGGCGACGGCCGACGGCGTGGTGACGATGATCGTCTCGAAGTCACCGATGCCCATCTCTTTGTAGTAGGTTGCCCAGTCGATGGCGTCGTATGCCTTCTCGAAGTCGGCCTTCGACATCGGGTTGTACATCGCCGGGATGTTGCGCAGCTCGACGTTCGACCACGACTTCTCGGCCAGCTGCGTCTCGACCTCCATCACGCCTGCGACGGCCTTCTCGATTTCGGTCTCGGGAACGCCGGCCAGACGGAAGATGCGGCCCAGGTACTCCCTGTAGGCGGTGCGGATGTGCTCGTTCTCGGGCGTGAGGTAGTAGTCGCGGTCACCCATCGCGAGGCCCGACTGCGAGGCGTAGAGGGCGTTCGCGTTGCTGTTCATCAGGTCGGCCTCCACGCCGATGCCGAAGAAGGGGTTGGCGACGGTCATGTGCAGCCGTGCGATGGCTTTGGTGAGCTGCGAGCGGTCGGCAATCGAGAGCAGCTCGTCGACCTTGGCCTTGATCGGGGCGGCGCCCTCGGCATTCAGGCGTGCGGAGTCGAGGCCCATCTTGTAGAGGTCCGAAATCTTCTGCTCGACGCTGCCGGCGGCAGCCTCCATCTTCGTCATCTCCGAGAAGAGGGCGTTGATGCGCTTCTCGTTGTTGTCGCGCAGCACGTCGAACGAGCCGTAGCGCGAATATTCGGGTTTGAGCGGGTTCTTGGCCTGCCAGCCGCCCGTGGCGTACTGGTAGAAATCGGCATTCGGAGCGACCGTGAGGTCGAAGTTCGTCGTGTCGATGGCCGGGGTTTTGGTTGTCGTATTCTGACAGCTTGCCATACAGGCCATGGCGGCGAAAATCAAAATCTTTTTCATGGTTGTTCGGGTTTTATGTGTGAAACAGGGACCTCCGGGGTGCCCGGACGTCCCTGTTTCGGATCGTTGTCTGGTCCGGGCTGCCTACTTGGCGATCGCTTCGACGCCGGGCAGGGTTCCGAACTCGATGTATTCGAGCAGGGCGCCGCCGCCGGTCGAGATGTAGGATACCTGGTCGGCCAGGCCGAACTTGTTGATGCAGGCTACCGAGTCGCCGCCGCCGATGAGCGAGTAGGCGCCGTTCTTCGTAGCCTCGGCGATGGCCAGGGCCACCTCCTTCGAGCCGGTTGCGAACTTGTCGATTTCGAAGACACCCACGGGACCGTTCCAGAGGATGGTCTTGCAGCCGAGGATGTGCTCGCGGAAGCGCTTCTTGCCCTCGTCGGCGATGTCGACACCCTCCCATCCGTCGGGAATGTTGTCGGCCGGAGCCGTCGAGGTGTTGGCGTCGGCCGAGAAGGCGTCGGCAATCAGGGCGTCGGGCGACATGACGAGCTGCACGCCCTTCTGCTTGGCCAGCTCGAGGATTTCGAGGGCCACGGGGAACATGTCGGGCTCGCAGATCGAGTTGCCGACCTTGCCGCCCTGTGCGGCTGCGAAGGTGTAGGTCATGCCGCCGCCGATGATGATCGAGTCAACCTTCTCGATGAGGGCCTTGATGACGCCGATCTTCGACGAAACCTTCGAACCGCCCACGATGGCGCAGAACGGGTGCTGCGGGGCCTCCATGAGCGACGAGATGGCCTTGACCTCCTTCTCCATCAGGTAGCCGAACATCTTGTCGTTGGGGAACTCCTTGGCGATCAGGTAGGTCGAAGCGTGCTTGCGGTGTGCCGTACCGAATGCGTCGTTGATGTAGCAGTCGGCATACGAAGCGAGCTTCTTGACAAACTCCTTCTGCGGACCCTCCTTCAGGGCCTTCTTGGCAGCGTCCTTCTCCTCCTTGGTGGCGTCCTCGGCCAGGCCGCGGGGCTTGCCCTCCTCCTCGGCGTAGAAACGCAGGTTCTCAAGCAGCACGACCTCGCCCGGCTTGACGTTCTTGCAGAGCTCGGCAGCCTTCTCGCCCATGCAGTCGCCGGCGAACTGTACCTTCACGCCGAGGTTCTTCTCGATGGCCGGTACGATCTGCTCGAGCGAGTATTTCATATCGGGATTCTTCTTCGGACGTCCCATGTGCGACATGAGAATCACGGCGCCGCCCTCGGCGAGCACCTTCTTGATCGTCGGCATGGCGGCACGGATACGGGTGTCGTCCGTCACTTCGCCCTTCTCGTTGACGGGCACGTTGAAATCCACGCGGATAATCGCGCGCTTGCCCTTGAAATCGTAGTTGTCGATCGAAATCATAGTTTTTGGACTTTAATATTGATGTTGTTGAACTTTGTATTCCTAATCCGTCGCAAATTTAGGAAATAATTTCAAGAAACTGTTATTCGGATAACAGAAAAAAATGGTTCCCGAACAAAAACCGGGCCCCGATTTTCGGTCGGAGCCCGGTTTCCGGCAGGAATCAGTACTTGTAGCGCACCCACTTGAGCAACTCCTTGAAGGTGGGTTTCTTGCCGTACATGAAGATACCCACGCGGTAGATTTTGCCGGCGAACCAGACCATCGCCACGAACGAGGCGTAGAGCACGACGAGCGAGAGGACAATCTCCCAGAGGGGAATGTCGTAGGGGATGCGGGCCATCATCACGACGGGCGACGTGAAGGGGATGATCGAGAACCAGAAGGCCAGCGACGAGTTGGGGTCCTTGATGACGGCGAGCATCATCATCAGCGCGAGGATAATCGGCAGCGTGACGGGCATTTGCAGCTGCGAGGCGTCCTGGACGTTGTCCACGGCCGAGCCCACGGCGGCGAACATGGCCGAGTAGAGCAGGTAGCCGCCGAAGACGAAGAGCAGCAGGCAGACGAAGATTTTGAGGATGTAGCCCGTGTCGGTGACGGCGGCCACGGCCTGCAGCATCTCGGGGTCCATGTCGCCCATCGCCGCGGCGTCGGGCATCCCCTGCTGCATGGCCTGCACGCCGGCCATCATCTCGGCGGGCATGAGCTGCGGCAGGGCAATCGCCCCGACGGCGAAGATCAGCACGCCCCAGATGAGCACCTGGACCACGGCCACGAGGGCCACGCCGAGAATCTTGCCCAGCATCAGGTCGAAGGGCCGCACGGAGGAGACCACCACCTCGAGCACGCGGTTGTTCTTCTCCTCGATGACCGACTGCATGACCATCGAGCCGTAAATCAGCAGGAACATGTAGAGCACGAAGCCGAGGATGTAGCCGGCGGCCGTGGCGACGGTCGACGACTGGGCCTGCGAATCGGCCTCCTGCGACTTGTCGTTGCGGAAGGTTTGCAGCGTGACGGTGGTCTTCACCTCGTTGAGAATCTGCTGGAGGTTGTCGATGTGGTATGCCTTGAGCTTCTCGGCCTCGAGAATATCCTCGATTTGCCCGGTGATGTTGCTCTCGATGGAGAGCGACGACGACGAATTGGCATAGAGTCTCACGTTGGCGGGGTTCTCGAGGATGTCGCTCCCGATGTAGAGCACGCCGAAGTGGTCGGTCAGCGCGCGGCGCGCCTCGTCGGTCGAAAGGTCGGTCGGCTCGAAGCGCAGCTCCTCGTCGCTCCGGAGCTGCGGGGCCACCAGGCCGCTGTCGTCGATTACGGCGATTGTCTTCTGCTCCCCCTTGGAGTACTCCATGATGAGCGCCGGGGCAATCATCAGGACGATCATCAGCACGGGCATGAGAATCGTGGTGATGATGAAGGACTTTTTGCGCACGCGTTCGTTGAACTCGCGCTGGATTATGATGGATACGTTGGACATGGTGTGTAGGTTTTATCGGTTCTCTTTCTCTTCTGTTTTCCGGGTGCGAAGGTCGTGCCGGAGCAGCAGGATGCCGCCGCACAGCATGATCGAGGCCGGTACGGGCAGGAGGGTGCCCTCCTCGCTCTTCAGGCCGTGAATCATCCCGTACATGCCGAATCCCAGGCACAGGCCGGCAAGCGTCCGCAGGGCGGCCCGTCCGGGGCGCTGCGGATTTCGCTGTCCGGTCTCTTCGTTTCCCCTTTTCATGGCGGAATGTTCTAAAGCTGTCCGTTCACGGCGCGGATGAAGATGTCGTTCATCGAGGGGATGATTTCGCGGAACGAGCGCAGCTCGACGGCCCGGTTTGCGGCGTCGATCACCTGCCGCACCTCCTCGTCGTGCTCGACGTGGAGCTTGAGCGTGCGGTAGACCGACTCCTCGGCGGCACCCTCGAGTATCTCGCAGCGGCCCTCGATGGCGCGGCGCAGGTCGGCCTCCTCGCCGCGGTAGGCCACCTCGAAGATGTTGGCGCCGTGGCGGCGGCGGATTTCGTCGACGCGTCCCGAGAGGATGTTCTTCGACTTGTTGATGAGCGTGATGTGGTCGCAAATCTCCTCGACCGATGACATGTTGTGCGTCGAGAAGATTACCGTGGACCCCTTGTCGCGCAGGGCGAGAATCTCCTCCTTGAGCAGGTTGGCGTTGATCGGGTCGAAGCCCGAGAAGGGCTCGTCGAAGATCAGCAGCTCGGGTTCGTGCAGCACCGTGACGATGAACTGCACCTTCTGGGCCATGCCCTTCGAGAGCTCCTCGATTTTCTTGTCCCACCACCCTTCGATGCCGAACTTGACGAACCACTTTTTGAGCCGTGCGACGGCTTCGCGGCGCGAAAGTCCCTTCAGGCGGGCGAAGAAGACGGCCTGTTCGCCGACCTTCATCTTCTTGTAGAGACCCCGCTCCTCGGGCAGGTAGCCGATGCGGCGGACATCCTCGGGGGCGATTTCGCGCCCGCCGAGCAGCACGCGGCCCGTGTCGGGGGCCGTGATGCGGTTGATGATGCGGATGAGCGTCGTCTTGCCGGCGCCGTTGGGTCCGAGCAGCCCGTAGACCGATCCTTTGGGAATCGAGAGCGATACGTCGTCGAGTGCCGTATGTTCGGCATAGCGTTTGGTGACGTGTTCTACTGTGAGCAAATCCATTTTTTCGGATATTTGGTGTTTTCGGAAGATTTCGAAGGCAAATATAGCCAAAAAAATTTGAGTAACAAGAAAAATTTATTGTTTTTCGATAAATTTTCTGCTGACGGGCGCAGCGTCGGGGTGCCGGAGAGCAGGGGCGGACCATGCGGCGGGGGCGGCTGTCGGACGGCGGGTGTCTGTTCCGCAACACGCGGCGGGTCTGTCGGAGTGCCGGGGGCGGACAATACGGCGGGGGCTGCCGTCGGCGGAGGCGGGTATCTGTTCTTCGGTGCGATCGTGGGTCTGTCGGAGAATCAAGGCGGATGTTGCGGCGGCCATTCACCGGCGGAGGCGGCGCCCGGTGCGGCACTCCGCTTTCGCCGTTTTTCCGCTTTCTGCCGGGTGCGGTGCGAGAAAAGCACCCCGACATGCGGCCGAACCCGCTTTTTTGCCTATCTTTGCAGGTATATGGCAGTAATCAGATTGACCAAGGAATTTTCCTTCGAGGCGGCCCACGCGCTCGACGGATACGACGGCCCCTGCCGCGAGATTCACGGACACTCCTACCGGCTGTTTGTGACGGTCAAGGGCTCGCCGCAGGCGGACGACGCCGACCCCAAATGCGGCATGGTGATGGATTTCGGCGTCCTGAAACGGATCGTCAACGAGGAGATCGTCTCGCGCTTCGACCATGCGCTCGTGCTGCGCGGTTCGGCGGGCAACGACTCCCTGCGCGGGGTGCTTTCCGCGCGCTTCGGCAACATCGTGACGGTCCCCTACCAGCCGACGTGCGAGAACATGCTCGACGACTTCGCCCGCCGCATCCGGGCCCGGCTGCCCGAGGGGGTGGCGCTCTGGTCGCTGCGCCTGCACGAGACGGCCACCTCGTTCGCCGAGTGGTTCGCCGAGGACAACCGCTGACGCCGCCGGTCCGCACCGCACACCCACCCCGCCGGCCGCCTGCCCGCCGTGCGGCGGAAAAACATTGCAACGTATGAAAAAACTCTTTCTGGTCGACGCCTATGCGTTGATATTCAAGTATTACTACGCCTTTCTGGGGCGCCCCATGCGCAACCGCTCCGGGATGAACACCTCGGTGGTCTTCGGCTTCGTGAAGTTCCTGCGCGACATCCTCAAGCGCGAGCGTCCCGATCTGCTGGGCGTGGCGTTCGACCCTCCCGGCGGGAGCTTCCGCCGCGAAATCTACCCCGAGTACAAGGCCAACCGCGCGGAGACCCCCGAGGACATCATCCTCTCGGTCCCCTATGTCAAGCGGGTGCTGCATGCGATGTGCATCCCGATCCTGGAGGTCGAAGGCTTCGAGGCCGACGATGTGATCGGCACCCTCTCGCAGCAGGGCGCCGCGGCGGGCTACGAGGTCTACATGGTGACGCCCGACAAGGACTACGGGCAGCTCGTGCGCGACAACTGCCGCATCTACAAGCAGAAGGGTGCCGACGGCAGCATCGAGATCGTCGACCGCGAGGCCATCCGCGCCCGCTACGGCATTGACGACCCGGTGCTCGTGCGCGACATCCTCGCGCTGTGGGGCGACGCCTCGGACAACATCCCCGGCGTGCCGGGCATCGGCGAGAAGAGCGCCTGCAAGCTGGTGCAGGAGTGGGGCACCGTGGAGAACATCCTGGGAAACGTCTCCCGCATCAAGGGCAAGCAGGGCGAGAAGATCGCCGCATGGTGTGACCGCCTGCGGCTGGCCAAGACGCTGACGACGATCCGCCTCGACGTGCCGATCCCCTTCCGCGAGGAGGAGCTCACGGTCTGCGAGCCCCACCTCGACGAGCTGCGCGCCCTCTTTGCGGAGCTGGACTTCAAGGCCTTTCTGAACGATTTGTCGAACCTCGCGCCCGCCGAGCCGCTGCCCGACGGTCCGCGGCAGGAGGCGCAGACGCAGTTGGCCGAGATGGCCCGTGCGAAGTCCGCGGCGGCGAAGCGCGCGGCCCTTGCCGGGCAGGGCAGCCTCTTCGACGAACCGGTGGCGGCGCCGCAGCCTGCTGCCGAAGCCCCCGCGGCGCCTGCGGCGGAAGCGGCGGCCGAAGCCGACAGCCCGCAGCCGCACACGGCGCAGAACACGCCCCACGACTACCGCCTCGTCACGGATGCCGCGCAGCTGCGCGCGGTCGTGGCTGAGGTCGCGCGCTACGGCGAATTCTGCTTCGACACCGAGACCACGGGCTTCGACATCTTCAACGACCGCATCGTCGGGCTGTCGCTCGCCGTCGTGCCGCACGAGGCGTGGTACGTCCCCTTCCGCGAGGAGACCGCGGCCGAGTATGCCGCGATCGTGCGTCCGCTCTTCGAGAACGAGCGCATCGCCAAGATCGGCCAGAACATCAAGTTCGACCTGATGGTGCTGCGCCGCATCGGCGTGGAGGTCCGCGGCCGGCTCTACGACACGATGATCCTCCACTACCTGCTCGATCCCGAGTCGCGGCACAACATGAATGCCCTGGCGGAGCGCTACCTCGACTACCGGCCCATCGAGATCGAGACGCTCATCGGCAAGGGGCAGAAGCAGCTGACGATGGACATGGTCAACGTCGAGCGCGTCAAGGAGTACGCCGCCGAGGATGCCGACATCACGTTGCAGCTCAAGCAGGTGCTCTACCCGATGGTCGAGCGCATCGGTCTGCAGCACCTCTATTCCGAGATCGAGGAGCCGATGATCGGGGTGCTGGCCGACATCGAGATGGCGGGCGTGCGCATCGACTGCGACGCGCTGGCCGAATACGCTGTCGAGCTGAACCGCCGGCTCTCCGAACTCGAGCAGCAGATTCGCACCGAGGCCGGGGAGCCGACGCTCAACATCAACTCGACGCGGCAGCTGGGCGAGGTGCTCTTCGCGAAGATGCGCATCGCCGAGAAGCCCAAGATGACGCGCACCAAGCAGTTCTGCACCGACGAGGAGTACCTCCAGACCTTCGCCCACCGCTACCGCATCGTGGACCTCGTGCTCGAATACCGCGGTGTGAAGAAGCTCCTGTCGACCTACGTCGAGGCGCTGCCGCAGCTGGTCAACCGCACGACGGGGCGCATCCACACCTCCTTCAACCAGGCCGTGACGGCCACCGGGCGCCTCTCGTCGACGAATCCCAACCTGCAGAACATTCCCGTGCGCGACGAGATGGGGCGCCGCATCCGCAAGGCCTTCATCCCCTCGGACGACGACCACCTGCTGCTCTCGGCCGACTACAGCCAGGTCGAGCTGCGGCTGATGGCCCACCTCTCGGGCGACGAGTCGCTCATCGCGGCCTTCGAGCACGGCGAGGACATCCACGCCGCGACGGCCGCACGGCTCTTCCACAAGCAGCTCGACGAGGTGACGCCCGAGGAGCGGCGGCGCGCCAAGACGGCCAATTTCGGCATCATCTACGGCATCTCGTCCTTCGGCCTGAGCCAGCGCCTCGAAATCCCCCGCAAGGAGGCCCGCGAGATCATCGACGGCTACTTCGAGTCCTACCCCAAGGTCAAGGAGTACATGGACCGCGTCGTGGCAAAGGCCAAGGAGGAGGGCTTCGTCTCGACGATCTTCGGGCGGCGGCGCTACCTGAACGACATCGCCTCGCAGAATGCCGTGGCCCGCGGTCTGGCCGAACGCAACGCCGTGAACGCCCCGATCCAGGGCTCGGCGGCCGACATCATGAAGATCGCCATGATCAACGTCCACCGCCGCTTCGCTGCCGAGGGCATCCGCTCGCGCGTCATCCTGCAGGTGCACGACGAACTGGTCGTCGACATGCTCCGCACGGAGCAGGAGGCCGTTACGCGCATCGTTACCGAGTGCATGGAGTCGGCCGCGCGGCTCAAGGTGCGGCTGATCGCCGATGCCGGCGTGGGTAACAACTGGCTCGAGGCCCACTGACGGGCGGACCCGGAATGGAAAAGGCGGGACCTCAAGCAGAGGTCCCGCCTTTTCGGTTTGTTGCGGTCGTCCGGCTATTGGGCGTCGGAGAGCACCGGGATGCCCTTGGCGGCGTCGTAGACGTAGCTGACCTGTACGAGCGAGGCGATTGCCGAATTGGCGATGGCGGCGTTCATCTGTTCGATGGCGGCTTCGAATCCCGCCTGGTCGAGGCTCGCGAAGGCCTCGCAGCCGGCGAGTTCCTCGCTGATGCCGCCCTTTTTCGACCCCCAGTAGGCCCCCGTGCAGACTGCCGCCTCGGAATACCCGGCCACGCCTTTGGCCGAGCCGTCCGTGATGGCGAAGTCGCTCTCGACGAGGGCGTAGCATCCGTGCATGAAGGCCGGAATCTCCATGACTACGGGCCAGATCATCGAATAGCCCGAAAAATTGCCGACGATGCCGCCCGCATGGGCCGTATAGCCCGATCCGCTGTTGGGTGCGATCTCCACGCGGCCGTTGCAGAGGGCGTAGCACCCGATCAGATAGGAGTAGTTGTCACCCGAGAGCACCATGCCGGCCACACCGCCGAAGTTCGTGCGGTCGGAGGTGATCCGGACGCTGGCGGACTCGTCCCAGTCGGCGTGGCAGCCGGCCGTGAGGATGCTGCCCAGACCCGCGATGCCGCCCGCATTGACGTTGGTCGTGGCGTCGCTGACCTGCGACGTGATGTCGATCGCGGCGGAGATCGAGGCCTTGCAGGCCGAGATGATGGCACTCGCAGCCGAGCCGTAGATGCCGCCGACGTTGACGTCGGAGTAGTTGTCCGTCTGCCCGATCGTCAGCGTGCCGCCCAGTTCGGCCGTGGCGAGCGTCACGGCTCCCTGGCTGCTTCCCGAGAGTGTGCCGGCGATGCCGCCGAAGTTGATCGTGCCGCCGCTGCGGATCGTGGCGTCGCCCGAGAATTTCGCAAAGCAGTCGGTGACCGAGGCCCCCGAGTTGCCGCAGACGAGGCCCGCATTGCAGTTGGCGGCCCCGCCGTCGGGAATGCGCAGCGCACCGCCGAATTCGACGTTGCAGCTCTCGATCGCCGCGTCGGTCACCGATCCGGCGATGCCGCCCGTCTGCGCGTAGATGTAGTAGCCTTCGGGAACGGCGGTGAAGGCGCATTCGAGCGCTCCTGTTCCGTTGAACGAGCAGTGGGTGATGCGTCCGCCGTTCATGGCACCGACGATGCCGCCCGCCATCGAGATCGTGCCGCCCGAGGTGGAGAGCTGGTCGCCGTCGCCGAGCGTGACGTTGCAGTAGTCGATGTTGCCCGACTCGGCCATGCCGCAGATGCCGCCCGCATCGGCTTCACCTTGCGTGTCGGGGCCGCACGAGGCCGAGACGGATCCCCGGAACGTGCAGGATTCGATGGCGCCCGATCCGGGACGCGTGTTCATGCCGTCTTCGTAGGCGATGATGTTGAATCCGGCGATGCCGCCCGCCAGCACGTAGCTTTTGTCGGCCGCCGTGGTCGCGGCACGGACCGATCCCGCGACATTGAGGTTGCGGATCGTGCCGTCGTTCACGCCGAACAGACCGGCGCTCGTGAAGGTCGTTTCGCCCGTGAGCTCCACCTTCAGGCCGGAGATCGTGTGTCCGTTTCCGTCGAAGACGCCCTGGAATGCCCGGTCGGGATTCTCGTAGGGGTAGCGGCCGTCCTCGGGTCCGAGGCCGATCGGGGTCCAGTTCTCATACTCCGAGAGGTCGATGTCCGCCGTCAGCGCATAGTGCACGCCCGCGTCGCTGTACCCGCTCTCGCGGTTGTTGACGACCTGCGCCAGCAGGGCGAGGTGCGACGGCCGCGTGATCCGGTAGGGGTCTTCCCCGGTGCCCGTGCCGCCGTCGAACGCCTCGGCCACGGCGCGGTCGAGGGTCCGGAAGGTCGTCCAGGCGCTCCACTCCGAATCGCTGTAGTTCCCTGCGGAGACAATCGCCCGCACCCGCACGGCGTATTCACTGTAGGGCTCGAGCCCCGTGAGCTCATAGCGGGGCTGCTCGACGACGGTCTCGAAGGCGTATCCCGTCTCGTTGCCGGCCTGCAGTTCATAGCGCGAGGCTTTTTCGACGGCGGCCCATTCGAGTTGCAGCGAGGTTTCCGTCGGGGTCGCTTCGATGGTCTGGGGTGTGGGGAGCTGTACGATGTCGGCCTTGTCCCTGGAGCAGGAGACGGCCAGCAGCAGGGCGGCTGCCGGAAGAATCCGCCGGAGCCGCGATACGAGGTGTTGTTCCATTCTTTGATGAGGATTTAAGGTCATGAAAACAAATGTATGAATTTTATCCTCTCTCAACCCTGCTTCGGGGCTTTATGGCGTACTCTTCGCGGTATTCCGGACATTTTGTGCCGCAAACGGCCGTCGGAACGAAAAAAACAAGCCGGGCCCACTCTCCGTGGCCCGGCTTTGTCGGCAGGGATGCGGTGTCAGAACGACACGCCGACGCGCACGCCGAAGTTGTTGAGGCGGTTGACCGAATAGGTCAGCACGTCGTTGCTGTTGGTGGCGTAGCTGTAGTAGACGGCCACGTGGAAGCCCAGCCGGTAGTCCGGACGCGGGAAGATCGAGAAGCCGAGCTCGGGCGAGAGGTAGAAGCCCCACGAATCGTCGTACTGCTTGACAACGTAGTAGTAGGAGGACATTTCGGTCCAGCAGGCACCCAGCCTGAGTCCGACATAGGGTTGGAAGACGCTTTCGGTCAGCCAGTTGTAGCGCGTCGCAACGCCGAAAGGCAGCTGGAAGAGCGCATGTTTCTGGTTGGTTGTCAGCGCGGCGCCGTCCCCGAGGTCGAGCGTCTGGCGCGGAATCTTCTCCAGGTTGGTCTGGTAGGAGATGAAGGCGCCGACGGTCATCGCGGGCGTGACGAAGTAACCGCCCTCGAAGTTCATGCCCCAGCCCGAGGTCTCGTCGGCGAATCCGTTGTCGAGGGGCACGCCCAGCTGCCAGTCGATGTTCATGTAGGTGTTCGGGAAGACCTGCGCCTTGGCAGGGATTGCGGCGGCGAAGAGCAGGGCGCCGAGCGCGAGTACACGGAGGTATTTCGATGTTTTCATAATCGGTCGATGTTTTGCGGTTGGACTATTTGGTCAGGTAGGGCGACTGGTCGAAGGCCTGTTCGACGGCCGCGAGCGTGCGCTGCTGGTTCAGCTCCTCGTTCGAGGTGAGCAGCCCGCCGATGAAGCTGTCCCAGATGACGGGCAGTTTGCGGTCGGCGGCCTCTTCGGCCTCGAGGTCGACCATCTCGATGAGCAGCGAGCCGGCCGTGTAGCCGTAGTAGACACTGTAGGGGTAGTGCCATCCGCCCCAGTTGCCCCAGTAGCCGGGGGTCCAGTAGTAGGGGTAGTACCACCACCAGAACGGGTTGTCGTACCCGACGAAGTAGGTCACCTGCTTCACGTAGCTCATCTGGATGCCGACGTTGGCGGCCTGCTTGTCCTCCGAGCGCACGTAGCCTGCGGCGTCCATGCGGGCGACGACCGCATCGACGATTTCGAGGGCGTCGGCATCCTTCCAATACTCGGTCTTGTCGTTGCTGCCGATGACGAGGATGCTGTCGGGGATGAAATAGGTCTCCACGGCGGCGAAATCGGCCTTGGTGTCGTGAGCCGTGTAGACCAGGTACTCCTTGTGAAGGTCCGAAGTCGAGGGCTCCTTCTGGCACGCGCTGACCGCAACTGCTGCGAGTGCGATAGCGATGAAACGTAAATTTTTGACGGTCATGTTTTTTGATTTTTAGGTTTGCGTCTGTGCCCCGGGTTTCAAAATCCGTTCCGAAGCGGGCGTTTTCCGCACCGCAGCCCGAATCGGATACAAAGAGGCCCTTTTTCGACGCGGCGCCGGCGCCGGGCATGAAAAAGGCGGGAGACACCCGAAAAAGGATGTCTCCCGCTGCGTTTTGTCTTTTGTCTTCTGTTCCCTGCCGCTGGTCTCTTGTTGTTTGCCGCCGGTCTCCTGTTGTTTGCCGCCTGCTGCCTGTCGTTGCGCCCTTTTTGCCGGAGACCTGCCGCAGCAGCGGCACGGCCCGCACCGGACGGCTACCGGTAGCGGTGCGAGATGAGGGTCATGAACTCCTCGCGCGTGCGGTGGTCGGAGAGGAAGATGCCCGTGAAGGCCGAGGTCGTCGTGGCCGACTGCTGCTTCTCGATGCCGCGCATCTGCATGCACATGTGGCTTGCCTCGATGACCACGGCCACGCCCATCGGCGCGAGGGCCTCCTGGATGCAGTCGCGGATCTGCACCGTGAGCCGCTCCTGCACCTGCAGGCGGCGGGCGAAGCATTCCACGACGCGGGCGATCTTCGAGAGCCCCGTGATGTAGCCGTTGGGGATGTAGGCGACGTGCGCCTTGCCGTAGAAGGGCAGCATGTGGTGCTCGCAGAGCGAGTAGAGCTCGATGTCCTTGACGAGGACCATCTGCTTGTACTCCTCGCGGAAGGTCGCCGAGCGGATGATCTCCAGCGGGTTTTCGTCGTATCCCTTCGTCAGGAACGACATGGCCTTGGCCACGCGCTCCGGGGTCTTGAGCAGCCCTTCGCGCGCGGGGTCCTCGCCCAGCAGGCGGAGGATTGCGGCGTAGTGCTCCTTCAGCGCCTCGACGGTCGCGGCGTCGAAGCGCTCCTCTTTCGTATAGGTTGTCATTGCGGTCTTCTCCATGGGAGGGCAAAGGTAGTTATTCCGTCGGTCAATTCCAAGTCCGGGCTCGTTTACGCTTCGCCGCGCAGGATCAGGTCCATGATGCGCGACGTGCGGGCCGCCGAGACGCCCGTCGAGGGGCATTGTCCCACACCGCGCAGCTCGTCGACGATCGTGCCGATCAGCGGGCCCTGGATGTGCTCGGGCGGCTCGAAGGCGAAGCGTTCGGTGCCGGCGGGGGTGGTCAGCTCCAGCGGCTCGAACGAGAAGGTCGCCAGGTGGAGCGTCCCCCGGCTGCCGGTGATGCGGATCGAGTCGGCGCGCTCGGCTTCGGGTGCGACGAAACACCAGGTGCCCGTCCCGGCGACGCCCGAGCGGAAGCGGAACGACGCCGTGACGGTGTCGGCCACCTCGTAGAGCCCGCCGCGGTTGACGGCGCAGCCCTGCGCATGGTCGATCTCGCCGAGCAGGAAGTCGAGGATGTCGAGCGTGTGGGGCGCCATGTCGCAGAAGTACCCCTCGCCGCCCGTCTCGCGGCGCAGGCGCCAGGGCAGGTGCGCGGCGTCGCGGTCCTCCGGGGCGGCGGGGCGCAGGTAGCGCACCTCGACGGTGAGCGGCGTGCCGATCGCCCCGGCGTCGAGCAGCTCCCTGGCCTTCACGAAGTAGGGCAGCGCCCGGCGGTAATAGGCGACAAAGAGGGGCTGACGGGCCCGGTCGGCCGCGGCGATCATCTCCCGGCACTCGGCGTAGGTCATCGCCATGGGCTTCTCGACGTAGACGGGCTTCCCGGCCGCGAGCACGCGCAGCGTCAGCTCGCGGTGCGAGGCGGGCGGCGTGGCGATGTAGACGATGTCGACCTCCGGGTCGGCGATCAGCGCGTCGGCATCGGTGTAGGTGCGGGCGACGCCGTGGCGCCGCGCGAAGTCGAGCAGCCGCTCGCGGTCGCGCCGCATGACGGCGACGAGCGACGAATGGGCGGTCTTGTACATCGGCGGGCCGCTCTTGCGCTCGCAGACGTCGCCGCAGCCGAGGATTCCCCAGCGGACATTCTCCAGTTTCATCGTGACGGTCTGTTTTCGGAATTATTCCCTGACGTATTCGTGCAGGAAGGTCGCGAGCTTGCGCACGGCGCGGGCGCGGTGCGAGACGGCGTTCTTCTCTTCGGTGGTCATCTGCGCGAAGGTGCGGTCGTAGCCGTCGGGTCGGAAGAGCGGGTCGTAGCCGAAGCCTTCGTGGCCCGTTTCGTGGTCGATGATCTGCCCCTCGACCACCCCCTCGAAGAGGTATTCGCGGCCGCCGAGAATCAGCGCCACGACCGTGCGGAAGCGGGCCCGGCGGTTCTCCTTGCCTGCGAGGTTCCGCAGCAGCAGGCGGTTGTTGGCCGCGAAGTCGTGGCCGTCGGTGGCGTAGCGCGCCGAGTGGACGCCCGGGGCGCCGCCGAGCGCCTCGACCTCGAGACCCGTGTCGTCGGCAAAGCAGTCGAGGCCCGTGCGTTCGTAGAGGTAGCGGGCCTTCTGCAGGGCGTTGCCCTCGAGTGTCGGCTGCGTCTCGGGAATCTCCTCCGTGACGCCGCAGTCGCGCGGCGTGACAAGGGTATAGCTGTCGCCCAGCACGGCCTGCACCTCCGCGAGCTTGTGGGCGTTGTTCGTGGCGAAAAGAATCTTCATCTCTATTCTATGATTCGATGGCGGTTTGCATGTTGCGGGTGTAAAGGTACGCTAATTTTCCGGATTTCCGAGCGCATAGCGTCGGCGGAAGGTCTCCTCGATCTCGCGCTCCGCGCGGCGGAACTCCGTGCGGTCGTAGCGGCGGCGGATACACCCGCCGTCCATCAGGTAGAGGTCGTCGCACAGGGGTTCGATCGTCGCAAGCACGTGCGAGCTGACCAGCACCGTGCGTCCCTCGCTGCCCAGGGCGAGAATCAGCTGCTGCGCGACGTAGAGGCTCTCGATGTCGAGCCCGTTGAAGGGCTCGTCGAGCAGCACGAGCCGCTTGCGCTGCATGAGCACGGCCGTCAGGGCCAGCTTGCGGCGCGTCCCCTCGGAGCAGTTCTCGATCGGGGTGTCGAGCGGCAGGCGGAAGCGGCGGATGCACGGCGCGGGGTCGAACGACGGGTGGTAGTGGGCCACCAGATCGAGGTAGTCGCGTCCCGTCATGCCGGGGTAGAAGCTGTTGACGCTCTCGAGGTAGGCGATGTCGCGGCGGCGCAGCGGACGGCCGTCGAGGGTGATGCTCCCGCCCGCGGGGGCGACGAAGCCGTAGAGGGTGTTCATCAGCGTGGTCTTGCCCGCGCCGTTGATCCCCACCAGCCCGTGCACGGCGTTCTGCGGGAGGTGCATCGTCACGCCGTCGAGCACGGTCCGGCCGCCGAGGCGGACGCGCAGCGAGTCAATCGTAATCATACAGGTAGCGGTTCAGGTTCCTTTCGGCCCGGAGCGCGTGGCTCACGAGCATGGCGAGCGTTATGGGCAGCAGCGGCCAGACGATGAAGCCTGCGAGCCCGAGCATCGAGGCGGTCGAGGCCGCGGCTTCGGGGGCGGCGGGGTCGTAGACGGCGTATTTGGCCAGCACGCCGTAGACGAGCAGCAGGGCCGAGAGCGGAGCCCAGAGCGCCGCGAGCCAGAGCCCCTCGGGGTGGAGCAGTGCCGCGAGCAGCGCAAAAGGGGCCGCAAGCAGGAAGTAGTTGCGGCAGGCCGTGCGGATCTTCGCCGTGAGCAGGCGCGCCGGGGACTTCTCGGGCAGCAGCAGGAGTTCGAGCGGCTCGTTGCGCGTATAGAGGCTCACGCAGCAGAGGGCCGCAAGATAGAGGGCCGGGAATCCGAGGTAGGGAAGCAGCGTGCAGAGCAGCACGCCGGTGGCGAGCAGCACCGTGGCTATGGGCCGGCGGCGCAGTCCGGCCGTCCACTCCGGGGAGTAGCCCAGGCGGGCGATGCGCACGATCCGCCCGGCGTAGACGGGGGCGTGCGGCTGCGGGAGCAGCGCCACGGCGGCCGCCGCG
>NZ_CASFQD010000045.1 GCF_949296715.1 uncultured Alistipes sp. | reverse complement strand
GCTTTTATTAGACAGTGGGTAAAAAAATAATAACCTTTGGGAAACCGACAGAATATGGGAACTATACGGTACCAAATAAAAGATAAAGCCTAATATATAAATTGATTATCAGATTAGTATATAATCATTCTCGGTTCAAGTGTGGAGTCGTTCGTTTATCTGACGGGAGGCTCTGGTAAGCCCAAGGACAAATAAACAATACCCCACACTCGTATAGCAGAAGGCAGAACACCTTTCATGCCGATACAAGTGATGAGTGTGTCGTTTTCCTTGTCCTTTGAAATTTACCAGATTTCCCGTCAAGGATAAAAGCGAAACACTTTCATCAAAATATGTCATGTCGTATGCAACGACACGGCAAAGATAGGAAATGTTTTGCAAAACGGCACATCATCGGGGGTATTGCATAACAAATTTCGGAGAAATTTTGATGAAAATCAATATTGAGAAACTGCAATTATTAGTATACCTTGACCGAAAACGCATATTTGCTTCATCCGGCCGGCAGCGGCAGCCGCCGTCCGGCAGCCGCCGTCCGGCCGCAGCCGTCCGGCCGCAGCCGTCCGCGACAGTCGGGCGGGACAACCAGACGGGACAGCCGGACGGGAGCATCCGGATGGGAACAGCCGGACGGGGACAGCCGGACGGGACAGCCGTCCGCAAGAACAGTACGGGCCGCAGGACGGAGCAGCAGAACGGCCCCACAACTGTCCCGATCTCTTTCCGCTCTGCCCGGCACGACGTACAAAAAAAGACCGGGGCGCTGCATAAAGCAACGCCCCGGTCTTTTCGAGTTGTCGGCTGATCCGCTACGATCCGAAGTTGTCGTAGAGGATATTTTCGGACGGTACGCCCAGCGAGTCGAGCATCTTCACCACCGAAGCGATCATCATCGGAGGTCCGCACATGAGGTAGATGCAGTCCTCGGGTGCCTGATGGTGCTTCAGGTAGTTCTCGTAGAGCACGTTGTGCACGAAGCCCGGAGTGTACTTCTCGCCGGCGGCATCGGCCTCCGGATCGGGACGGTCCAGTGCAAGGTTGAACGAGAAGTTGGGGAACTCCTTTTCGATCTCGCGGAATTCGTGCACGTAGGGAGCCTCCTTCAGTGCACGGGCACCGTACCAGAACGATACCGGACGCTTCGTCTTCTCGGTCTTGAACAGGTGCATCAGGTGGCTGCGCATCGGGGCCATACCGGCGCCGCCGCCGATGAAGATCAGCTCCTGCGTGTCGGGCAGGTTGTCCGGCAGGAAGAACTCGCCGTAGGGGCCTGAAATGGTCACCTTGTCACCCGGCTTGCGCGAAAAGATATACGACGAGCAGATGCCCGGGTTCACCTTCATGAACGAGCCCGTGGCACGGTCGAACGGAGGCGTGGCGATACGGATGTTCAGCATGATGATGTTGCCCTCGGCCGGGTGGTTGGCCATCGAGTAGGCGCGGAACGTCGGCTCGGGGTTGGTCGTCACCAGGTCCCACATCTTCATCTTGTCCCAGTCGGCGCGGAACTTCTCGTCCACGTCCATGTCCGAGAACTTGATGGCGTCGTACTTCGGGATGTCGATCTGGATGTAGCCGCCGCTGCGGAACTTCAGATTCTCGCCCTCCGGAAGCTTCACCACGAACTCCTTGAGGAAGGTCGAGATGTTGCGGTTAGAAACCACCGTGCACTCCCACTTCTTCACACCCAGCACGGCCTCGGGAACCTTGATCTTGAGGTTCTCCTTGACCTTGACCTGGCAGCCCAGGCGCCAGTGGTCCTTGGCCATCTTGCGCGAGATGAAGCCGGTCTCGGTGGGCAGGATGTCACCGCCGCCCTCGAGCACCTGGCACTTGCACATGCCGCACGAACCGCCGCCACCGCAGGCCGACGGGAGGAAGACCTTGTTGTTGGCCAGCGTCGAGAGCAGCGTCGAGCCGCTCTCGGTCGTAATCACGCGCTCGCCGTTGTTGATGTCGATCGTCACTTCGCCCGACGAGGTCAGTTTAGCCTTTGCATAGAGAAGCAGTGCGACCAGCACCAGCGTGATCACCAGAAAGGCCGCGATCGCTATTAAAATCGTTGTAGTCATTTTCCGAATCTCTTTTTGAAGGTTAGAACTGAATGCCCGAGAAGATCATGAAGGCGATACCCATCAGGCCCGTAATGATGAAGGCGATACCGGGGCCCTTCAGCGCCGCGGGGATGTGCGAGTAGGAGGTCTTCTCGCGGATGGCGGCCATCATGACGATGGCGAGCCACCAGCCCAGACCCGAACCCAGACCGTAGACGACCGTCTGCCAGAAGGTCGTCAGTTCGCCTGCGTCGACCTTCTGCTGCATGAAGAGCGAGCCGCCCATGATGGCGCAGTTCACGGCAATCAGCGGCAGGAAGATACCCAGCTGGCTGTAGAGCGTCGGCGAGAACTTCTCGACAATCATCTCGACGAGCTGCACGAAAGCGGCAATCGTCGCGATGAAGATGATGAACGCGAGGAAGCTCAGGTCCACGCCTGCAACGAGTGCGTCGGGTTTGAGGACATATTCATACAAGAGGTAGTTCAGGGGCACGGTCATCACCATCACGAAGGTAACGGCGGCGCCGAGTCCGAGGGCCGTCTTGACGCTCTTCGACACGGCGATGTAGGAGCACATGCCGAAGAAGAAGGCGAAGACCATGTTGTCGACGAAGATCGACCGGATAAAGATATTCAATGATTCCATACGCTATCCTCCTATTTTTCCTGTAAGTCCTTGTTGCGCGAACGATGCACCCAGATGATGCAGCCCACGATGATGAGCGCCATGGGCGGGAAGAGCATCAGACCGCAGTTCGAATAGAAGCCTCCCTCGGCGATGTACCAGCTCTCGGGAATGACGCGGAAGCCCAGCAGGCTGCCCGAGCCGAAGAGTTCGCGGAAGAAGGCCACGATGACCAGAATCAGACCGTAGCCCAGGCCGTTGCCGATGCCGTCGAGGAACGAAGCCCAGGGCTTGTTGCCCAGAGCGAAGGCCTCGACGCGGCCCATGACGATACAGTTGGTGATAATCAGACCGACGTAGACCGACAGCTGCTTGGAGATTTCGTAGACGTAGGCCTTGAGCACCTGGTCGACGAGAATCACCAGCGCGGCGATGACCACGAGCTGGACGATGATGCGGATACGCGCCGGCACGCCGTTGCGCAGCAGCGACATCACCAGGTTCGAGAATGCCGTCACGACGGTCACGGAGAGCGCCATCACGATGGCCGGCTTGAGCTGCACGGTGACAGCCAGCGCCGAGCAGATACCGAGGATCTGCACGATGACCGGGTTGTTCGCGGAGAACGGCCCCGTCAGATATTTCATGTTTTTAGCCGAAAACAAGGGCTCTTTTTCGTTCTTACTCATTGTTTTCTACTTGTTTTCATCGTTAGACTCTTCCATGACGGGGGCATAGACGACCTGTTCGACGGCTGCACGGCGCTTGGCCTCGAGCAGCGGCAGGTAGTTCGCCAGGCTGTTGTAGAGCATGGCCGTCACGCCGTCCGAGGTCTTCGTGCCGCCCGAGATGGCATCCACCTCGTGGGCGGGGTCCTTCGCACCGCCCTTGCGCAGCGTCACCGAGACGAACTTGTCGCCCTCGAAGATCGTCTTGCCGACGAAATTGGCCTGATACTTCGCCGTGGAGATCTCGGCGCCCAGACCCGGCGTCTCGCCCTTGTGGGCCATGATGACGCCGGCGACCGTGTTCATGTCCTTCTCCAGGGCGACATAGCCCCAGATCGGGCCCCACAGACCCATACCCGTGACGGGAACGACCACGCGGCCGTCGCGCGCCTCGAAGACGGGGAACTTGCCGGCGGCATAGGCGCCCGGCAGGTCGTTGAGCAGCGCGAAGACATCCTCGCCGTCGATGCGCGCGCCGTTCTTGTCGACGACGTAGGCGTCGATGAACTCGTCGTAGCGCTGGTCCGAGGCCGAGAGCGAGGCCAGGATGGCCTGTTTCTTCTCGTTGAGCTCGTTTTCATACTGACGCTTCTGGAGTCCCAGCGCGGCCAGCGCCAGCAGCGTGGCCACGATGACGACCATCACCGTCGAGTAGAGGATGATGTAGGCATTGCTGTTCGTATCGCTGAAGAGTCCCTTCTTCTTCTCCGTGATCTCCGTAAATTCCGAAGCCGGAGCCGCGCAGACGGGGCACTTATCGGGTGCGGCCGCTCCTTCGTGGATGTAGCCGCAGACATTGCATCTGAATTTTCTTGTTGCCATGACAGTCTGCTTATTTGGCGAGTTTGACACGTTTCTTGCGGCGCGAAATGTTGGCCTCGACCACGTAGTAGTCCACCAGCGGCGCCAGAGCATTCATGAAGAGGATCGAGAGCATCATACCCTCGGGGTAGGCGGGGTTCACCACGCGCGTGAGCACGGCGAGCGCACCCGTCAGGAAGCCGACGATGTACTTGCCCGTGTTGGTCTGGGCCGAGGTCACGGGGTCCGTGGCCATGAAGACCGCACCGAAGGCGAAGCCGCCGACGATCAGGTGCTGCCAGGCGGGATACGACGTCACGCCCAGCCCCTGGAAGAGGTAGCCCATGGCCAGGCCGCCGACGAATACCGACACCATCGTGCGCCACGAGGCGATGCCCGTGAAGAGGAGGATGGCGCCGCCGATCAGGATCGCGAGCGTCGAGGTCTCACCGAACGATCCGGGCATGAAGCCCAGGAAGGCGTCCATTGCCGAGTAGCCCATGTTGCCCGTCGTGGCGAGGTGCTCGAGGGCCGTGGCGCCCGAAGCGGCGTCGACCTGTGCACCCATCATCGTCCAGTTGGAGTACCATACGGTCTCACCCGACATGAAGGGGGTGAAGGCGAAGAAGGCGAAGGCGCGGGCCACGAGTGCCGGGTTGAAGACGTTCATGCCCGTACCGCCGAAGACCTCCTTGCCGAAGATCACGGCGAAGGCCGTCGAGACGGCCACCATCCATAGCGGCGTCGAGACGGGGAAGATCATCGGGATGAGCAGGCCCGTCACGAGGAAGCCCTCGTTGACCTCATGCTTGCGCACCTGCGCGAAGTAGAACTCGATGCCCAGGCCGACGATATACGAGACGCAGACCATCGGCAGCACGCGCACCAGACCGTAGAAGAAGGCGCGGAAGCCCTCGAGGCCCACCAGTGCGCCCGTGTTGTAGCAGCCGAACAGGAAGGCCGGCATGAGGGCCAGGACGACGACGATCATCGTGCGCTTCATGTCGTTGCAGTCGCGGATGTGGGCACCGCGCGTGGTGGTCGTGTTCGGCACGAAGAGGAAGGTCTCGAACGCATCGAACGTAGACTCCAGGAAGCCCAGTTTGCCGCCCTTGGAGAAGGTGGGCTTCAGATTATCGATAATTTTTCTCAATCCCATCGTTATGCCTCCTTAATCATTAAGTTAATACCGTCGCGGATGATCTGCTGGATCTCGATCTTCGAGGGGTCGACGAACTCGCACAGGGCGAAGTCCTCCTCGACGACCTCGTAGATGCCGAGGTTCTCCATCTTCTCGATGTCGCCCGCCAGGCAGGCCTTGAGCAGGTACATCGGGTAGATGTCCATGGGCAGGTAACGCTCGTAGAGACCCGTCACGACGAACGGACGCTCGCCGCCGTTCATGTTCGTATCGAGGTTGTAGGCCTTGCGGGGGCAGAGCCACGAGAAGTAGGCGTGCGACACGGAGAACTTGTTGAAGCGGGGCATGGCCCAGCCCAGCAGCTCGTACTTGTCGCCCTCGGGGATCACCGTGATCTGGTTGGCGTAGAAGGCCAGGAAGCCCTCGGCCTCGGTCTTCACGCCCGTGAGGACGTTGCCCGAGATGATGCGCACGCGGTCCCCCTCCTTCTGCGGCTTGATGCAGCCCTTGAGGAAAGAATCGACGCGGGCGCCCGAGACGACGCGCACGTAGTGCGGCTTCTCCACTTCGGAGCCCGTCACGGCGATGATGCGCGTCATGTCGACGCGGCCCTCGTTGACCAGGCGGCCGATGATGGCCACGTCCTGGATGTTCACCGTCCAGACGATGTCACCCTTGTTCACGGGGTCGATGTGGTGAATCTGCACGCCGACGTTGCCCACGGGGTGCTTGCCCGCAAAGGCGTGCGTCTCGACGCCCTTCAGCGCGGTCATCGCACCCTCGGCCTTGGCGCGCACCGAGAGGTGCACCTTGCCCGGCGTGAGGCGGCGCAGCAGGTCAATACCCGCCTGCAGGTTCTTCTGCTCGGACTTCAGCACGAAGTTGTAGTCCGGGGCCAGCGGCGCGGAGTCGAACGCCGAGATGAAGATCGCCTTCGGCGTGTCGTCCGGCGAGGCGATGATGCCGTAGGGACGCTGGATGATCATCGGCCAGAGGCCCGAGCGCAACAGCAGCTCGACGATCTGCTCGCGCGTCGCCTTCTGAAGATCGGGCTTCGCGAACTCCTCGTAGCGCTGTGCAGCGTCGGGCGTGACCGTCACGGTGAGAATCTTGCGCTTCTCGCCGCGGTTCACGGCCGCCACCTTGCCGCTGACGGGCGACGTAAAGAGAATGCGCTCGTTGTACTTGTTGAAGAACAACGGCGTACCGGCCTTCACCTCATCGCCCACCTTAACCAGCAACTTGGGAGTCACACCCTCGAAATCGAGGGGCGAGAGGGCATACTCGGCAGCCGTCGGCGCGTCGGCCAACGACTCCTGAGCCTTACCCAGCAGATTGATGTCGAGACCCTTGCGTAGTGTAATGATTTTCGACATGGTTAAAGATATTTGATGTGTTATGTTTGGAGTTCGTCCTCTTGTTGTTAGCAGGCTAACAGCTTAATCGCGTGCGAAAGTACGAAATTTTTTCCGAAAAACCCCATCCCTTTCCCATTATTTCCTAAATATCCTTAAAATTCCTACATTTGCCGTTGCAATGGCCTCCTATGTCAACATACATACCCACCGTCCGACGGGCTGCGGCATCGAACTCCGCACCGCCGGCATACACCCGTGGTACGCTGACCGCGAGGAAGTTGCATCGATCCTTCCGCTGCCCGACACCGTGCAGGCCATAGGCGAAACGGGTCTCGACGCCGTGCGCGGTCCCAGCCTGGAGATCCAGCGGGCGCGCCTGCGCGAGCAGCTGGCGCTGGCATGCGAACGGGGACTGCCCGTCGTGCTGCACTGCGTGCGGACGTTCGAGGAGCTGATGGGCGAGGTGGCGCGCTGCGAACCGCGCGCAGTCATCTTCCACGGCTTCATCGGCTCGCCCGAGCAGGCGCGCCGCGCCTTCGCACGGGGCTACTGCCTCTCGTTCGGCGAGCGGAGCCTCACCTCGCGGCGCACGTGCGCCGCCCTGCGGGCGGTGCCCCTCGACCGGCTCTTCCTCGAGACCGACGAGAGCGAGCTGCCCATCGCCGAGATTTACGCCCGTGCGGCCGCCGTGCGCGGCACGACGGTCGAGGAGCTGCAACGGGCCACGGAGGAGAACTACAAACGAATATTCGGCACATGAACGACAACTGGCTGGAACGCACCGAGCTGCTGCTCGGCCGTGAGAAGCTCGACCGGCTGCGGCAGGCGCACGTGCTGGTCGTGGGACTGGGCGGCGTGGGAGCCTACGCCGCGGAGATGATCGCCCGCGCGGGCGTGGGAACGATGACCGTCGCCGACGCCGACGCCGTGGCGCCGTCGAACATCAACCGCCAGCTCGTGGCGCTGCACTCGACCGTCGGGCGGCAGAAGGCCGACGTGCTGGCCGAGCGGCTGCACGACATCAACCCGGCGCTGCACCTTACGGTCGTCAACCGCTACATCCGCGACGAGGAGACCTACGCGCTGCTCGACGCGGCACGCTACGACTACGTCGTCGATGCCATCGACACCCTCTCGCCCAAACTGGCGCTGATCGCCGCGGCCCTCGAACGGGGCATCCCGCTGGTCAGCTCGATGGGCGCCGGGGCCAAGACCGACCCGACGCGCATGGAGATCGCCGACATCTCGAAGACGCACCACTGCCCGCTGGCGCACATGCTCCGCAAGCGGCTCCACAAGCTCGGCATCCGCCGGGGCTTCCGCGCGGTCTTCTCGCCCGAGCCGATCCGCGAGGGGGCGATGATCCTCTGCGAGGAGCAGAACAAGAAGTCGAACGTCGGCACGATCTCCTACCTTCCGGCGACGTTCGGCATCGGCTGTGCCTCGGTCGTGATCCGCGACCTGATCGGCGAGATGGAATGAAACAGCAAACGCACAAAAAACGTCATGATATGAAAACACCGAAGATCGTCTTTCTGGACGAATACACCTTGAGCGGCGCGGACACAAGCCGTCTGCGCGCGCTGGGCGACTACACGGGCTACGAGCAGACCGCACCGGCCGAGGTCGCCGACCGCTGCCGCGGGGCCGAGGTCGTCATCACGAACAAGGTGGTGATCGACCGCGCCCGGATGGAGGCGCTGCCGCACCTGCGGCTGATCTGCGTCGCGGCGACGGGCATGAACAACATCGACCTCGAGGCCGCGCGCGAACGGGGCATCGAGGTGCGCAACGCCGCGGACTACTCGACCCACTCGGTGGCCGAGACGACACTCGGGGCCGCCATCGCCCTGCGGCGCCAGACGGTCTGGTACGACCGCTTCGTCAAGAGCGGCGCCTACTCGGCCTCGGGACGCCAGTTCCACTTCCACGGCGCCAACCACCAGCTCCACGGCTCGCACTGGGGCATCGTGGGGCTCGGGACAATCGGCCGCGAGGTGGCCCGCCTGGCTGCGGCCTTCGGCTGCGAGGTGCGCTACACCTCCACGTCGGGCGTCGCACGTGCCGAGGAGTACCCTGTCCTGCCGCTCGCCGAGCTGCTCGCCTGGGCCGACGTCATCTCGGTGCACTGCCCGCTGAACGACCGCACGCGCGGTCTGATCGGCACGTCGGAGCTGCGGCAGATGAAGCCCACGGCGCTGCTCATCAACGTGGCGCGCGGCGGCATCGTCGACGAGGCGGCCCTTGCCGCGGCACTCGACGGCGGCCAGATCGCCGGTGCGGCCCTCGACGTCTTCTGCGCCGAGCCGCCCGCAGCCGACAACCCGCTGCTGCACCTTGCCGAGCCCGACCGCCTGCTGCTCTCGCCCCACAACGCCTGGTCGCCGCTCGAGGCCGTCGACGTGCTGATCGGCTGCATCGAACGCAACATCCGGGAGTTCTACGCCTGACCGACCATGGAAACGCGAGAGACACTCCCCGCCCCCACCGCTGCCGATACCGCATTGCCGACGCCCGACGAGCGCCGGCAACGGGTCTTCGACTTCCTCGACGCACACGGCATCCGCTACACGTGGTACGAACACCCCGAGGCACCGACCATCGAGATCGCCCGCCAGTACTGGCACGCCGACGGCTCGAAGCACTGCAAGAACCTCTTTTTCCGCAACCACAAGGGCGACCGCCACTACCTCGTCTCGTTCGACTGCGAGCAGTCGCTGGCAATCCACGACCTGGAGCACCGCCTGCGGCAGGGCAAGCTGTCGTTCGCCTCGGAGCAGCGCATGGCCCGCTGGCTCGGGCTGCGGCCCGGATCGGTCTCGCCCTTCGGGCTCATCAACGACCCGGCACACCACGTGCACCTCTTCCTCGACCGGCAGCTGCTCGAGTGGCCCGCCCTGTCGTTCCATCCCAACGACAACCGCGCCACGGTGGTCATCCCGCGCGAGGAGTTCCTGCGCTACCTCGCGGCCGTGGGCAACAGCTACGAATTCATCGAGCTCTACTGATTTGGGGTATCCCGCCCGAATCGGGCCGCACGACAGCCCCGGCACGATGTCCGCAGGACGAAAAGAGGGCCCCCGACGCTGTCGGGGGCCCTCTTTTTATCGTATCGAACCCGCATCAGCGGGCAGCCTCCGCACGGCGGAGAAGCACACGCCGGAGCATGGCCCGCGTCACCACGTGCCGGTTCAGGAAGTTGACGAGATACCCCGTGAGCAGCGCCGCGACGACCGTACCCTCGCGGACGCCCTCCACCTGCCGCGCCAGCACGAGCGACAGCACGGCCGCAATCGTGACGAGCGAGACGTCGAAGGCGACCTTGAAACGGCCGAAATCCTTGCCGTAGCGCTGCGATCCGAAGTTGACGAAGCCCTCGGCGCTCATCATCGCCACGCGGGGCTTGATCTCCAGCGTGATGCCCAACGACTGGACAAGGCATCCGCACAACAGCAGCCCGATTGCCATGAGGTAGCTGTGGGGATGAAGACCGCCCGTCAGCGCCATGTTAAGGTCGATGAACGAGCCGAAGAGAAACGAAAAGGGCAGTTGCAGGAGGATTTCGACCGTGCGGCGGCGCGTCATGCGGTCGCGCACGAACCAGAACTGCCCGGCAATCAGCAGCAGGTTTATGAGGAAGGTCCAGATTCCGAGCGTCAGCGGCGTATGGAGACTCAGGACGTAATTCACGCTCGAGATGGGCGTCGTCCCGAGCGACGAGCGGAGGATGAGCACGATGCCCGCTGCAAGGAAATAAAGTCCAAGAATGAAAATCAGATAGTTAACAGCTATTTTCCTCATAAACATCATTTAAAAGAACCCGCAAATATACGAAAAAATCCCGGGAGGTGTCCGTCTCCCGGGATTCGGTCTGCATCGGGGCACTCCGAAGCCCCTCACTTTCGGCCCCTTATTTCATCTCGACGAGCGCCTTGCCGGTCATCTCCTCGGGCTGCGGCAGTCCCATGAGCTTCAGCACCGTGGGGGCCACGTCGGCCAGGATGCCGTTGTGCACGGCCTTCACGCGGTCCGACACCACGACGATGGGCACCGGATTGAGCGAGTGCGCCGTGTTGGGCGTACCGTCGGGATTGATGGCGTTGTCGGCATTGCCGTGGTCGGCAATCATCACCACCTCGTAGCCGTTGGCCTTGGCCGCCTCAACCACCTTCTCAACGCATCCGTCGACCGCCTTCACGGCCTTGACGATGGCGTCGTAGACACCCGTGTGGCCCACCATGTCGCCGTTGGCAAAGTTCAGGCAGATGAAGTCGAACTTCCGCTCGCCCAGCGCGGCAACCAGCTTGTCGGCCACCTCGGGAGCCGACATCTCGGGCTGCAGGTCATAGGTGGCCACCTTCGGCGAGGCGACCAGGATGCGCTCCTCACCCTCGAACTTCTCCTCGCGGCCACCGTTGAGGAAGAAGGTCACGTGGGCATACTTCTCCGTCTCGGCGATGCGCAGCTGGCTGAGGCCCTGCTTCGAGACCCACTCGCCAATCGTGTCGGGCACATTCTCCTTGTCGAAGAGGATGTGCAGCCCCGTGAACTTGGCATCGTAGGGGGTCATGCAGCAGTAGTAGAGCGGCATGGTGTGCATGCCGGCCGCGGGCATATCCTCCTGCGTCAGCACGATGGTCAGCTCCTTGGCGCGGTCGTTGCGGTAGTTGAAGAAGATCACCAGATCGTTCGGGCGGATCAGCCCCACGGGCTCGCCCTTCCCGTCGACGCGCACGATCGGCTTGATGAACTCGTCTGTCACGTCGGCATCGTAGGAGGCCTGCACGGCGGCAACCATGTCGGTCGTCCGCTGCTCGCCGACGCCCTCGACCAGCGCGTCGTAGGCGATCTTCACACGCTCCCAGCGCTTGTCGCGGTCCATGGCGTAGTAACGGCCGATGACCGTGGCGATCCGGCCGCCCGTCTGTGCGAGGTGCTGCTCGAGCTGCTCGATGAAGCCCTTGCCGCTGTGCGGGTCGGTATCACGGCCGTCCATGAAGCAGTGCACGCAGGTCTTGTCGGCCACGCCGTATTCGCGGGCGATGTCGCACAACTTGAAGAGGTGCTCGAGCGACGAGTGCACGCCGCCGTCCGACGTCAGGCCCATGAAGTGGACGCCGACTCCGTTGGCGCGGGCGTATTCGAACGCCTTGACCACCTCGGGATTCTTCAGGATCGAGTTGTCGCGGCAGGCCCGGTTGATCTTCACGAGGTCCTGGTAGACCACGCGGCCGGCACCGATGTTGAGGTGTCCGACCTCCGAGTTGCCCATCTGTCCGTCGGGCAGTCCGACGTTCTCGCCGTCCGTGCGCAGTTCGGCATGGGGGTACTGCTCGGTCATGGCCGAGATATAGGCGGGGTGCACCGTCGAAATGACGTCGGCCTTGTCGTGGTGGCCGTTGCCCCAGCCGTCGAGAATCATCAGAAGAACTTTGTTGTTGCTCATAACGGTATGTTTTTAACGATTACACATCTTTTTTCCCGGCGTCCGTGGCGCCGGAGGCACCGCCGGCCTTATGCCAGCTGTGCGCGGATCAGCTCCACGGCCCTGTCGATGGCCGCCTGCAGCCCGTCGGGGTTCTTGCCACCGGCCGTGGCGAAGAAGGCCTGGCCGCCACCGCCGCCCTGCATGAGCTTCGCGGCTTCGCGCACGACAGCCCCGGCATTCACGCCGCGCGAGGTAATCTCCTCGCCGAGCATCACCGTCAGCGACGGCTTGCCCTCGCTGACCGTACCCACGACGAAGACCAGCTGCGGAGAACGGCTCCGCAAATTGTAGGCCAGATCTTTGATGAAGTCCGCGCGGCGGTCGGTCTGCGTGGCAAAGAGCTGCATGCCCTCGCGCACGGGTGCCGAAGCGGCGATTTTCTCGGCCCACTGCGCCACCTGCTCGCGGCGCATCATCTCGACCTCCTTCGAAAGGGCATCGTTGCTCTCGAGCATCTTCCGCACGGCAGCCTCGACCTGCGAGTTGTGGAGCGCCTCGCCCAGGCTCGAGAGCGTATCTTCGGCCGCATAGAGAATCTGCTCGGCCTGCGCGCCCGTGACGGCCTCGATACGGCGCACGCCGGCCGAAATGGCGCTCTCGGTCAGAATCTTGAAGAAGCCGATGTTGCCCGTGGCACTCGTGTGCGTACCGCCGCACAGCTCGACCGACGTACCGAAGCGCACCATGCGCACGCGGTCGCCGTACTTCTCGCCGAAGAGCATCATGGCGCCGGCCGCCGCAGCCTCCTCCTTCGTGGCATTGCGGTTCTCCTCGAGCGGATAGTTGGCGCGCACGGCGCGGTTGACCAGCCGCTCCACCTCGCGCAGCTCGGCGGGCGTCACCTTCTGGAAGTGCGAGAAGTCGAAACGCAGCATCTCGGGCGTCACCATCGAACCCTTCTGCTCGACGTGTGTTCCGAGCACCTTGCGCAGCGCCTCGTGCATGAGGTGCGTGGCCGTATGGTTGTTGGCCGCGGACTGACGCTTTTCGGCATCGACCACCGCCGTGAACTCTGCGGCGGGATTCTCGGGCAGCTGCTCGACGATCTCGATGATCTGTCCGTTCTCCTTCTCGGTGGCCACCACGGGGATGCGCTCGTTGGCATCCTCGATGTAGCCGACGTCACCGATCTGGCCGCCCGAATTGCCGTAGAAGGGCGTGCGGTCGAAGACCAGCTGGTAGGAGGTGCGGCCCTTGGACTTCACGCGGCGGTAGCGGGCGATGTGCACCGTGTCGGTGAGCGTGTCGTAACCGGTGAAAACACTCTCCTTGAGCGGCATGAGCTCCACCCAGTCGTCCGTGTCGACGGCCGCGGCGTTGCGCGAGCGCTCCTTCTGGGCCTGCAGCTCCTTCTCGAAGGCCTCGAGGTCGACGCCGACGCCCTGTTCGCGGGCAATCAGCTCCGTCAGGTCAATCGGGAAGCCGAACGTATCGTAGAGTTCGAAGGCATCCTTGCCCGAGATGAGCGCCTTGCCCTCGCGGCGCGTGCGCTCGATGACGCCATCGAGCAGGTTGATGCCCGTGGCGAGCGTGCGCAGGAACGACGCCTCCTCCTCCTCGATGACCTTCTCGATAAGCGCCTGCTGGGCCTTCAGCTCGGGGAACTGCGAGCCCATCTGTTCGACGAGCCCGGCGACGAGCTTGCAGAGCGTCGGCTCCGTGAAGCCGAGGTAGGTATAGCCGTAGCGCACGGCGCGGCGCAGGATGCGGCGGATGACGTAGCCGGCCTTGACGTTCGAGGGCAGCTGCCCGTCGGCAATCGAGAAGGCGATGGCGCGCAGGTGGTCGGCGATCACGCGCATGGCGACGTCGACCTTCTCGTCCTCGCCGTAGCGCTTGCCCGCCAGCGCCGCGATGCGGCCGATCGTCGGCTGGAAGACATCCGTATCGTAGTTCGACTTCTTGCCCTGCAGGATCATGCAGAGGCGCTCGAAGCCCATGCCCGTATCGACGTTGCGCGCGGGCAGCTCCTCGAGCGAGCCGTTGGCCTTGCGGTTGAACTGCATGAAGACCAGGTTCCAGATCTCGATCACCTGCGGGTGGCCGGCATTGACCATCTCGCGGCCCGGCTTCGCGGCGATCTCGGCCTCGTCGCGCAGGTCGTAGTGGATCTCCGAGCAGGGGCCGCACGGACCCGTCTCGCCCATCTCCCAGAAGTTGTCGTGCTTGTTGCCGCGGATGATGTGATCCTCGGGCAGGAAGCGGCGCCAGTAGTCGTAGGCCTCCTGATCGAAGGGCACGCCGTCCTCCTCCGAGCCCTCGAAGACGGTGGCGTACATGCGCTCGGCCGGCAGGTGGTAGACGTCGTGCAGCAGCTCCCAGGCCCACTCGATCGCCTCCTTCTTGAAGTAGTCGCCGTAGGACCAGTTGCCCAGCATCTCGAACATCGTATGGTGGTAGGTGTCGTGGCCGACCTCCTCCAGGTCGTTGTGCTTGCCCGACACGCGCAGGCACTTCTGCGTGTCGGCCGCGCGCGGATACTTGCGGGGCGCATTGCCCAGGAAGATGTCCTTGAACTGGTTCATGCCCGCGTTGGTGAACATCAGCGTGGGGTCTCCCTTGACGACCATCGGGGCCGACGGCACGATCACGTGGCCCTTCGATGCGAAGAAGTCCAGAAAGGCCTGACGAATTTTATTCGATTCCATATATACCGTTTTGTTTGTTTTCCGCGTTATTCGGTTCGGGTTGCAAAATTACACAATTAAAGCTAAATTTGCACCATTGCCGAGAGAGAAAATTCCACCGATGACGCAAAAAGAGGAGACATCCGCCACCCGGCGCCTCACACACGAGGCACAGGTGCTCACGCACGAGGCGCAGGTGCTGACACGCGAGGTCGTGAGCGCCGCGTTCCGGCTGCGCACCTACCGCCTGATCCGCAAAATCCTCATCGGATTCATCCTCGTCTCGATCGCCAACGTCCTCTTCTCCTACTTCTTCTACACACCGAAGATCTACCGCATCAACCGCGACAACCGCGAGCTGATCATCCGCTACCGCATCCTGCAGGAGCGCATCCGCACGGCCCAGCGCAAGGTCGACGCCGTGCGTCATCGCGACAACTACGTCTACCGCCCGCTCTTCTCGACCGACACGCTCTCGCTGCCGGGCGTCTGGCAGCCCTACCCCGCCTCGAAATACGCGCCGCTCGAGGAGGACGACTTCGCGCCGCTGATGATCTCGACGTGGCGGCAGCTCGACGCCCTGGCCCGCACGCTCTACCTCGAGTCGGTCTCGATGGACGAGTTGCAGACCCTCTCGCAGGACAAGGAGCAGCTCGCGGCGGCCGTGCCGGCCATCTGGCCCATCGACCGCTCGGCACTGCACAACAACCACATCGGCGCCTTCTCGCCGCGCCGCTACCACCCCGTGCTGCACCGCGTGCAGGCTCACAATGGAATCGATTTCGGCTGCGACCGCGGCACGCCGGTCTATGCCACGGGCGACGGCGTGGTGCAGATCGCCGCCGCCACGGGCTTCAACGGCGGATACGGACGGCAGGTGCTCATCGACCACGGCTTCGGCTACAAGACCCGCTACGCCCACCTGAACGAAGTGCTCGTCGAACCGGGCGAAAAGGTCAAGCGCGGGCAGACCATCGCCCGGACCGGCAATACGGGCCGCTCGACGGGCCCCCACCTCCACTACGAGGTGATACACAAGGGCGTGCCGGTCAACCCGATCAACTATTTCAACCGCGACATGACGCCCGAGGAGTACAACGACCTGATGGAGCGCATGCGCGAGACCAACTTCGAAGTCTACTGACATGACGGGCAAAAAGGATTTCAAACGGCTCCGCCGCCGCAAACGCCGCCGCCAGCGCCTCATCCGCGCGACGGTCCACCTGTTCGTGTGGTTCGGGGTCGCGGTGTTGTACTACCTCGGCTTCTCGATCTTCTTCGACACGCCGTTCGAGTACTCGCTCAAACACTCGACCGACCGTCTGCGCAACGAATATGCGGCACTCGAGGCGCGCTACGACTCGCTCATGCACGTCGTGGACAACCTCTCGGCCCGCGACCGCAGCGTCTTCCGCATCCTCTTCGAGTCGGACCCCTACGACTTCGACACGGAGTACGAGACGAAGCAGGCGGCCACCTACGAGCGTATCGTCGGCCGTTCGACGCGCCAGCTCAAGCGTGAGCTGCGCGAGCGCGTGGCCGACATGGAGGGGCGGCTCGACCGCCTGGCCGCGAGCTACCTCGCCCTGCAGGCGCGGATCGACTCGACGGGGCGCCGCTGCAACAACATCCCGGCCATCCAGCCCGTCATCAACAAGCAGCTGACGCTGCTCACGGCCTCCTACGGCATGCGCATCCATCCCTTCTACAAGACCCTGCAATCACACCAGGGCGTCGACTACACCATTCCCGAGGGATCGCGCGTCTTCGCCACGGCCGACGGCACCGTAAGCAGCGTGGCGCTGCGCCACTCGACGCAGGGGCAGACCGTCATCATCGACCACGGCAACGGCTACCAGACGCAGTACAGCCACCTCTCGAAGATCAACGTCCGCAAGGGACAGCGCGTGCGCCGCGGCGACATCATCGCCCTGTCGGGCGACACGGGCCTCTCGCTGGCCCCGCACCTGCACTACGAGGTGCGCCTGAACGGCATGCGCGTCGATCCGATCCACTACTTCTTCATGGAGCTCTCGCCCACGGAGTACCAGCGGATGATCCGCATCGCCCAGTCGGGCATGCAGTCCTTCGACTGACGCCCCGAAACCGTCGGCCGCACCGCACCTCCGAACCCCGAAAAAAAACGATCCGCCCATGCAACTGAAACTCATCCTGCTGGATTTCGACGGCACGCTGGCCGACACGCGGCGCGCCAATACGCTGGCCTATCTGCAGACGCTCCGCGAGGCGGGCTACACGCTCACCGAAGAGGAGTACGCGGCCCGCTACTTCGGCATGCGCTGCGAGGAGTTCCTCACGCGGCTGGGCATCGCCGACGCTGCGGAGCGCGAGCGGCTGCGGCTGCGCAAGATCGCCCTCTACCCCGACTATTTCGACACCGTGCGGCTCAACGAACCGCTGTGGAACTTCTGCCGCTCGTTCCAGCGCGACGGCGGCCGGGTGTGGATCGTCTCGACGGGCAGCCGCGCCAACATCGAGCACGTCATGCGCCACCTCGGGATCGGCGGCCCGGCCGGAGAGGCTCCGGCAGAGGGGGCGAACGGGGCGGACAAGGAGAACGGAGTGAGCGGAGAGGACGACGCCCCGCTGGGGCGTGTCGACGGCATCCTCTCGGGGCTCGACATCCCGACGCCGAAGCCGGCCCCGGACTGCTTCCTGGAGGCGATGCGCCGCGAGGGATGCACGCCCGCCGAGACGCTCATCTTCGAGGATTCGGAGATCGGACTCGAAGCGGCCCGCCGCAGCGGCGCGGCCTACGTCCGCGTAAGGCTCTGACTGTGGAAAAAACGGGATTCCGGCCGCACCGGACCCTCCCGATACAAAGGCCCCGCAACCTCGAAGGCTGCGGGGTTTTTCATGGCAACGGAGACAAGCCCCAAAAAGAGGAAAACCCGGGCCGCGACGGGCGGGAATCCGGCTGCCGCGTCACCGTTTGCAGATCACGTTGAAATCACAGAACCGGCACGTATCCGGATCGTCGCACTGCCGGAAGGGTGTCGCCGGGTCGTACAGCTCGGCAAGGGTCTCGCGCAGCAGCTCCTCGAAGCGTGCGGCATAGAGCGAGTAGCCCGCGCCGCAGAGCCCCGTCTCGCGGTCGACGAGCAGCGGCGAGTACTCCCCGCGGTGCATGTTGCGGACGTAATAGAGCGTCGGCACGGCATCGACACCGCGCGTGCGGTGGAGGATCATCGCGTAGAGCAGCGTCTGGAGGATGTTCGAAAGCCGCTGTTTGCCCGTACCGCGGAAGAGGCTCTCCACGCCGTCGAAATCGAGGTGTGCGGCCCCCGTCTTGTAGTCCACGACGCGCAGCGAGCCGTCGTCGAGGCGGTCGATGCGGTCGGCGACGCCCGCGAACTTCATCTCCAGCCGCCGGCCGCCCGCATCGAAGGGGAAGGCATGCGCCACCTGCTGTTCGAGCGCCTCGACCGTGAAGGCGTCGTGTGCGGCGTCGTAGGACATCACCCCGCCGCGCAGGTAGCGCGTCACGATGTCGCGCACGAGCAGCAGATTGCCCGTATAGTCGTCGGCCGTGGCGTGCTCGTCGCGCAGGTAGTTGTCGTTGATCGCCCGCGTCACGGCCCGGTCGACGGCATCCGTGCGGAGCAGCGCCCGCAGCGTCTCACCCGGGGCATGCTCCCCCACAAGGGGCGTGTAGAGCGCCTGCGCCGCGGCGTGGAGGAGCGTGCCGAACATCGGGGCGTCGATCTCCTCGCTCACCTCGTCGTCGACGCGCAGCCGCGCCACGGAGTGGAAGTAGAAGCGCAGCGGGCAGGCCACGTAACGGAAAAAGGCCGTCGGCGAGAGCGTCGCCGCACTCCCGGGCGAGACGAAGCGTTCGAGCGACGCCATCACGGCGGCATCCTTCGCCACCTCGATGGGAGCCGTCTCGGCGAGGTTCACGTCGACGCCGACCTCGACCCGCGCAACGGGAATGCCGCTCTCGTAATCTATTTGGTGGATGTAGCGGCTCGGCTCGCCCGTGGACTTGTCGTCGGCATGGGCGCAATAGAGCATCCGAATGTCCGACGCGCGCTGGATCAGGCGGTAGAAATAGTAGGCGTAGACCCCTTCGTGGTGCTCGGGCGTGGGCAGCGAGAAGGCCGCACGCAGGTTATAGGGGACGAACGACCCCTGTCCCGTGAGGTTGCCGGGGAAATTGTCGTCGTTCATCGAGAGCAGCAGCACGTGCTCGAAGTCGAGGTTGCGCGTCTCGAGGATGCCCATGATCTGGATGCCCTCGAGCGGTTCGCCCTCGAACGGGATGCGGACGGTCTGCAGGTGGCGGCGCAGCAGCGAGGCGTAGACCTCTGCCGTCAACCCGATGTCGCACGCGTCGAGCGAGTTGCGTAGCTTGGTGATCTCCTCGGAGAGCACGGCCAGGAACTCGACGCGCTGCCGGGCGTCGTCGCCCTCGTAAGGGCACCGTGCCACGGCGCCGATGCATTGCAGCAGGTAGTCCGACAGCGCGTGCCACTCCCCGGCCGGGGTGAAGAGCATCCGCAGCAGGTCATTTTGTCCGAGCCACGCGGCATCGACCGAGATGCGGCGCTCGCGCACGATCTCCTCCTGCATCGCACGGGTCAGCGCAGCGTCGCTCTCCGCAACGTAGGGATGGGCCAGCAGCCCCTCCACGTCGCTGTGGTAGAAGCTCCAGTCGTCGCCCCTGCGGCGGCGGTGGGCCTGCAGCCCGACGAGGCGCTCGACGAAGGTGTAGGCCAGGCTCGCCCGCAGCGGATAGCCCATCGTGACGTTCACGCGCCCGATCTCCGCCGGCAGGGCGTAGAGCAGCGGCAGCAGGAGGTTCTCGTCTGTGAGCACCACGGCCGTCTCGCGGCCCAGCCGGGCATCGGGGCCTTCGGTGCGGCGCCGTTCGGCGAGCAGCTGCCGCAGCAGCTCGGCGGCATACTTGCACTGCACGGCGTTCGAGACGGCCGCGACGGCCGTGAGCCGCTTCGGCCGGGCCATGTTGTCGTGCGACACGGCACCGGCGCGCGGCGGAAAGAGCGCGAGGTTTTCGCGCACGAACATCCCGGCCTCCCGCTCGGGGTTGTTCGCGTAGTAATCGTCGCTGTCCCAGTAGAAATCGGCCTCGGCAGCTGTCGCGAGGAAGCGGAACAGCCGTTTTTCACACTCCGAGAGGGCGTTGAAGCCCGCAACGACAAAGCGCCGCGGCCGGTCGAAAGAGAATTCTCCCGTGCGGATACGCTCCGCGGCGGCGCGCTGTACCATGCCGTTGTAGGCGATGCCGAGCTCCGCAAGGCGGGCGCGGAACTCCCCGTAAATCGGATAGAGTGTCTTCCAGATGGCCAGGAAGCGGCGTTTCTCCTCCGAAAGGTCGGCCTCGGGGCCGAGCGTCGACCAGAAGCGCAGGATTTGCAGCTGCCGCGGCGTGAGGTAGGAGATGTCGGCCTCGATCTCCTTGATATCCGAGATGTTGCGGAAGAGCTCGCGGGCGTCGATCAGGTACTTGTCGATCGTATCGAAGTCCGTGAGGAGCATGTCGCCCCAGAAGTAGAAGCGGTCGAAGGGCTCGTCATGGTAGCGCGAATAGACCTTGTAGAGCTCCGTGACGAGACGCACGCGGTCACCCGTCTCCAGACCCGAGATTTCGGTCATCAGGTCGTCGACGGTCACCCACGCAGGCTGCCACATCGGGCGCCGCGCGATGCGGGCCAGCGCCTCGGTGAAGAAGAGCCGCGCACGCCGCGACGGGAAGAGCACCTCCCGTTCCGACAGCTCCTCCCCGCAGCGGGCGTAGAGGTCCGCGGCAACCTCCTCCAGAAAGCCCTTCATGCGGCCTATTCGAGGGGCTTGATCTCCCCGGCCATGAACTTCTGCGAGGTGCGGATGACAGCCGGATCACCCTTGTAGCGGAGCACCGCCCCGGTCGAGGTCCGCGCCTCGAGCCGGTCCGTAACCCAGACCCGGACCTCGGCGCTGCTCTGGGCATTGACCCGTGCCGACATGGTCTCCAGCTCCGCGGCATTGACCTTGCCGCCCGACGCCTGGAGCGTCAGGTAGCGGGCGCTGCCGCCGAGCAGGGCCGAAGCCTTGCCCGAGACGTTCAGATCGAGGTCCTGCACCTCGACCGCCCCGTCGAGCATGGCGTTGCCGTCGAGCGCGACATCGAGCAGCGACTGGCGCAGCGTGTCGGCGAGCGACACCTTCGCGTCGGTCATCGCAAATGACGAGAGCGTATTGTAGCAGACGCGCACCTGCGTGCGTTCGGGACGGCGCGTATCGGTCCGCTCGCGGATGTGGAGCACGCGGTCCTTGACCTCGGCGTGGAACTTCGTCGTATAGGAACCCTTCGTGTCGTAGACGATCTTCGGGGCCTCGCTGTCGGGCACGCGCTCGAGCACCACGTCGAACGAACCGCTCGCCTCGATGCGCGTAAAGGCCGGCAGCCACTCGCTCTTCTCCCCGGCGGCCGAAGCCGTCTCCTGCGCCCGGACACCGAGTGCCGCGGCAATCATCACGATGCTGAAAAACAGTTTTTTCATCTCTGGAAACATTTTTTTCGTCCGCTAATTTACGAAAATATCCCCAAATGCCACGGCCGTTCGGGATTTGTTTTGTAATTTTAGCTCCTGAAACGACTTTTCGGAGAGTGAGAGCGAAGATTCTGAATGCGAGCGCCGGGTCGGGCAAGACCTACCAGCTCGCCTACAAATACGTGCACGACACCGTGGAGCAGCCGACGCGCTACCGCCACATCCTCGCCGTGACCTTCACCAACAAGGCTACCGAGGAGATGAAGACGCGCATTCTGAAGGAGATCCACGCCCTGGCCTCGGGTGCCGCGAGCAGCTATCTCCGGCCACTCTGCGACGAACTCGGCATGGATGCCGCGACGGTGCGCAGCCGGGCCCGCGAGGTGCGCTCGCACATCCTGCACGACTATTCGCATTTCACGGTGCTGACCATCGACACCTTCTTCCAGCGCATCCTGCGCGCCTTCATCAAGGAGCTGGGCATCGACCTGAATTACACGGTCGAGATCGAGACGGCGCCCGTGCTGGCGCAGGGGGCCGACGCCCTCATCGAGCAGATCGCCGCAGACCGCGAACTGCAACGCTGGATGGGCGAGTTCGTGCAGGAGCGCATCGACGAGGGGCTCAAGTGGGACATCCGCGAGAGCATCCTCACGCTCGGCGCCGAACTCTTCAAGGAGCGCAACCGCGAGACGCTCGCTGCGGCACGTCCGCGCGAGGAGCTGCGCCGCATCGTCCAGCGCATGGGCGCCGAGCGGTAGGCCGTACTTGATGGAGATCGCGTTGCCCAGGTCCACGACCGGGTTCACACGCCAGAGACCTTTGCCCTTGGCGATGCGCCTGAGCAGCGCGATGTTGGACGAAGG
>NZ_CASFQD010000044.1 GCF_949296715.1 uncultured Alistipes sp. | reverse complement strand
GGGCTGGCCGCGGCGCAGCTCCGCGCGGGCGAGGCGGCCGTGCCGCTCGACGTCGCCACCGGCTGGGAAATCCGCATCGACGACATCCCCGCGGACCGGGGCCGCTACTTCGCCGCCAACGGCACGATCACGGCCTGGCGCGACCCGACCGACGGCCGGTGGTATGCCGCGGCGGACCGGGTGATGGTGCGCACCGACTCGCTCACGCCGCCCGAAGCGGGCGAGCAGCTCCTCTGCCGCGGGGTGGTGCGGCCCCTGCGCGGCGGATCGGAGAGCTACCGCCGCCTGATGCGCCGCCGGGGCTTCGTCGGGAGCATCTACCTCTCCGGGGCGCAGCTCCTCGACCGGGAGGCGGGCCCGGGCAACCGGCTCCACATCGGGGCCGTGCGGCGGCTCGGAAGGCTCAACATGGAGCCGGAGGCCGGGGCCGTCGTGCGGGCCATGACGGCCGGGGACCGCAGCGGCATCACCCCCGAGCTGCGCACGGTCTACTCGCGCAGCGGATTCTCGCACCTGCTGGCCGTCTCGGGTCTCCACACGGGCATCGTCTTCCTGCTCGTCAACCTCGCCACGGCGTGGATGCCCCTGCTGCGGCGCGGCCACCTGCTCCGCAACCTCATCGCCGCGGCCGCCGTCTGGCTCTTCGTTGCGGCGGCGGGATTTCCGCCGAGTGCCGTGCGGGCCGCCGTGATGTGCACACTCCTGCAGTTCGCCCTCGCCTCCGCCTCGGAGTATGCCGGCATGAACGCCCTCGCCGCGGCGGCCTTCGGCATGCTGCTGTGGAACCCCGCCTGGCTCGGCGACATCAGCTTCCGCCTCTCGTTTCTCGCCGTCGGGGCGATCCTCGCGTGGGGCGTGCCCCTCTGCCGGCGGCTGCGGACCCGGTGGCGGGCACTCAACACCGTCATCGACGCCTACATCATCGGCCTTGTGGCCACGGCGGCAACGGCACCCCTCGTCTCGCACACCTTCGGCATCCTTTCGCTGGCGGGGCTGCTGCTCAACCCCGCGGCCATCCTGCTCGCCACGGTCGTCGTACTGGGCGGCACGCTCTGGATGCTGCTGCCCGTCGGGGTGCTGGCCCCGCTCTTCACCGCGGTGCTCGGCACGGCGGCCGGCGGGGTCAACGCCCTGGCGCGGCTGACCGCAGCCCTGCCGGGCGGCGTCGTGGAATACGCGCTCGGCGGCGGCGCCACGGCCGCCGTCTACCTCTTTTTTGCCGCAGCAACCCTTGCGGCATGGAGTATGGATGCGAAAAAAAGCGTACATTTGCCCGACCGTTGACCCCGACGGTCCCCGATGGAAAACCGACAGCCATGCAGCCGCGCGAAACCCTGACAGCCGAAGAGCTTGCCCTGCTCCTCACCGAGCCGGTGCAGCGGGCCATTGCCGCCGCCCGGGGCCGTGACCCGCTGGAGGTGGCGCTCGACCGCCGCATCCCCCATGCGCGGCTCGTCGCCACGCAGGTCAAGTACCTCGCCCGCGCGGAGCGGAAGCTCCCGAGCTATGCCGCGGCGCAGTGCATGCTCCCGCCGCTGGCCTTCGAGCAGGCTTCGAGCGAGGCCTGCGCGGCACACAAGGCGATCGCGGGCGATGCGGTGCTCGACCTTACGTGCGGACTGGGCGTCGACACGCTCTTCCTGAGCCGCCGCTTCCGCCGCGTCGTCGCCCTCGAGCGCGATCCGGTGCTGGCCGACGTGGCGCGCGAGAACTTCCGCCGCCTCGGCGTCGGGAATGTCGAGGTCGTCACCGCCGCGGCCGAGGAGTACCTCGCCCGCGAGGGACTGCACTTCGACTGGGTCTATGCCGACCCCGACCGGCGGGCCGCCGACGGACGCAAGCTCCTGCGGATTGAGGAGTGCTCGCCCGATGTCCTCGCCCTGCGCCCCCGCATCCGTGCGGCGGCCGCACGGCTCTGCCTGAAGAACTCGCCGCTGTTCGACGTCGACGAGGCGCTGCGGCTCTTTTCGGACGCCCGCGTCGAGGTGGTCTCGCTCGCTGACGAGTGCAAGGAGGTCATCATCTGCGACGACGGCAGCGGCCCGCTCGTAACGGCCACGGCCCTCGGCCGGGGGAGCTTCGCGGCCCGCCCGGGCACGAAGCCGCCCGCCGTGCCGGCACGCTTCGATGCGGAGCGCTACCGGTGGCTCGTCGTGCCGGACGTCGCCCTGCAGAAGGCCCGGCTGGCCCGGCTGCATCTGGCCGGGCGGGCCGACATGTGGAGCGAAAACGGATTCGCCTTTGCCGCGGAGGAGCCGCACGGCGTGCTCGGCCGGGTGCTCTCCATCGAAAGGATCGAGCCCTACGACCCGCGGCGGCTCAAACGCGAGCTGAAGGGGTGCGGTGCGGAGGTGCTCAAGCGCGACTTCCCGCTCCCGGCCGAGGAGCTGATGCGGCGGCTGGGGCTGCACGCCGGAGGCGGCCTGCGGCTGGCCTTTACGAAAAGCGGCGGCGATTTTTGGACAATCCGCCTCAAATGACTATATTTGCGTTGCCCATCAACGACTTATGAAACTACGCGACATAGCGACCTATTTCACCGACACGATCTTCCGGCGCGAACTCACCGACTGGAAGAATCCCGTCGTGAGGTGGTTCGTCCAGCAGTACAGACTGTTGTTCTACACGGCCCGCGGCCTGATGGAGCACGGGACCAACGTCCGCAGCGCGGCGCTCACCTTCTACACGCTCATGTCGCTGGTGCCCATCGTCGCGGTGATCTTCGCCATCATGAAGGGCTTTGGCCTGGCCGACGGCCTGACCGAGAACCTCTACGCCCTCTTCCCGCAGAGTCCCGAGACGATCGACTACCTCATCTCCTTCGCCGAAAAGGCCCTCGCCCGCACGCAGGGCGGCGTCGTGGCCGCCGTGGCGCTGGTGATGCTCTTCTGGGCGGTGATCCGCGTCTTCGCGTCGATCGAAAGTGCCTTCAACAACATCTGGGAGGTGAAGGTCGAGCGCAGCATCACGCGCCAGTATACCGACTACATCGCCGTGGTGATGATCGTGCCGATCCTCTGGATCGTCGCCAACGCCATCGGGAACTATGCCGGCGAGCTGCTCGGCGAGCACGACGGATGGGGGTTCGCCCTCCTTACGCGGCTCTTCTCGATGGCCGTGATCTGGGTGATGTTCACCTTCCTCTACATGATCATCCCCAACGCCAAGGTGCGCCTGCGCAGCGCCCTGATGGCGGGCATCATCGCCGGGACGATCTTCCTCTGCTTCCAGTGGGGCTACATCTACCTCCAGCGCTGGATGACCTCCTACAACGCCATCTACGGCAGCTTCGCGGCCCTGCCGCTGCTGCTCATCTGGCTGCAGACCTCGTGGCAGATCCTGCTCTTCGGCGGCGAGCTCTCGTTCGCCTACCAGAATATCGCCCGCTTCGCCGAGGAGCGCGAATCGCTGCTCATCAGCTACGACCAGCGCCGCAAGGTGATGCTCGCCGTGATGCTCACCGTCGTCCGGCGCTTCCGCGAGCAGGGCGGCGCCACACCGGCCGAGGTCATCCGCCAGCGGCTCGACCTGCCGACGCGCATCGTCAACGACGTGCTCTACCAGCTCGTGCAGTCGGGGCAGCTGATCGCCGTGCGCAGCGGCGACGGGGAGCGCGAAGTGGCCTACACGCCGGCACACGAAATATCGACCCTGACCGTCTACGGCGTGCTGAAGGCCGTGGAGCAATGGGGGCAGACCGGACTGGACTTCTCCCAGACGCCCGACCTGGCGCGCGTGGACCGCGATCTGGAAAAACTCAAGCAGGAGATCGTCCGCTCGCCGGACAACGTGCGGATTGTGGACCTGCTCTGAATTTCCGAAAGACGGGCCGCACGGCGGGGTCGCGAAGCCGGGACCCGCACCGCCGGCCCGGCAAATGACCGGGGACCGCACGGTCCCCACGACAAGACCAAACCGACAGCATGAAACGCGTCGTCATCATCGGCAGCGGCAACCTCGCGGAGGCGCTGGCCCGCGCCGTGGCAGAGAGCGAGCTGGAGCTCGTACAGATTTACGCCCGCAATGCGGAGCGCGCACGCACCGTCGCCACACTCGCCGCGACGCGCTGGACCACGCAGCCGGCCGAACTGGCCGATGCCGACATCTACCTCGTCGCCGTGAGCGACCGCGCCGTCACCGAGGTGGCGGCCGCGCTGCCCCTGCCCGCACACGCCTGCGTCGCCCACACGGCCGGCAGCGTGCCGCTCGACGTGCTGTCCGGCAGCTGCGCCCACCGCGCCGTCTTCTATCCGATGCAGACCTTCACGAAGGGACGCCGCGTCGACTTCTCGCAGATTCCGATCTTCCTGGAGTGCGACGACGAGACCTTCTATCCCGAACTGGAGGCCTTTGCACGGCAGCTTTCGCAGACGGTCATCCGGGCCGACTCGGCACGCCGCGCGAAAATCCACCTCGCGGCGGTCTTCGCCTGCAACTTCGCCAACCACATGTACGCCCTCGGCGAGCAGGTCGCCCGCAGCGCCGGGCTCGACTTCGGGGTGCTGAAGCCCCTCGTGCGCGAAACCGCCGAGAAGGCTCTCGACGCCGCCTCGCCCGCCGACGTGCAGACCGGGCCCGCCGTGCGCCACGACCTCACGACGCAGGAGCGCCACCTGCAACTGCTCGGCGACGACCCGCAACTCAAGGAAATCTACTCAACGATAAGCCAACACATATGGGAAACTTCAAGGAAGAGATAGCGCACTGCGAAGCGTTCATCTTCGACGTCGACGGCGTCATGACCGACGGGGGCATCATCCCCACACCCGACGGCGACTTCATCCGCCGCTACAATGCCAAGGACGGCTACGCACTCGCCTATGCCGTCAAGCTCGGATACCGGGTCTGCATCATCACCGGAGGCCGGGGCCACATGCTGGAGCACCGTCTCCGCATGCTGGGCATCAAGCACTTCTTCACGGACTGCATGGACAAGATCACGACCATGCGCCGCTACCTGGCCGAGGAGGGCATCGACCCGGCACACGCCATCTACATGGGTGACGACATCCCCGACCTGGAGTGCATGCGCGCCGTGGGCATTCCGGTCTGCCCGGCCGATGCCGTGTCGGAGGTCATCGAGGCGTCGCGCTACGTCTCGGAGTTCCGCGGCGGCGAGGGCGCCGTGCGCGACATCATCGAACAGGTGCTGCGCGCCCGCGGCGACTGGGCCCGCGACTCGATGGGCGTAACCCCCTCGTCGCTGGTCGCCTCACGCTGACCCCTCACTCCTCCCCCAAACCCAAACCGACCCGAAACATGAAAAAGACACTGCTGACCCTGCTGCTCGGCAGCCTTGCCGCCGGGCTCTCCGCACAGAGTTTCACCGAATGGCAGGACCCCGAGGTCAATGCCGTAAACCGCCTGCCGATGCGGGCCACCTGCTTCGCCTACGAATCCGCCGATGCGGCGGCCGCAGGCGACAAGAGCGTCTCGGAGCGCTTCCTCACGCTCGACGGCGAGTGGCGCTTCTGCTGGGTGCGCCACGCCGACGAGCGCCCGACGGAGTTCTTCCGCACGGATTTCAACGACGGTGCCTGGGGCACGATGCCCGTGCCCGGAATGTGGGAGCTGAACGGATACGGCGACCCGCAGTACCTCAACATCGGCTATCCGTGGCGCGAACAGTTCGAGAACGACCCGCCGCACGTCCCCGTGCGTGAGAATCACGTGGGATCATACCGCCGCTGGATCGACATCCCGGCCGACTGGTCGGGGAGCGAGATCGTCGCGCACTTCGGCTCCGTGACCTCGAACCTCTACCTGTGGGTCAACGGCCGCTTCGTCGGCTACAGCGAAGACTCGAAGCTCGAGGCCGAGTTCGACGTCACGCGCTACGTCCGCCCGGGCCGCAACCTCTTCGCCATGCAGGTTTTCCGCTGGTCGGACGGCACCTACCTCGAGGATCAGGACTTCTTCCGTCTGGCGGGCATTGCGCGGGAGAGCTACCTCTACGCCCGTGACCGGCGCCACGTGGCCGACATCCGGCTCGACGCCTCCCTCTCGGAGAACTACACGCGCGGCACGCTCGGCGTCGGGCTCACCTTCCCGGCAGCGGCCCGCGGCTGCACGGCCGAGGTCGCCCTCACGGCGCCCGACGGTGCACCCGTCGCAAGCGGCGCGGTGAAGGTCACGGGACGGACGGCCCACCTTGCGCTCGATGCCGGGAAGGTCCGGCCATGGTCGGCCGAGACCCCCGTGCTCTACGGCGTGACGGTGACGCTGCGCGACGCCTCCGGGCGCACGCTCGAGGTCATCCCGCTCCGCACGGGCTTCCGTGAGGTGAAGATCGAGAACGGCCAGCTGCTCGTCAACGGGCAGCCGATCCTCATCAAGGGGGCGAACCGTCACGAGATGGACCCCGACGGCGGTTACGTCGTCTCGCGCGAACGCATGCTGCAGGACATCCGCCTCTTCAAGGAAAACAACTTCAACGCCGTGCGCACGTGCCACTACCCGGACGATCCCTACTGGTACGAGCTCTGCGACCGCTACGGGCTCTACATGGTCGCCGAGGCCAACATCGAGTCGCACGGCATGGGCTACGACGAGCGGACCCTCGCGCGCGATCCCCGCTATGCGAAAGCGCACCTCGAGCGCAACATGCGCAACGTGCAGCGCAACGTCAACCACCCGGCCGTCATCATCTGGTCGCTGGGCAACGAGGCGGGCGACGGCCCCAACTTCGACGCCTGCTTCGACTGGATCAAGGCCTGGGACCCCTCGCGCGTCATCCAGTACGAGCGGGCCGACGACACGCCCGGCAACCGCAATACGGAGATTTTCTGCCCGATGTACTGGAGCTACGACCTGTGCCGGAAATACCTCGCGACGAACCCCTCGCGGCCGCTCATCCAGTGCGAATACGCCCACGCGATGGGCAACTCGCTCGGCGGCTTCGGCCTCTACTGGCAGCTCATCCGCAGCGAACCCCGCTACCAGGGCGGCTTCATCTGGGACTTCGTCGACCAGTCGCTGCGCAAGCAGGGGCGCAACGGCGTGACGGTCTACGGCTACGGCGGCGACTGGAACCCCTACGACGCCTCGGACCAGAACTTCTGCGACAACGGCCTCGTCTCGCCCGACCGCGTGCCGAACCCCCACATGCACGAGGCGCGCTACTGGCAGCAGCCGCTGTGGAGCGCGTTCGAGGGGGAGAACAACACGCTGTCGGTTTTCAATGAAAACTTCTTCCGCGCGATCGACAACTGCTACCTGCGCTGGAGCGTGCTGTGCGACGGCGAGGCGGTGCAGAGCGGCCTCGTCACCGACCTATGCGTCGCCCCGCAGCGCGACACGACCCTCCGGCTCCCGATCCGCCGCGAGGCGCTGCCCGCCGCGGGCGAACTGCTGCTCAACGTCGAATACCGCCTGCGGGATGCCGAGCCGCTGCTCGCACCCGACCACCGCATCGCCTACCAGCAGTTCACGCTGCGCGCCGCGGCATCGGCCGACCTCACGGTTGCCGAACGCCGGGCCGACCGCCACAACTCGCTCGGCCGGATCACGGTGCGCGACAACGACCGCAACTACCTCATCGTCGAGAGCCCCCTCGTGCGGATCGACTTCCGCCGCACGGACGGCCTGATGACCCGCTACGAGGTGTGCGGCACGCGGCTGCTGGACGAAGGGGCCGTGCTGGAGCCCAACTTCTGGCGCGCCCCCACCGACAACGACTTCGGCGCAGGGCTGCAGCGCAAGAACCGCGTCTGGGACGACCCGGGGCTGCGGCTCACCGCGCTCGAGCACGCGACGGAGCAGGGCGTGGCCACCGTCACGGCCAGCTATGCGCTGGAGCGCACGGGCGGCACGCTGACGCTCGAATACCGCATCGATAACGCCGGCGAGATCGCCGTGCGCGAGGCGCTGGAGGCCGACGACGACCGCAGCGGCGTGCCCGACCTGATGCGCTTCGGCATGCGCCTGCGCATGCCCGCGGCCTTCGACCGCATCGACTACTACGGGCGCGGCCCGTGGGAGAACTATGCCGACCGCAAGGACGGCGCCCTGCTGGGCCGCTACCGGCAGACGGTCGAAGAGCAGTTCTACCCCTACATCCGCCCGCAGGAGACCGGCACGAAGACGGACGTGCGACGCTGGCGGCAGCACGATATCGCGGGCCGCGGCGTGGAGATCACGGCCGCCGCGCCCTTCTCGGCCTCGGCGCTGCACTATGCGCAGGAGGCGCTCGACGAGGGGCTCTCGAAACGGCAGGGACACTCGCCCGAGGTCGAGGCAGACGACGCCGTCTGGCTCACGATCGACAAGGCACAGTACGGACTGGGCGGCATCGACTCGTGGGGACAGATCACCGAACCGGAATACCGCCTGCCCTACGGCGACTACGAATTCCGCTTCCTCATCCGGCCCGTGCGCTGAAGCGTTCCGAAACGGCGAAACCCCACAACCGGCCCGAAGGCGAACCCGGCTGCCGGGCCGGAAAAAAGAGATGTGACGATTGGATATGACCGGGCCCGAGACCCGGACGAGCGAGCATGAAACGGTATCTTTGGCTGCTTGCCCTTCTTGTCGGCTTGGGGAGCGCGCACGCACAGAGCGGCACGCTCCGCATGCGGCTTGTCGACCGCACCGAACAGGAACCGGTCGCGGGGGCCGTCGTCGAGCTGCGGTCGCAGGCCGACACGACGCGCAGACCCCTCTACACCGCCTCGGGCGGTGACGGCGAAGCCCGCCTGCAACAGGTTCCGGCCGGCGAATGGCAGCTGCGCGTCACCTCGCTCGGATACGAACCCCTCGTCCGCGCCGTCCGCACGTCGGGCGGCAGCGACGAGCTCGGAACACTCGAGCTGACGCCCGGCGCCGAGGTGATCGAGGATGTCGTGCTCGAGGTCCCGGCCCTGCGCTCCTCGATCCGGGGCGACACGTTGAGCTACCGCGCCTCGGCCTTCAAGGTGGCGTTCGGCGCCGACGCCGGGGCGCTCATCGGCAAGATGCCGGGGCTGGAGATCGCCGACGGCGTCATCGAGGCCCAGGGCCGCACCGTGCAGCGGGTCTTCGTCGACGGGCGTGAGTTCTTCGGCAGCGACGTGATGTCGGCCATCCGCAACATCCCGGCCGACATGGTCGAGAGCATCGACGTCTTCAATTCGCAGGGCGACCAGTCGGAGTTCACGGGCGTGGACATCGGCGACGGCTACACGGCCATCAACATCGTGACGCAGCCCGACAAGCGGCGCGGCGCCTTCGGGCGGCTCTTCGCCGGATACGGCCTCACGGACAAGTACATCGGCGGCGGCAACGTCAACATCTTCAACCAGTCGCGGCGCCTTTCGATCATCGCGCTGGCAAACAACGTCAACCTCCAGAACTTCTCCTTCGAGGACATCCTCGGCGCCACGGACCAGGGGCAGGCCAAGGCCCGGACCGGCAGCGACAACTTCATGGTGCGGCCGCTCGACGGCATCTCGACCGTGCAGGCCGTGGGCGTCAACTACAGCGACGAGTGGGGCAAGCGGGCCAAGATCACGACCAGCTACTTCTTCAACCGCGCCGACAACCGCAACGAAAGCCTCACCGACCGCCAGACCTTCACCTCGTCGGAGAAACTCGTGCTCTACGACGCCCGCGCCGAAAGCCGCACCGAGAACACCAACCACCGCTTCAACTCGCGCTTCGACTACCGCTTCAACGACCGCCACTCGCTGATGATGCGCACGGCGTTCAGCATCCAGGACTACCTCCAGAACAGCGAGACCTTCAGCCGCACGGACAACCGTTTCTCGGAGGAGGATATCCGCTTCGTCAACCGCCGCCGCAGCTTCGCACACAACGACCGCTTCGGCTACACGGTCTCGAACAACCTGATCTACCGCTACCGCCTGCCGGGGAAGCTGCAGCGCAACCTGACCTTCGGCGTCGGGGGCCGCTACAGCGGCGGCGAGCAGTACAACCTGCCGCGGCAGTACACCTTCCGCGACGAGGCCGACATCGAGGCCGACACGGCCGACTGCGACGCGCGCAACATCTCGCGCACGTGGCGCGAACAGCCCGGATACACGGTCAACGGCAACGTCACCTACACGCAGGCATTGAGCCGCCGCTCGCGCATGAGCGCCGAGTACCGCGTCACCTACGCCGCCAACAGCGTCGATCGCCGCACGGTGCTCTTCGACGAGGCGGCGGGCGCCTTCGCCGAGACGCCCGACCCGCGGCAGTCGACCGACTACGAGTACGACTTCCTGACGCAGCGCGCGGGGCTCTCCTACCAGTACCTTTTCCGCAAGACGAAGGTCGCGGCGTCGCTCTACTACCAGCATGTCGACTTCGGCGGCGACTACCGCCTGCCCGAGGAGGCCCGCACCGAGGCCTCCTACGACAACCTCACCTACAACCTCATCGGCAACATCCACTTCAACGCCGGGAACCTGCTCAAAATCAACGCCACGTCGCAGACGCGCAACCCCCGCGCCACGGACCTCCAGAGCATCGTCAACACGACGAACCGCCAGAACGTCTTTGCCGGAAACCCCGCGCTGCGGCCCGTCTACACGCACGACCTCACGGCGCAGTACATCCGCACGAACGCCGAAAAGGGGCGGACCTTCACCGTGACGGTGCGCTTCACCGCCTCGCCCAACACGATTGCCGACTCGCTCGTCATCGACACGCCCGACTTCGTGATCGACGACGACGGAACCCGCCTCGGCGCCGGCAACCAGTTCGTGCGCCCGGTCAACCTCGCGGGCTATTGGAACCTGCGCACGGCACTCAACTACGGCTTCCCGGTCCGTTTCCTGCACAGCAACCTCAACCTGCGGACGGGCGTCACGACGGGACGCATCCCGAGCATCATCAACGGCACGCGCAACCTGCTGCACGGCAACTCCTACGACGCGGGGCTGACGCTCGGCAGCAACATCTCCGAGAGCGTCGACTTCAAGATCGCCTACACGGGCTACTACAACATCAGCCGCAACTCGTCGAAGGTCCGCACCGTGGACAACGACTACGTGAACCACTACCTGACGGCCAATCTGAACCTTGTGCTGCGGCAGCGGTTCCTCCTGCGCGCCAGCGCCGACTACACCTGCTACCGCGGCATTACGGACCCCTTCCGCGAGGAGCGGCTGACGTGCAACCTCCAGGCCGGGTGCAGGCTCTTCCGGCAGCGGCTGGGCGAGGTGACCGTCGGCGTCAACGACCTCTTCGACCAGAGCGGCACATCGTTCCGCCGGACCGTCACGGGCACCTATATCCGCAACGTCACCAACCTCGGTCTGGGGCGCTGTTTCCTCGTGCAGTTCACCTACAACCTGCGGCTCTTCCCGCGGCAGCGGGCCGCCGTGACGCGCCTGCTCGAGGAGGGCGAATAACGGCAGCAGGGACAAAAAAAGGGCGGCAGCACGAAGCTGTCGCCCTTTTCCGTATCGGAGCGCCGGAGCTACTCCTCGATGAAGTCGATGTTCACCTGCCGCTGGAAGACCTCCTGCAGCGAGATGTTGGTCTCGGTGGCCGAGACGCCCGGAATACGCAGGATGCCGTCGAAAATCGTCCGCATGAGGTGTTCGTTGTCCACGCAGTAGAGCTTCACGAGGATGTTCCCCGCGCCGGTGATGAAGTGGCACTCGACAATCTCGGGAATCTCCTTGAGGTGCTCGACCGTCTGGTTGAGCAGCTGCGGGTCCTTGAGCGTGATGTTGATGTGGGCGCAGACGTCGAAACCCATCATCTTGGGATTGACGATCAGCCGGCTGCCGAGGATCACGCCCGCCTCGTCGAGCTTGCGTATCCGCTGGTGTATGGCGGCACCCGAAATGCCGCACTCGCGTGCAATCTCCAGGAAGGGCATGCGCGCGTTCTTGATGAGGTATTTGAGGATCTTGCGATCGATCGCATCCAGTGAGGTCTTGGGCATGGCGACGGATTTATTTGATAACGTTCAACTCCTTGCCGACCTTCTTGAAAGCGGCGATGCAGCGGTCGAGCTGCTCGACGGTATGTCCGGCCGAAACCTGCACGCGGATGCGCGCCTGTCCCTTCGGCACGACGGGGTAGTAGAATCCCGTGACGAAAACACCCTCGTCCTGCAGCCTGGCAGCGAAGTCCTGCGACAGTTTGGCGTCGTAGAGCATCACGGCGCAGATGGCCGACTGCGTGGGCTTGATGTCGAAGCCGGCGGCCATCATGCCCGAACGGAAGTGCTCGACGTTGGCCACAAGCCGGTCGTGCAGCTCGTTGCTCTCGGCGAGCATGCGGAACATCTCGATCCCGGCCCCCACGACGGCGGGCGGCAGCGAGTTCGAGAAGAGGTAGGGGCGCGAACGCTGGCGCAGCATGTCGATGATCTCCTTGCGGCCCGTCGTGAAGCCGCCCACGGCGCCGCCGAAGGCCTTGCCGAGCGTACCCGTCAGGATGTCGACCTGCCCGCGCAGGTTGTAGAGTTCGGTGATGCCGCGGCCCGTCTTGCCGAGCACGCCGGCCGAGTGGCACTCGTCGACCATCACCAGCGCGTCGTACTTCTCGGCCAGGGCGCAGATCCTGTCGAGCGGTGCGGCATTGCCGTCCATCGAGAAGACGCCGTCGGTGCAGATGATGCGGAAGCGCTGCGCCTGGGCCTTCTTGAGACACTCTTCGAGTTCGTCCATGTCGGCATTGGCATAGCGGTAGCGCACGGCCTTGCACAGGCGCACGCCGTCGATGATCGAGGCGTGGTTCAGCGCGTCGGAGATGATGGCGTCCTGCTCGCCGAAGAGCGGCTCAAAGACACCGCCGTTGGCATCGAAGCAGGCGGCGTAGAGGATCGTATCCTCGGTGCCGAAGTAGTCGGCAATAGCCTTTTCGAGCTGCTTGTGGATATCCTGGCAGCCGCAGATGAAGCGCACGGACGACATGCCGTAGCCGCGGGCGTCCATGGCCCGTTTCGCCGCCTCGACAAGGCGCGGATTGTCCGAAAGGCCCAGATAGTTGTTGGCACAGAAGTTCAGCACCTTCCGACCTGCAACCTCGATTTCGGCACGCTGGGGGGATTCGATAATCCGTTCGTGCTTGTAAAGCCCTGCAGCCTCGATTTCGGCGAGTTCATGCTGCAAATACTCCTTGATTTTTCCGTACATATCGCGTTAAGGTTTTCAATGAATTTCGCGTGGTGGATGTCGATTTGTTACAAATATACGATTAATTTCCGAAAAACCGAAATTTCACCGTTGTTTTTTCGCGTCGTCGCTTACGATCCGTCACCGCAGGCGCCGCAAACGTATCCGAGGACATCGCACGCATTTTTTCCACGAAATGCTCGGTGGAACTGTTTTTTTATATAACTTTGTATATAAGTAAGTTTTATCGAACAAATCCCCAATATTTACGAACCCATGAAAAAAGAGTGTGTATTAGTCAGCGGCGGCGCCGGATATATCGGCTCGCATACCGCCGTGGAGCTCATCAACGCCGGTTACGACGTGGTGATCGCCGACAACTTCTCGAACAGCGACATCCACGCCGTCGAGGGCGTGCGCAAGATCACGGGCGTCGACGTGCCGTGCGTCGAGGTGGACTGCTGCGACCTGGAGGCTTTCCGCACGAAGGTCTTCGAAAAGTACGAATTCAACTCGGTGATCCACTTCGCGGCCTCGAAGGCCGTGGGCGAGTCGGTCGAGCAGCCCCTCAAGTACTACCGCAACAACCTCACGTCGTTCATGAACGTCATCACCCTGATGCGCGACTTCAAGCGGCCGAACATCGTCTTCTCGTCGTCGTGCACCGTCTACGGCGAGCCCGACAAGCAGCCCGTCACGGAGCAGACGCCCCGCAAGCCGGCCGAGTCGCCCTACGGCAACACGAAGACGATGTGCGAGGACATCCTGCGCGACTCGCTCAAGGCCTACAAGGGGCTCAAGGGCATTGCGCTGCGCTATTTCAACCCCATCGGCGCCCATCCGTCGGCGCTGATCGGCGAGCTGCCGCGCGGCGTGCCGCAGAACCTCGTGCCCTACATCACGCAGACGGCCGCCGGACTGCGCGAGTGCCTCTCGGTTTTCGGTGACGACTATCCGACGCCCGACGGATCGTGCATCCGCGACTACATCGACGTCGTCGACCTGGCCCGGGCCCACGTCACGGCCATCCGCCGCATGATCGAGAACCGCAACAAGGAGTCCTACGAAATCTTCAACGTCGGCACGGGCCGCGGGGTCTCGGTGCTGGAGCTGGTCCGCAAGTTCCAGGAGGTCAACCACGTGAAGCTCAACTACAAGATCGCACCGCGCCGCGCAGGCGACATCATCGCCATCTGGGCCGATCCCACGCGCGCGAACAACGAGCTGGGCTGGAAGGCCGAGCGGACGCTCGACGAGACGCTCGTCTCAGCGTGGAACTGGGAGAAGCACCTGCGCGGCATCGAATAGCCGCCGCTTCGGAGAGCAAACGGGCGGGCCTTCGCAAAGGCCCGCCCGTTTTGTCGCAGGCAGCTGACGGAGCCCTGCCGTTTTGTTCCGGAATACGCCATTTGTTTTCCGAACATCCGTTTTGCGGCTTTTCTTCGAGGCCCCGTCTGACACTTTGTCAACTCACTGACTGTCAACATAAAATCGGATCATACACATTCGTCTGCACGCTGATGCTCAACACCTTGCAATCCGCGGGGGAGAGACGTGTACCGCCGCCGCTTCGGAACCGTAATCGGAAGATTGCGGTTTTTTTCATATATTGGCACACACTACCAATACCTCTTCTTATGGAAAAACCGTTCTACAAAATCCTCATCGCCGCAGCGCTCCTGCTGTCGGCAACCCTCTTCTCCTGCAAGAAGGACAGCGCGGACGAAGCTGCAAAGGAACCTTCGGTAGCGATTGAAGTCACGCACATCGGCAGCGACAACGCCCTCTTCACGATCACCGTGAAGGATGCCTCCGCGGCATACTTCCTGACGCTGGAGTCCGACATGACCGAGCCGACCGACGAGATGCTGACCGGCATCGGCACGCCGCTCGCCAAGGGCGAGAACCGGGACCTTGCGGCCGACGGGCTCACGGCGTCGACCTCCTACACCGTCTATGCCCTTGCCGTCGGTGCCGACGGCCGGACCGCACGCGCACAGTCGGAATTTACCACGATCAGCGGCACGGAGGAGGGCGTGCTGAAGGCCACCACGGCCATGGGCATCTATTACGGCTGCAAGTTCAGCAAGGACGCCGCGAACTACTACTTCATGCTCACCGACTGCCCGTTCCAGCACGGCATGGCCCAGGGTGCGGGCACGATGGTCTACTTCGACTGCTACGGCCCCGTCTCCGACAAGCCGCAGCAGGCAGTGATTCCCACGGGCAAGTACCTCTTCGAGAACAGCGTGACGCACGATCAGTTCCGCATCAGCAGCGAATCGACCGTGCTGCTCGCGGTAGGCAATGACGGCAATATCACCGAAAACATCTACTTCAAGGAGGGTGAACTCAACGTCACCTCCGACGCCGGCGGCACGACAATCGAGGGCGTATTCGTCACCGCAGCGGGCCAGGAGTTCCGCATCGCCTACACGGGTCAGATTCCGATGACCAACCAGTCGGGCGTCTACGGCGAGGACATCACCGTGGAGACGACCTATGCCTATTCCGACATGACCTACTACGGCGACGCCTACGGGGCCGGCTTCAGCGAATACTATTTCCGGCTCGGCGACATGACGCCCGACGACGAGGGCAATCCCCTCGGCTCGGGCTACGTGCTGGATTTCGGCCTGTGGGGAGCCACCTCGGCGGATGCGGACAACGCCGTCCTGCCCGAGGGAACCTACACCTTCAGCAGCGATATCGCCCTCAACACGATCGCTGCGGACAAGAGCTGTGGACACTACACGCTTCCCGACGGCTCGGCCCGCTACCGCATCGACTACAAGGAGGGTACGGCCACGGTGAAACATACGGCCGACGGCTACGAGATCAGCGGACATTTCGTCCTCGAGGACGGCTACCGGCTCAACTTCTCCTACAAGGGAGCGCTGACCTTCAAGAACATGGCCCCGGCCGTCTCGGAGGACATCAACGAGGTCTTCGCCACGGGCGAGGGCAGCTACTACGGCGACCTTTACGGCTACGGCACGGCGAACTACACGCTGACCTTCACGAGCGGCGACGCAAAGACCGTGCTGACGATCGACATGAACGACGTGCTCGACGAGTCGCACGATCCCGTCATCAGCGAAGGAACCTATGTCTTCGACGAGAGCTACAGCGCCGCCGCCGGCACCTTCTACGACGGATACATCGACACGTGGGGTCCCGCGGGCACCTTCTGCACGCTGAATGCCGGTACGGACAACGAAGAGTACCTGCTCATCAACGGCGGCACCTTCACCGTCTCGCACACGGAGTCGGGCTACGGCTTCACGTTCGACTTCACGTCGCAGGGCGGCACAAAGGTTCAAGGCAGCTACGAGGGGGCTTTCCCGATCAACTGACGACCCGCGACCTCCGGCATCGGCCGGACAACACGAAACCGGGCGGAGCTTTCATTGAGCTCCGCCCGGTTTTTTCATGCGCCGACCCGTCGCGGCGTCAGCGGCGCCGGATGTTGTCGGAGAGGGTCTCCAGCCGTCCGGGACCGTCGTAGAGGACGCGCGCCGACGTGGAGGCCTCGACCTTGAGCAGCTCCGAACACCACACATCGGCCTTCGAGTAGCTCGACGCCCGGATGTCGTAGCGCTTCACGCGCAGATCGGGGGCCAGGAATTCTCCCTGCGACGAGAGCTGCACGGTCACATCCTCCACGGCGGCCGAGCCCGTCAGGGCGAGCTTGCCATAGCTGCCCACCGTCGCCTCGCACCGCCGGCCGGCAAAGGCGCCGCGGAGCGATCCGCTGCTGTAGACCGAAACCTTCAGGTCCTCGGCCCGGATCGAACCGGCAGCCTGCGCATAGCTCGACACGCCGAGCGAGGCCGTATCGGCCGTCACCGCGCCCGAGTACTTGCCGCCGCTGCTGACCGCGAGGTTCGCCTGCGCGGCACGGATGTCGCCGTCGAAAGAGCCATAGCTGCCCACCGAGACATCGGCCATTCCGGCGCACGTCAGCGCCCCCTTCAGCACGCCGTAGCTGGCGACGGAGAGCTGCGCACCGGCACACTCGACCGTCCCCTCGTAACGGCCGTAGCTCGACACCTGGAGCCGCGTCCGCCCCGAATCGATCAGATCGGCTTTCACCTCGCCGTAGGCCGACATCGAGATGTTGAAATCCGCTCCGCGAAGCGGCAGGCGGCTCTCGACACCGGCATAGGAGCCCACGTGGATCTCCCGCAGTGAGGCCGACGCGGGAACCACCACCGAGATGGAGAGGTTCTCGATCCGGCGGGTCCGGCTCGAGTTCGGCGACAGGCTGAATGCCAGGCATCCGCCTCGGCGCTCCAGCCTCAGGAAGTCGATCACGTTGTCGTCGGCCGTCACCGTGATGGTCCGGGCCGAGGGGCTGATGACGACCTTGAAGAAGGCGCCGGTCTCGATGGCCGTGTAGTCGCCCGCCTCGCCCCAGTCCTGCGTGACGCGCCGCCCGCTGCCCGAGAGTACGCGCGGTATCTGCCGGCTGCTCACGCCCGCCGCGCGCTTGATGTTCGTGCCGATCTGCCCCTCGGTGTTGTAGAGCAGGCGTATCTGCTCGGCCGTAAGCACCTCGGCGAAGCGGTCCACGTAGTCGCGCTTGACCTGCGCCACGGCGGCGATGTTGGCCAGTCGCTCCTTGAGGGCCGCGCGCTGCGCCGCCTCGCCCGAGATCACCGGATCGGGGACGCTCCTCACGGCGCGGTCGAGCGCCTCGCGGTAGGCCTTGTAGATGGGGTCGAATGCCTTGACCTGTTTGGCCGAGAGATCCAGCTCGCGGATCACCTCCTCGCGGGCGGCGGCGTTCAGTTCCTCGAGCGACTGGCTCTCCAGCGCGGCGGACTCGATGGCATCGATGGCGGCCCGGACTTCGGCGACGGCCCGCCGCATCTCCCGGTCACCGGGTGCAGCCCCGGCACTGAGCGCCAGGCCGAGGGCACAGATCAGAATGAAAAAGCGTTTCATGGTATCGGATGGTTTAGAGTTGCTGGTTGTAGAAGATGTCGTCGTAATTCTCCGCCGCGGCCCGCTGCAGCGTCTCGGCCGAAGCCGTCGAGAGGAGGACCTCGATGCCGGGCTCCGCAGCGACAGGCTGCCGCAGGCGGTGGGCCGTGACGACCGCAGCCAGAAGAACCGCGGCCGCAGCCACCCCGAGGCTTACGCGGAGCAGCACACGGCGCACGGGACCGTCGGACGGCGCTGCGGAGAGGGCGGAGGGGCTCTCCGCCGCGGCGCGTGCGGCGATCCGCTCGCGGATGCGGTCGTGCAGCGCCTCGAAACGCTCCTCGGAGAGCGCGTAAGGCAGGCGCCGGTCGTTGCTTTCAATCATGGGGTTCATAATTCCTCCTTGAGTTTTCGTTTGAGTTTCTCCACCGCGTGGTGGTAATTTACGCGCAGCGTCTGCTCGCGCTGCCCGAGAATCCGGGCAATCTCGCCGTAGGAGAGCCCGTCGTAGTAGCGGAGGTTGAAGACCAGCCGCTGCCGGAGCGGCAGGGCCAGCACCTCCTGCTGGAAGCGGACAAGCATCCGGTCGGCCTCCTCCGCGGCATTTTCGGCCACGCGGCCGGCCAGCTGGCGGCTCACGTCGTCGAGCGAGGTGAAGAGCCCGCGGCGCCGGCGCCGCAGCAGCGAGAGCGCCGTGTTGGTGGCGATGCGGTAGAGCCACGCCCGCAGCTCGGCCCCGTCGCCGCGGAAACCCTCCAGGCCGTCCCAGGCCCGCACGAAGCTCTCCTGCACGACATCCTCGGCATCCTCGTGCACGACGACCAGCCGCCGCACGTGCCAGTAGAGCGGGCGCAGGAAGTGCCCGACCACCCGGTCGAAGGCTTCGCGCCGGGTCGCCGCATCGCGCAACCGGGCCACGGTCGTCTCGGATATTTGACACTTTTCCTGCATGGTTCCGCACATAAGACGCCGCAAGGGGGCAAAAGTTAAATCCGAAGATAAAAAATTTTTCTCCGCCGGCCGATTTTCGCGCCGGGATTTTCCAATCCGGAAAATTTGGCTTATCTTTGCGCTCCCAAAGCAGGCGGAATTGGGATGCGGCCCGCGAGACCGTGTTGAGAACCGCCGAAGGTAACACATTAAAACTTTACAACAAGATGAAAACCATTCCCGTAAAGGCCATCAAGCGCGACGCGTTCGGCAAGAAGGCCGCCAAGGCAATCCGCCGCGAGGGTCTGACGCCCTGCGTACTGTGCGGCAACGGCGAGACGGTCGCCTTCACGGTCGACCCCCGCGAGGTGAAGCCCCTGATCTACACCCCCAGCTCGTACATCGTCGAGTTCGACTTCGACGGCAAGAAGGAGCTGGCCGTACTGCGCGAGGCACAGTTCCACCCCGTGCGTGAGGAGATCCTCCACCTGGACTTCTACCGCATCGCAGCCGGCAAGCCCGTATCGATCGCCATTCCGGTGCGCCTGACCGGCAACGCCGAGGGTGTGAAGGTCGGCGGCAAGCTGACGCTGTCGGCCCGCAAGCTCACCGTGAGCGCCCTGGTCGAGAACCTGCCCGACGAGATCGTCGTGGACGTAACGAACCTGGGCGTCGGCAAGACGATCTTCGTAGGCGACCTGCAGTTCGAGAACCTGAAGTTCGTGACGCCGGCCACGGCAGCCGTCTGCGCCGTGCGCGTAACCCGTGCATCGCGCGGTGCCGAAGCCGCAGCGAAATAGTAACGGCCGCGTATGAAATACCTCATTGTTGGGCTCGGGAACATCGGCGCCGAGTACGCCGGAACCCGCCACAACATCGGTTTCAAAGTGTTGGACGCCCTCGCAGAGGCGTCCAACGCTGTTTTTACCACGGCCCGCTACGGCGATGTGGCCGAGGTGAAGCACAAGGGGCGCACGCTGCTGCTGCTCAAGCCCTCGACCTACATGAACCTCTCGGGCAAGGCCGTGCGCTACTGGCTCGATGCCGAGAAGATCGACACGGAGAACCTGCTTGTCGTCTCGGACGACATCGCGCTGCCGTTCGGCACGCTGCGCCTGCGCCCGAAGGGGAGTGCCGGGGGCCACAACGGGCTGAAGAACATCGCCGAGCTGCTCGGCACCGAGGAGTTCGCCCGCATGCGCTTCGGCATCGGCGGCGACTTCCCGCGCGGCCACCAGGTGGACTACGTGCTCGGGGAGTGGACCGACGAGGAGCGGCAGGCGATGCCCGAGCGGCTGAAGGTCTTTGTCGACGCCATCCGCTCGTTCGTCACGCAGGGATGCGCCCTGACGATGAACTTCTACAACAAGAAGTAGCCGCCCGCAACAGGGCCCGCAAAAAACAGCCCCGGGGTTCCGACGGAACCCCGGGGCTGTTCCTTTCCGACCGGGCGGATCGTTTTCCCCGTCAAGCCCGGCATCCGGCGGGAACAGGGCAAAAACGCCCGAAATTCCGCCTCTCCCGGGCGGAGCGGAGAGTTGTCCGCCGCGGCGCCGCAACAAAAAAACAGGTAATGATGCCAAAATTGGTTGGTATTATATTAGAACAAATGACCAGAATCGTATGATTCTGGTCATTTGTTTTTCATAATAATTCCATCATTGCTATTCAGAAAAAGATACCACTTTACGAAGTCCTTAAAATGTTGT
>NZ_CASFQD010000043.1 GCF_949296715.1 uncultured Alistipes sp. | reverse complement strand
CGGGCCGCCCTGCCTCCGCAGCTGGACCCCCGGGAGGAGCGCGAACAGACCGAGGCGCTGCGCCGTGCCGCACAGGCCGATCTGCCGCCGCGCATCGAGCGCCTCGCCCGGCAGAAGGGGCTGCGCTATGCGGGGCTTACGATCCGCGCCGCACGCACGAAGTGGGGGAGTTGCTCGGGCCGCAACACGATCTCGTTGAACCTTTACCTGATGACCCTGCCCGAGCACCTGCGCGATTTCGTCATCCTCCACGAACTCTGCCATACGGTCCATCACGACCATTCGCCGCGTTTCCATGCGCTGCTCGACCGGCTGACCGGCGGGCGGGAGAAGGAGCTTGCCCGCGAGCTGAAACGCTTTGCAATCCGGGGGTAGACGGCCTGCAGCGGGCCGCGGTTCCCGAAGGCCCGGGGGCCGGACAGGCAGGCGGGCGGACCGGGGGTGATGTTTCATTCCATAAGGGTTCTGTCGGAGATTTTCACAAAACAAGTATTTATTTCCCTTTTTCTGGTCTGAACGGGTGTGGAATCTTTCGGAAAGAAAGTTGCCCCGGCAATCCGAAAGTCCGTTTTTTTTTGTAACTTGCCTCCGTAAAACGGCATACGATGAACAAGATCAACGAAGAATCCCTGTTGAGCCTGCCGGAGCGCCATGCGCGCATCCTGGCCCTGCTGCAGCAGCACGGCTCCATCTCGGTGGCGCAGTTCTCCGAGCTGTTCCGGGTTTCGGAGGTCACCATACGCAAGGACCTGTCGTATCTCGAGCAGCAGAAGAAGCTCTACCGCACGCACGGCAGCGCCATTCTCATCAGCCCCTACATCAGCGACCGCCACGTCAGCGAAAAGGAGAAGCGCAACGTCGAGGAGAAACGGGCCATCGGCGCGGCAGCCGCGGCGCTCATCGAACAGAACGACTCGATCATCATCGCGTCGGGCACGACCATGACCTTTTTTGCCCGCGAGATCGTCCCTTCGGGACGCCTTACGGTCATCACGGCCTCCGTGCCCGTGACGCAGATTCTCTCGCAGAACCGCGACATGGACGTCATCCAGCTGGGCGGCATCACGCGCAGCAGCTCCGTATCGGTCGTGGGACCCTTTGCCGAGCAGATGCTTCGCGATTTCAACTGCAGCAAGCTCTTCATCGGGGTGGACGGCATCGATCCGGATTTCGGATTGACGACGACCAACATGCTCGAAGCGTCGCTCAACGGGGCGATGATCGAAGCCGCGCAGAAGGTCATCGTCCTGGCCGACAGCTCGAAATTCGGCCGCCGGGGCTTCAGCAAGATATGCGATCTGGAGGCCGTCGACCGCATCATCACCGACAGCGGCATCCAGCCCCCGTACCTCGACAAGGTGCGGGAACGCGGCATCGAGGTGACCGTCGTGGATATCTGATCTCCGGCCCGCTCCCGCTCTCCGGCGCCTCGGACCGTCCCGCAGGCCCCTTCGCGGCGCTCCGCATGACCGTCTCCGCCCTCTCTTTCCGCCCGTTTCCGGTCCTTTTGTCCGCCTGTTTTTCCTGCCGGCGCTTTTCCGCCGGGGTGTTTCTGAAAGCCCGACCCTATGCCGCCTTTATGCCGTCCCCGTGCCGTTCCGTGCAGGGGACAGGCTGGCGCGCGTTTCTCCGCTGCGACTGCCATAGCGTATAAAATGCCTTTCGGGCTCCGCTTTTCGGAGATTTTTCGTACCTTCGTACAATGGACCGATCACAAACTAAAAACTACCCGATATGGACATGAAAGAGAAAGTAAGCAGCAAATTTGCGGAACTCTTCGGCGAAGGGGGCATCCTCTTCACCTCGCCGGGCCGCATCAACCTCCTCGGCGAACACACCGACTACAACGGCGGTTTCGTCTTCCCGGGAGCCGTCGACAAGGGTATCGTCGCGGCGATCCGTCTGAACGGCACCGACCGTGTGCGGGCCTTTGCGCTCGATCTGGGCGAGCGCTCCGAATTCGGGCTCCGCGAGGAGGACAAGCCGGCGGAGAGCTGGGCCCACTACCTCTTCGGCGTCTGCCGCGAGGTGCAGAAGCGCGGCGGCGTGATCGGCGGTTTCGACACGGTCTTTGCGGGCGACGTGCCCCTCGGAGCCGGCATGTCGTCGTCGGCAGCCCTCGAATCGACCTATGCCTTCGCGCTGAACGACCTCTGCGGCTGTGGCATCGACAAGTTTGAACTGGCGAAGATCGGACAGGCGACCGAACACAACTACTGCGGCGTCAACTGCGGCATCATGGACCAGTTTGCCTCGGTTTTCGGCAGGAAGGGGTGCCTGATGCGGTTGGACTGCCGGTCGCTCGAATACGAATATTTCCCGTTCGATCCGAAGGGCTACCGCCTCGTGCTGGTCGACTCGCGCGTGAAACATGCCCTCGTGGGATCGCCCTACAACGACCGCCGCGCCTCGTGTGAGCGGGTTGCTGCGGCGCTCGGGCAGGAGTTCCTGCGCGGCGCTACGATGGAGCAGCTCGATGCCGTCCGGGAGCGTATCTCGGAGGAGGACTACCGCCGCGCCCGCTATGTCATCGGCGAGGAGCGGCGCGTGCTCACGGTCTGCGACGCCCTGCAGCGCGGCGACTACGAGACGGTCGGCCGCTGCATGTACGAGACGCACTGGGGCATGTCGAAGGATTACGAGGTTTCGTGCGAGGAGCTCGACTTCCTGGCCACGCTGGCCGGGGAGTGCGGCGTGACCGGCTCGCGCATCATGGGCGGCGGCTTCGGAGGCTGCACGATCAACCTCGTGAAGGAGGAGCTCTACGACCGCTTCATCGCCACGGCCCGCGAGCGCTTCGCTGCCCGCTACGGCCACGAACCGCAGGTCTACGACGTGGTCATCTCCGACGGTTCGCGCCGGTTGTGATCCGTCGTCCGGATACGGCGGCGCCCCGGGTTGTGCCCGGGGCGCCGCTCTTTTATGTTGGAGTGTGACGGTCGCCGTTTTGTGCCGCAGCGGGGCAATTTTCCCTCCCTCCCCACCCGGCTTTTATGTCGGATCGAACCGGTTGGCGTTGCCCGCCCGGGCGGCCCTGCGGCCGTTGTCGGGTGCGGTTTATTCCAGCAGTTTCTGCATCACGACCTCGTCGTGGTAGCCGTCCGCACGCCATTGCCAGTCGTGCAGCGTGCCCGCTTCGATGAATCCCGCACCGCGGAAGAGCCGCAGGCTCGCCTCGTTCTCCGTGCCGACGTGGCACCAGAGCAGATGCAGATGGAGCGTGTCGCGGCCGTAGCGGCAGAGCGTCGCCAGCGCGTCGGAGGCAAGTCCGTGCTGCCGGTCCGCATCGGCGTGGATCAGAATCCCGATGCCTGCCCGCCGGTTCAGCGGGTCGAATTCGAAGAGATCGACCGCCCCGACGGGACGCCACCGCTCGGAGGATGGTGCAGGGGTAGGGTCGGGACCAGCCGCCGGAGCCTCGATCATCAGCCGCAGCTGTCCCGTGCGGAAGATGTCGGCGGCCTGCTGTTCGGCGATGAAGCGCCGCATCTGGTGCAGCGAGAAGGGCTCCGTCGTCCCGCTGACGGACCAGACGGCCGGGTCGTTTTCCCAGCGATAGAGTATTTCGAGGTCTTCGGGTTCGACGGCCCGCAGACGGACGGTTTTTCCTTCGATGTTCAGTGACATGGGCTTTCGGGGTCTCTTCCTGATGGCACCGCCCGACAGCCGGGCTGCCGGGCGGTGCCGTGTGCGGGTGGCCGCATACGGGTTACAGTCCGATAATCTTGTTGCGGATGAGCATCGCCACGCCCCAGGCATTGGCATTCTCCGACATTTTCGAGACGCGGAACTTCGTATCCTTGTAGACGAGGTTGAGCGAATATTTGTTCGTTGCCGACTTGAGCGGCAGCATGATGTAGTCGCCGGCCGCCGCGAGGTTGCCGCCCACGATCACCGTCTCGGGGTTGAACGTGTTGATGAGGAACGCCACGGCCTTGCCGACCTTCTCGCCCGCCTCCTCGATCAGCTCGATCGAGAGGTTGTCGTCGTTCTTCGCCGCGGCGATGATGTCGTCGATGTGGATCGTCTTCTGTTTGTCGTACTTCTCCTTGAGGATGGTGTTCACCCCCTTCTCGATCATGCGGCACATCTTCTCCTCGATGGCGATACCCGAGACCTCGGTCTCCAGGCACCCCTTCTTGCCGCACGAGCAGATAATCTCGTTGTCGAAGAAGGGTATGTGGCCGAACTCCCCGGCGAAGCCGCTCTTGCCGTAGTAGAGCTGCCCGTCGACGACGATGCCGATGGCCACGCCGCGGCCCATGTGCAGGTAGAGGACGTTGCTCTCGTCCTTCGACTTGCCGCACGTGTATTCGGCGTAGCAGCGGGCGCGCGTGTCGTTTTCGAGCAGGACGCGGATGCCCACGCGCTCCTCGAGAATGTCGCGCAGCGACTGCTCCGACGAGGTGAAATACTTGTAGCTGCGGCCCGTGTCGGGATTCACGCGCCCGGTCATGCAGACGCCCAGGCCGAGAATCTTGGCGCGGTCGATGCCGCACGTGGCGATGAAGTTCTCGATGTTCGTGCAGATGCGTTCCATGCACTGCGGGCGGTCCTGCAGCTCGAACGTGAAGTCGTTTTCCTCCTTGATGATGTTGTTCTGCAGGTCGGTAATCATGAAGCGCATGTTGTCGCGCCCGACGTTCACCCCGGCGAAATAAATCGCCGAGTTGGCCAGTCCGAAGATGTTGGGACGGCGTCCGCCCGGGGTTTCGACCTTGCCCAGGTCGGTCACGATATTTTCGTCGACGAGTTCCTGCACCAGCTTGGTGATCGTCGGAACGCTGATATGCAACTCCTTCGTGAGTTCCGAGAGCGTGCATTCGCCGTTGACGGCCATGTGTGCGATGATGTTGCGCTTGATGATGCTGTTTTTGTGCGATATGCCCTTCAGCGCGTCGTCTTCGTGCTTGTTAAAGAATTCGGTAAGTGAGGTCATCCTTTTCTGCTCATTTTGCTAACAGCACAAATATAATAAGTATCTTTAATAAATGCAACAAGTTATTAATAAAATTTAATATATTTTTCTTTTGCCGTCCGGATGAAAAAAGGACGCACCCAAAAGGTGCGTCCTTCGTTGTCGCAGGGCGGCTTGATCTACAAGGTCGACTTTGACTCGACGTTGGCTGCGGCATCCACCTTCTTGATCAGGCCCTGCAGCACGGTGCCGGGGCCGAGCTCGGTGAACTCCGTCACGCCGTCGGCAAGCATGTTCTTGACGATGTAGGTCCAGCGCACGGGGGCCGTCAGCTGGGCGATCAGGTTGGCCTTGATGGCGGCGGGATCGGTATAGGGCTTTGCGTCCACGTTCTGGTAGATCGGGCACGTCGGGGTCTGGAACGGGGCCTCGTTGATGGCCTTCTCGAGCTCCTGCTTGGCGGGCTCCATCAGCGGCGAGTGGAACGCTCCGCCGACCGGCAGACGCAGCGCACGGCGTGCACCGGCAGCCTTGGCCTTCTCGCAGGCGGCATCCACGGCAGCGTCGGCACCCGAGATGACGAGCTGGCCCGGGCAGTTGTAGTTGGCGGCTACGACCACACCGTCGACCGAGGCGCAGATATCCTCGACGGTCTTGTCGTCCAGACCGAGGATGGCTGCCATGCCTCCGGGCTGTGCCTCGCAGGCCGACTGCATGGCCATGGCACGCTTCGAGACGAGCTTCAGACCGTCCTCGAACGAGAGGGCTCCGGCAACGACCAGCGCCGAGAACTCGCCCAGCGAGTGTCCGGCAACGGCATCGGGCTTCACGCCCAGCGCCTTGGCCATGATGACCGAGTGGAGGAATACGGCCGGCTGCGTCACCTTCGTCTGCTTCAGGTCGTCGGGCGTGCCGGCGAACATGATGTCGGTGATGCGGAAGCCGAGGATTTCATTGGCCTTTTCGAAGAGCTCCTTTGCTTCGGGTACGTTGTCGTAGAGGTCCTTGCCCATGCCGACGGCCTGGGCGCCCTGGCCCGGGAATACGTATGCGTGTTTCATAAATACTGCAATTTTTTGTTTGCGCTTGCAAAGATACGAATTTATTTTCTAACTTTGCAACGCAATGGTTCGCATGACACGCGAGTGTCGACGTGCGATTAAATGGGAATGCCGTGAGAATCGGCAGCAGTTCCCGCTGCTGTAAGTTCCGTAAATTGCCGCAACATCCTGTAAGCCACTGGATTCTTTTCCGGGAAGGCCGTGCGGCAGGGGACAAGCCAGAAGACCTGCCTTGCAGCTTCCCCGGTGGAAGAATCTTTTTTCGAGCGCATCTGCGGAGAACGGAGCATCGTGACGGCGGCAATTCGGAGCCGCGGCTATCGACGGTTTGCACGTGCATGTGCGCAGGAAAAGAGGTTCGTTCCCGGGGTCCGGGAACGGATTTTTTGTTTCATTAAATAATTGAGTGTATGAAAAAACTTTTTGCCACATCCCTGCTTCTGCTGTTTTCGGCTTCGGCCTTTGTCGCCTGCTCGAACGATGACGACAACGATGCCCCCAAGGTAAAATACGAGGTCATCTCGTTCGAACCCTCCGAGAAAATGGTCGACATGAACGGAAAAACCGTCGCGCTGGGCGACGTGACCATGTCGGTCTACGGCCTCGGGGATGTCCTCTACAAGGATGTCTTCTGCGGCAAGGCCTACGTGCAGCAGGGTGCGAACTTCGACGGTGTGCTCTTCACGACGGCTGACGGCGCACTCTCCTTTGCATCCTATTATTCCGGCTCTTACGACGCCTGGGGCGGTATTTCGCTGGCCGCATGCCCCGACATGGGCGATGCGGCGGCTTCGCTCGCACAGCAGTTCTCCGTATGGGCCGAAGGCGGTGCCAACGGCACGTCGACCTATGCCGTATGCTATGACTCGAATACCCCGACCGAGTCGTGGCCCGAGTATATGACGGCTTCGGGTTATCCGACGATCACCTTCTCCACGCCCAGAACCGTGGACCACTTCTACATCGCCAACTCGACTTACGTCTACAAGTGGTTCGGCGGTGCCGAGGCCGATCTGTTCAAGGTGAAGATCACCGGCATAAAGAACGGAGCCGAGGTGGGCAGCACCACCGAGACGCTCGTTACGCCCGACTCGAAGCTTTCGGGCTGGCGCAAGGTGAGCATCGCGTCGTTCGGCGAGATCGACAAACTCGTCTTCAAGGTCGAGGGGATCAACGTCAGTGCCGATCCCTCGTTCTTCTGCATCGACGAGATCACGCTCGTCAAGTGACGTTCTGCGGGGCGGGCGGCCGTGAAGGAGATTAGTATGCTCCGCCCGTCCCGACCGAGGGCCCGCAGGCCGCGTTCCTGCGGGTCCCTTTGTCCCGACCGGTGTTTTTGGGTTGCACCGGGAATGAAAACACCCCGCAGCATCGCTGCGGGGTGTCGGTTTTTTGAGCGGACAGGTCAGATCAGGTTGTCGCGCTCGATGTCCTTGAAGTAGCGGTAGGTCGAGACGCGCAGCTCCTCGGCAGCGGGGTCGTCGCAGACCAGGATGCCGCTCGGGTGTACCTGCAACGCCGAGATCGTCCACTGGTGGTTGTACGACCCTTCGACGCCGTGGCGTACCGCACGGGCCTTCTTGTGCCCCGTGGCGAGGATCATCACCTTCTTCGACGAGAGCACCGTGCCGACGCCGACCGTCAGCGCCGTCTTCGGGACGAGCGACACGTCGCCGCCGAAGAAGCGGGCGTTCACCTGGATCGTGTCGAGCGTCAGGGTCTTCTGCCGCGTGCGGGAGTTGAGCGACGAGAAGGGCTCGTTGAAGGCGATGTGTCCGTCCTCGCCGACACCGCCCATGAAGAGGTCGATGCCGCCCGCCTCGACGATGCGCGCTTCATAGTCGGCGCACTCCTTAACCAGGTCCTCGGCATTGCCGTCCAGGATGTTCACGTTCTCGGGCTTGATGTCGATGTGGCTGAAAAAGTTGTTCCACATGAACGAGTGGTAGCTCTCGGGATGCTCCTCGGGAAGCCCCACGTATTCGTCCATGTTGAACGTGATGACGTTGCGGAACGACACGTCGCCTGCCTTGTGGCGGCGGATCAGCTCCTTGTAGGTCTCCAGCGGCGTGGAGCCGGTCGGCAGACCCAGCACGAAGGGCGACGAGGTGTACTGCTCCTTGTTCTTGATCTGTTCGATGATGTAGTTTGCAGCCCACTGGGCGACCTCTTTCGGGGTATTTTCGATGATCAGTCTCATGTTTGGAAATTGATTAGGGTTATGGGTGTCAGAACATTCTTACGAAGACCTCGATGGCCTGGTATTCCGCCATGCCGAGCTGGTCGTAGAGCTTGGCCGTATTCTGCGTGCGCTCCTCGGCGCGCTGCCAGAACTCGCGCGGGTCGCTGCCCGGGAAGGGCATGATGTCCTTCTGCGAGAGGTGGCGGTAGATGGCGTGGCGCTTCTTGATGAGCTCGTCGGGCGACAGGGGCACGGCCATGTCCACCATGCCGAGGTCCCACTCCATCCAGGCTCCGCGGTAGAGCCACAGGTGGCACTCCTTGAACCAGTCGTCCTCCTTGACCACCTCCAGGGCGTTGAGCACGGCCTCCATGCAGGTGCGGTGCGTGCCGTGCGGGTCTGCCAGGTCGCCCGCGGCGTAGATCTGGTGCGGCTTGATCTGGCGCAGCAGGTCGACGATGATCTGCGTATCCTTCTCCGTGAGCTGCCCCTTCTTGATGCCGCCCGTCTCGTAGAAGGGCAGGTTGAGGAAGTGTGCGTTCGTGTCGGGGTTCAGACCGAACGAGCGCACGGCGGCGCGTGCCTCGGCGCGGCGGATCGAGCCCTTCAGGTCGAGCAGCGCACGCGGCTCCGGCTCGCCCTTCTTCTTGCCGGCGATGATCTTCTCGGCCTCGGCGAAGTGGTCTCCGTAGCCCAGTTCGCGTGCCGTGTCGATGTTCTGGAGCACGACATCGTCGTGTACGGCGACGTTGCCCGACGTCTCGTAGGCGACGTGCACGTCGTGGCCCTGCTGTACGAGGCGGATGAACGTGCCGCCCATCGAGATGACGTCGTCATCGGGGTGGGGCGAGAAGATCACCACGCGCTTCGGGAACGGCGTCGACGGCACGGGGCGCGTCGAGTCGTCGGCATTGGGCTTGCCGCCCGGCCAGCCCGAGATCGTGTGCTGCAGGTCGTTGAAGACGTCGATGTTGATCTGGTCGAACGTGCGGCCCTGTTCGAGCAGCTCGCCGAGCGAATTCTCGATATAGTCCTTGTAGGTGAGCTTCAGGATGGGCTTCTTCACCTCGCCGCAGAGCCAGACAACGGCCTTGCGGATGAATTTCGGCGTCCAGTTGCAGGGGCCGACCTTCCACGGTGTCTGCTCGCGCGTGAGCAGCTGCGCGGCGTTCTCGTCGATGATGACCTCGATGTTGGGATGTGCCTGCAGGTAGGAGGCGGGCACCTGGCCCGTGATGTCGCCCTCGACGACCTTCTGCACGATGCGGGCCTTCTCCTCGCCCCAGGCCATCAGGACGATGCGGTCGGCGCGCATGATTGTGTCGATGCCCATCGTGATGGCCATCTTCGGCGTGTTCTCCAGCCCGAAGAAGGCGCTCGACTGCACCTTGCGGGTGTTGTGCGTGAGCTGCACGAGGCGCGTGCGCGACTTGACGTAGGAGCCCGGCTCGTTGAACCCGATCTGTCCGTCCTCGCCCACGCCGATGATCATCAGGTCGATGTGGCGTGCGGCGTGGTCATACGAGGCGCAGTACTCCGAAATCCGGTCGTTGGAGACCGACCCGTCGGGAATGTGGACATTCTCGGGCAGGATGTCGATGTGGTTGAGGAACTCCTCGTGGATGCGGAAGTTGCGGCTCTGCTGCTCGGTCGACTTGATGGGGTAGAACTCGTCGAGACTGAAGACCTCGACGTTGCGGAAGCTCACCAGACCGGCCTGGTAGCGCTTGACCAGCTCGCGGTAGAGACCCAGGGGCGTGCGTCCGGTCGTCAGACCCAGCACGAACGGCTGCGACTCCTCGTAGACTTCGTTCGAGCAGTGGATTTCGTTGTACGTGCGGATTGCCTTGACAATCATGTCGGCGACGTACTGCACACCATTGTACTCGTTTTCGTAGACCCGCGTATGAATCTTCTCATAGCGGTGGATGATGTCGCGCGGGGCCGATTCCGCAATCAGACCTCCGTCTTTGGGAAGTGAATACTTGTTGTTCATAATATGTTTGAGAATTTGACACGTTCGAAAAATTCGGGACGGTGGAAGTCGGGCTTCTCCGTCGCGACGGGCCTCCACGAAAGGAAGTGGGGGTGCGAAAGGTTGTCTCCGCACTTGTAGAGGTTCATGCGCGCCTCAAGGCCGTCCCATGTCTTCAGGTCGTGGCGGAAGAGCGCCTGCGGCGGGATGGCCAGGGTCAGCGACCAGCGGTTGTCGCCCTCGCGTTCGGCAAAGGGCTCGGCGGGCAGCGTCGTGCAGCGCCGCACCGAAGCCATCACCGCCGCGTCGGCATGCACGGCATTGGCGTGCGTCTTGCGGAACCCCAGCAGCATGCGGCCGATGCAGGTGGTCTCGAAGTTGTAGTAGCCGCGGTCGTCGAGCTCGAGGAAGAACTCGACGCACGAGTCGGTCCACACCTCGCCGTTGTCTTCGGTGACGCGGGCCGCCGTGTAGCGCTCCTCTACGTCGAAGCGCAACCAGAGCAGGTCGCCCGTGTGGAACATGCGGAATGCGACCTTCGGGGCATAGGGGTATTGTTCCGGCCAGTTGCAGCAGGCGATCGGTAGGGCCTCGATGCCGTCGAACGCCTGTTCCACGGCCGCCATGTCGTCGGGCGTCGGGCCCGTCACTTTGCGTATCTCCATCGTATGCGGTCGTTATCTGTATTTGTCGGCCGTTTCGCGGACGATGCGGCACATCTCCGGATACTGCTCCTCCATGCTGCGCAGCAGCTTGTACTGCGCGTGCGTGCGCACGAGGTTGTGCTCCGGGTATTTGATCTTGTAGTAGGTGTCGCCGTCGAGGTAGTCCATCAGGAAGCGCAGCACCTGCTCATAGGTGATGTAGCGGGCCGAGAAGGCCAAGTGGTCGATCTCCGCCGGGCAGAGCTGTGCGGCGCGCTGCGAGAGGTAGCCGTCCGTGTAGGCGGCGAACATCTCGAGCGAGAGGCTCACGCGCGACAGATCGCGGTCGTCCTCGTCACCCGTGTTGGCGTAGGAGCGGATGGCGTCGCCGAAGTCGTTGAGCGACGTGGAGTTCATCACCGTGTCGAGGTCGATGGCGCAGAGCACCTGTCCCTCCTTGTTGAAGAGGATGTTGTTGATCTTCGTGTCGTTGTGTGTCACACGCGTGGGGATTGTCCCGTCTTCGACCTTCGACCAGAAGGCGAGCATCTCCTCGCGGCGCGATTCGATCCATCCGATCTCCTCCGCAAGGTCCTTTTTGCGGCCTGCGGCGTCGCGCGCCAGCGCCTCTTCCCACTGCACGAAGCGGTGGCGGATGTTGTGGAATCCCTTGATTGTCTCGGCCAGCGGCTCGGTGAAGTCCGCAAGCTGGGCCTGGAACTTGCCGATGCCCTCGCCACCCTTGCGGGCCAGTTCGGCCGTGTCGGCCTTGTTGTAGGCGATCGTATCGGCGATGAAGACCGTGACGGCCCAGTATTCGCCCTGCTCGTCCAGATAGCAGAGGGCGCCGTCGTGCGTCGGGACGACGGTCATCACCTCGCGCAGGGGGTCGCCGCCTGCCGCGACGACACGGCGGCGGATGTGCTCCGTGACCTTGCGGATGTTCTCCATCATGGCGGGCACGTCGGGGAAGACGCTGCGGTTCTTGCGCTGGAGAATGTAGTCCGGGGCATTGCCCTCGGTGCGGACGATGAACGTGTCGTTGATGAATCCGTCTCCGAGCGAGTCTACGGAGGCGATTGGACCGTCCAGAGCGAACTGGGACGCTATTTTCAGTAATTCGGGTTTCATAGAGGCGTGTTGGTTTCGGTTTTGTGAATTTGGTTTACAGCAATCCAAAGTTACGGAAAAGAACGCAGAACTGCAACGGGATATTGCGAAAAAACCCGCTTTTCGCAAAGAAAAGCGGGTTTTTGACAGGCATGTTTGATTTGTGCGGGACAAATCAGTAGAGCAGCGTTGATCCGTATCCGTCATAGGCGGGACTTACCTTGAAGATGCCGTTTGCGGGGTCGTACTCCGACAGCGGGCTGTCCTGCTTTTGCGGATAGGTCTGCTTTACCGGATAATACGGAGCCGGAATAGCTCCTGATCCGTCGAAGTATAACTTCCATCCGTTGGTTCCGTATACAGCATTCCCTTCTCTGTCAAGGTTGATACTCGGCCACGGACCATTGGTATTGTAGTCATGTGTTACGCGCATGATGGAGACATATTTCTTTGCTTCCGAATAGAGCATATTTCCCGTAAATTCGACGGAGCCGATTTGATCTACCATGAAGTATGCTGAACCCATGCCGGCCGGGTTGCTGGCACCGGAACTAAAACTAATTAAGTCGATAAAAGTATTGTTCTTGCAGGTGATGTTCAGGTTGGCCAATGAATACGATGCCGCGTCAGCTTCCCAGTATCGTTGATACAGAATGGATACTGCTGTCTTTACATTGCTTCCTTGGGTCGAGTAGAATACGTTATTTTCGAGTACCAATGTTTTGAAGCCCGCAAGGCCGCTTTTAAGGAAGTTTTTATCGTTGTTCCCATGAAGTTTTATGAGGGCGTAATAGCCTTCAGTTCCAGCCTCGTAACGCAGCCTACAGTTGCGGAAGATGATGTTCTCGATATACGACCCCTCCTTCGTGGAACTGTAAGGTGCGACGATGCTTTTGTTGTTACCGAAGGTGATGTCGCAATCCTCGAAAATCAGCGTCTTGGCGCCACCTGTGTCGTTAGACATGGTGAATAACTGTGCCTGGGAGCCCTCCCGCATGTCGATATCGAGATTCTTGAAGGCGTAGATGCCACTTTCCCTGTTGCGCAGGTGGAACTGGGTTTGTAGTACAAGTTTGGTTTTGTGGTCTGCATGACGGCCAATAAAAATCGCACTATTCTCCCGGTAGGTGTGACTTCCACTATTTGCCGCTTCGATGTAGAACGAGTTGTCGGGATTCCCTCCATCGCCGAGGAAATAGACGAGGGTCGTGGAACTTAAGCTGAGTGCAGTATTGGGCGCATCTGCTGTCTTATTCGTTCTGCTCTCCGAATTTTTGCTGTAGATTTCCCCATTGATCTCAACACCTTCCTCGTAATAGTCTTGCGGAACAGCTGCGGTTGTAGTAGTGATGTTGGTATTGTTGGCCGGCTGGAAGTTGAGCGTGTTGATGCCGCTGGCCTTGAAGTCAAGCGCAACCTGCTCGTTGAACGTCTGCGTGATTGTCTGTGCCGAAGTCCGTACCTCGATGGTCAGTCCGTTGAATGCGACGGGGTTGACGACAAACCATACGTCGAATGTGCCGTCGGCGTTGAACGCCTCGCCGTCGGTGCCGTAGTCGGCCGTTACCGAGTTGGACGGCTCCGTGAAGTTGAAAGTCGTCGCATCGTATGCCTCCTCGATTTTTACCTCGGCTGTTCCGGCCAGCTCGGTGCCTTCCGGTGCCGTGATCGTTACCGAGCGAATCTTTTCTCCTTCGGCTAGCGTGATATCACCGGTGAATTCCGAGCGGTTGATCTTCAGCCGGAAGAAGGTGAAGAGACGCTTGAATACCACCTCGTTCAGAACGGGCGACGTGTTGCCACCGGCGGGACCAGTGACCGGTTGGCTGACCAGAATATCCTGTGACGCATCGAACGTCGTCGCCGTCGGGTGCTGAACGGGGTTCAGCGTGACGGTCGGAGTGGTCCGATAGGGGGAGTTGTTGTACTTGTAGGGGGATACGAATACATAGGTGTATGCCTCGACCCCAGAGATCGCATCGTGCGTTACCGTGATCGTAGCGGGTGATCCCGGTGTGCGGGTTGCGACAGTTACATTGCTGGCATTTTTGTTCTGAACGGCATCCCATACGTAGGCGCCCAGCTTTTCGTTGTTCGTAAAGCCGATTTGCCCGTTTTCATAGGCCGTGCGGGTATCATGGGCCGAGTAGACAGTCTCATCGACGGGGAAAGTGCGGGTGATGGTGCGCGTGGCGGGTACCGATGGCTCCGTGTTGTCCACCGAGCAGGATGCCAGCATCATCAGGACGGCAGCCGTACTGCCGTAAAGCAGAATCTTTTTCATGGTTGCCTTGTTTTAATATGAACCGTAAATGTCGTCCATGTTGTATTCGTCGTCGACGATCGGGTCGTAGTCCCAGTCTTTGCCGGTTGCGGCGAATCCTCTTTCGACTGCTGCGTCGAGCACTTCGACGCGCGGCGTCTCATACGGGAGAACGGAATTTTCCTCTCCCTTTGATGCGGGGGTCGTTGTTCTTTTCATAAGGTTGCAGTTTTTAAGATTATAATAAGTTGTCGGGTTGTCTTTCCCTTCGGGCTGGAAACCGACAAATCCGTCCGGAAATTTCCCGGGCGGATTTGTGCTGTGGTTGTCCGTCTCTATTCGAGCCGGTCGACGACCGTGAAGGTCACTTCGTAGGTCTTGATGCCCGATTCTCCCTGATAGTTGCCCGTACCTACGAGGAACGTCGCCGTGTAGGTGCCCGGCGTATCGTAGGTGTACGAGTAGCTCGGTACGTCGTCCGTCACGCCCTTGATGCTCTGCCCCGTGTCGGGCGAGATGCTGTTCAGGGCGATCGGCTGCGTGAAGGCCCACTGTTCAATCTGGTCCATTGCGCCGGCGCTGAAGCCCTGGAAGACGATGTTCGCGGCGCTGTTCGAGCCCGGTTCGCCCTGAAGTTTCAGGTTGCCGTTGCCCGATACGTTGTGGATGTAGGGATCGTCGGCATGCTGCGGTGCCAGCGAGAAGGTGATGAACTTCATCGACGAGTAGGGGTACTCCTGCGTGTCGTAGCCCTTCAGCTTGACCGTGACCGACGGATTGATGCGGTAGGTGCGCATGGCCGTGCCGGGCTCCTGGTACAGGTGCAGGCCGAACGAGAAGTTGTCGGCATACTCGGTGATGTCGTAGGTGTAGGTCTCGAAGGTGTTGGACTTGTTGGGCGTGTACTCCAGCACCTCCCAGTCGGCATAGTTGCTTTGGGCGATGGCCTCGACAATCGGCCGGTCGGCCTCCGCGTCGTTGCCCGAGAGCCCCTGGAACTTGTTGCCGACAATCATGTCGAGGTTGCTCACCTCGGCATTGCCGCCGTACTGCTGGCTGATCTCGATCGTCAGCTCGCACGACTCGATGTCTTCGAGCGCCACCTTCGAGCGGTCGCGGTATTTGTATTCGTGTCCCGTGTCGCCGTTCCATACCGTGATGTAGTCGGCGTTGCCTTCGAAGTTGAAGACCACGGGATCGCCCACCCGGTAGGTGTTCGTCGGCGCCAGCCGCACCGCGAACTCCAGCGGTTCGTAGATCTCTTCGTGCTCGCAGGAGGTTGCGCCCGCCGTCAGGGCCAGTGCGGCTGCGAGGTATGCGATTCGTTTCGTTTTCATGATGTGTAGGACGGTTGTGCGTTTTACCATAAGGGGTTCTGTTGGAGTGCGTGGTTCACGGCCAGCTCCTTGGTCGGAATCGGCAGGTAGATGTGCCGCTCGGAGACGTTGGCATAGTTCCCGGCCGCATAGTCCGTGATGGTCTTGTTCAGGTACATCGACTCCGTCGGAACGTTCGTCCCGGCCATGTGCATGCGCTCGACGAAGATGCCCCAGCGGATCAGGTCCCACTTGCGGAGCCCCTCGAACGCCAGTTCGCGGGCCCGTTCGTTGCGCACGAGCTGGCGGAACGACTGCTGGTTGCCCATCTGGCTCTCGTCGGTCGAGATGCCGGCGCGGCGACGGATTTCGCGGATTGCCTCCTTGGCCTGCTCGTCCGGAGCTCCGGCGTATTCGTTGACCGCCTCGGCATACATCAGCAGCACGTCCGAGTAGCGCAGAATCGGGAAGTTGATCGTCGTGTAGAGGCTCTTGGCCGACATCTGGTTCTCGTAGACCGTCTCGCGACGCCACTTGCCGGCATTGCGCACGGCGCACATGATCGTCGGATCGTAGACGAGGTCCGCCGGGTCGAAGGCATTTTCGACGCTCATGTCGAGCCCCTCGATTTCGGGCATGGCGAAGTTGTTTTTGTAGAGCCACGGGGTCTTGTGCATGCTCTGGTCCTGCTTGAGCACCGCCGTGACGGTTTCGTTGCCGCGCTTGTAGGAGATCTGCTGGTTGTTCAGGCCGCGGTAGTTGTAGCCCGGAAGGTTCCACAGCAGGCGTTTGTCGATGACCTCCGTGCTCGAAGCCTCGTCCGAGGTGCGGTCCTCCGACCAGTAGAGCTGCCAGAGGGTGTACGAGCCGTTGTAGTACCCGTAGGAGTAGTTGCAGGCCCACTCCGAGTAGTTGGTCGTGCCCGACTGCGACTTCAGGCCGATCAGGTCGCCGATGCGGCCGTTGGTCCAGTTCGTCGAGCTCGTGCGGTCACCGAGGAACTCGGCCTCCCACATCGACTCGTGGAACTCCGTGTCGTACTGGTCCTTGATCATGTTGATGAAGACCTGGTCATAGCTCTCGTTCAGGTGATGCTTCTGCGAGGCGATCACCTCGTTGGCCCAATAGGCGGCCTTACCGTACATCTCCTGTTTCGTGAGCCCCTCGACCTCGTCGACCGTCTCGCCGGCCATGAAGAGGTAGATGCGGGCCAGGATACCCTCCGCTACGGTCCGGTTGACGCGCGAGGGGGTGTGCTCGACGCTCTCGTCGAGGTCGTAGACGATGGCCTCGATCTCGTCGACGCACCACTTGAGCACCTTCTCCTGCGGCGTGGCGGCGATCTGCACGTTTACCGGGTTGGGCGACGTGGCGGCCGCATCGCGCAGGGGGACGTCACCCCACGCCTGGGCCAGCAGGAAGTGGTAGAAGGCTCGCAGGAAACGCGCTTCGGCAAGATAGGTCTTGATGTCCGTCGTGAGCTCCTCGGGGTCGAATTCCGATTTCCCGACCTCATCCATATACTCGTTGGCGTTCTTGATGCCCTCGTAGAGTTTCAGCCACGTCTCGTAGATGACGGCCGTGCCGGCGCTGTGGTTGTAGCGGTCGGGGCGCGTTTCGCCGTTGTTGTAGTTGTTGAAGTAGCAGAGGTCGTCCGGATTGGCGATCTGCAGCGAATAGTAGCTGCCGTAGAGCTCCTCGCTGTTCAGCGCTCCGTAGACGCCCGCCAGGCCGTATTTCAGCCTGGTCTCGTTCGTGTAGTAACCGTCGCTGGGGATGATCTGCGGTTCGGTGTCGAGAAAGGTGCATGCCGTGAGTACCGTTCCGAGCAGCGCCAGCGTTCCCAGTTTGTATATGTTTTTCATTTTCATGGCGTAATGAGCGATTGTACTTTAGAATGAGATGTTTACGCCGGCCGTGAAACCATAGGCGCGGGGATAGGCCGACCAGTCGAATCCGGGGGTCAGCACCGAGTTGCGGGTCGAAACCTCGGGATCGGGGCCGCTGTAGTTGGTCAGCGTCCAGATGTTGTCGGCCGAGACGTAGATGCGCAGCGAGCTGATGCCGGCCTTGCGGATGCCGCGTCCGCCGAAGGAGTAGCCCAGCGAGACGTTCTTCAGCCGCAGGAACGAGCCGTCCTCGATGATGCGCGACGAGTATTCCTCGTTGCCGGTGGCGTTCGTGCGCGGGATGTTCGAGGTGGGGTTCTCGGGGGTCCAGCGGTCGGCGAACGAGGCCAGCTGGTTGGTCTGGCTCTTGTAGCCCGACTCGAAGATCAGCCGGTTGGCGTTCAGGATGTCGTTTCCGTAGCTCCACGTGAAGAAGATGTTGAGGTCAAAGTTCTTCCACGTGAACGTGTTGCCGAAGCCGCCCGTATGCAGGGGCTGTCCGCAGCCGATGATCGTGCGGTCGTAGTCGTCGATCTTGCCGTCGCCGTTCATGTCGCGGTAGCGCAGGTCGCCCGGCTGGGCCTTGTTGCCCTTGTAGCTCGGAATGCCGTCGAGGAGATTGCCGTCCGCGTCGAAGTCCTCGGGCTTGTAGGTTCCCTCGTAGATGAAGCCGTACATCATGCCCGTCGGCTTGCCCACCTGCGAGATGTAGGGGAACTGCGAGTTGAAGCGCGTATCCCAGGTCACGGCCGTCTGCAGCGTGTTCTGCCCGTCGACGAGCGCGAGGATGCGGTTGCGGTTGAAGGCGATGTTGAACGAGGTCGACCACTGGAACTGGCGGGTCTTGATGTTCACCGTCTCGAGCGTGAACTCGAAGCCGCGGTTGCGAATCTTGCCGATGTTGAGCATGCCCTGTTCGTATCCCGACGAACCCGGCAGCAGGGCGTAGAGCAGCAGGTCGTGCGTCACCTTGTCGTACCAGTCGGCCGTGACCTTGAGGCGGTCGTCGAAGAAGCCCAGGTCGATACCGACGTTCCACTGCTCGGTGGTCTCCCACTTGAGCTTCTCGTTGGCCATGTTCGAGACGTAGTAGCCCGGGACGCGCTCGCCGTCGAATACGTAGTCGAGCGAACCGCTCGAACCGGGATTGACGGTGATCTGCTGGTAAAAGTCGTAGGGCGTCTGCGTGCGGTTGTTACCCGTCAGACCCCACGAGAAGCGGAGCTTGCCGTTGTTGAGCCATTCGGAGTTCTTGAGCAGGTTCTCGCGGTTGAAGTTCCACGATGCACCCACCGAGGGGAAGTAGCCCCAGCGGTTGTCGGTCGGGAACTTCGACGAACCGTCGGCGCGGAACGAGAAGGTGAGGTAGTATTTGTAGCGGAAGTTGTAGTTCGCACGCAGGAACATCGACATCATGCGCCAGTCGTAGTAGTTGCTCTGCACCTTCTGGTAGTTTCCCGTGTGGATGCCGGCGATGCCGAGCTCCTCGGAGGTGATTTGCGTGGCCGACACGCCGTCGTAGGTGTAGTTCTGGCCCTGGAACGACAGACCCGCCATGAGGTCGACGTTGTGGTTGCGGCCGAAGCGGCGCTTGTAGTTGAGCGTGTTCTCGTTGCTCCAGCTCGACTGGTCGGTCCAGTAGATGGAGCCGTTGACGCCCTTGCCGCTCGGCGAACCCGGATAGCCGGTGTAGGTCTCGCTGCCGTTGAACTCCTCGCGGCGGCGCTTGTTGAGCACGTAGCCGCCCGTGGTCTTGAACGTCAACTCGGGGGTGATCTTCCACGTCAGCGCGATGTTCGAATTGAGGTAGTCGACCAGCGTCTTGCGGTATTCGTTCTTGGCCGTCTTCACGGGGTTGAAACGGTAGTCGTTCGAGCCGTCAACCGCCTCGTCGAGCATCGAGTCGAGGATGTCCTGTCCGGGAGGCGTCACGGGACGGTAGCCCCAGACCGAGTACATCAGCCAGCCCGACGACGAGGAGGTCGTCTGTGCCGTGGTGGGGTTCACGCCGTTGGTCGCCGTGCGCGAATAGTTGGCATTGACGTTGAGCGTCAGTTTTTTCGAGATGGGCAGCGTAAAGTTGGCCTTGCCCTGGTAGCGCTGGAAGTTCGAGCGGATGATGATACCGTCCTGGTCCAGAGCCGAGAAGCCGACGTTGTAGCGCAACCCCTCCTTGTTGCCGCCCGAGAGCGAGACGTTGTAGTTCTGCTGGTAGGCCGTGCGGTAGAGCTTGTCCTGCCAGTCGATGGCCTCGATATTGCGGTAGTCGTCCAGCGTGAGGTTGCGGCCCAGCTCCTCGCTGTAGCTGTAGTAGCTGTTCTCCATCGTCGATGCGGCAATCAGCTCCTCCTGCAGGCGTACGAACTCGTAGGAGTCCATCAGGTCGACTTTGTTGGCAATCCGGTTGAGCGAGAACGAGGCGCTGAAGTTCACCGTGGGCTTGCCCTCCTTGCCTCGCTTGGTGTTGATGACGATGACACCGTTGGCGCCGCGGGCTCCGTAGATGGCCGTGGCTGAGGCGTCCTTCAGCACGTCGATCGACTCGATGTCGGCGGGGTTGATTGACGTGGCGAACGACCCTTCGGAGGGGAATCCGTCGATGATGTAGAGCGGGGCGTTGCTCTGCGTGAGGGAGTTGTTGCCTCGGATGGTGATGTTGGCCTCGGCACCGAGCGAACCGTCGCCCGTGGTGACGACGACGCCCGCGATGCGGCCGCTCAACGCCTGGTCGAAGTTCGTGACGTTGGCCTTCATCATCGTTCCCAGGTCGGCCTTGGCGACCGAACCGGTCAGGTCGCGGCGCGTGGTGGTGCCGTAACCGATGTTGACAATCTCCACGGCGCCGAGCTGTGTGGCCTCCTCGGCCATCTTGACGTTGATGGCCGTGCGTTTGCCGACGGGCTGCTCGACGGTCGTGTAGCCGAGGTAGGAGAAGATCAGCGTCTGGTTTTCGCCGACCTTGATGGTGTAATTGCCGTCGATTCCCGTGGTCGTACCGGTTGTCGTTCCCTTGACTACGACATTCACACCGATTAGCGGCACGTCGTTCGTGTCGACCACACGTCCGACTACGGTGTTCTGCGCGAAGAGACCTCCCGGCAGGAACACCGCGAGCGTCAGCAACGCTGCCGCAGCCATTCGTTTGAGAGTTTTTTTCATAAAGTAATATTAGAGTAGGTTGTGGGGTAGAATGGAGTTATTTCTTTCTGAGATGGAATTCCACGGGCTGGCCGTGACGGCACGTCACCTTCAGCAGCGTGCCCGTGCCGGCCGGTGCGGTTTCGACGGCAGGGTTCTCCGCGGTGAGCTCCCATGCGCCGTCGAGCGTCACCTCCTTGAGCAGGGGCTGGCTCTCCTGCGGTGTCGTGTAGGCTTTCTGCGTGATGCCGAGGTCGGGCGTGCATACGCTCATGACCACTGTGCCGTCGTCCGTCGTGCGCTCCATGACGATTGTCTCGGCCGTCACGCTGCGGACGAACCCGTCGCCCGCATACTCCTCGAAGCAGACGTAGCCGGTGATTCCCGTCGGAAGGTCCTTGACGACGTGGGCCTGGTTGTCGCGCCGCACGACCTGGTACTCGTCCTTCTTGAGCAGGCGGTTGATCTCCTTGTTCGAGGGCTGGACGTAGACGACGTATTCGTATCCGGCCTGTTTCGGGGCCCGTCCGTGGTCGATGTAGGCCGTGACGAAGTTGCCCTTCTTCAGCTGGCGGGTCTTGTCGTTCGGGGCGCTCTGCTCCTGTTTGAGGACGTGGAGCGTCCCGTCGTTCTTCACCACGTAGAAGTTGCCTTTCGTGTCCGACAGCGCGATGCGTCCGCTGTTCGGGGTGACGTGGAGCGGGAAGTCGGTGTAGAACTCGCCGGCGACCTCGATCTGCTCGCCCGGATCGGTGAGTTGCAACTGGAAGAGCGTCGTCTCGGTGGGGTAGACGCTGTTGTCGTTGTCGATGCCGCTGCCGAGGAAGACCATGCGGTTGTCGAAGCAGAAGACCGACTTGCGGGCCGTGGCGCCGGGCGTGAAGTTCTTGTAGTCGCGTTCGACGAACTGGAAGGCCAGGATGCCGTTGCGGCCTTCGAGCGACGAGGCGCCCGAGAAGCGTTCGGGGTTACGCTCCATGAGCGTGCCGGGGCGCGGGCTGTCGAGTTCCTCCCAGGGCAGGTGGATTGTCGTGGCGCCCGGCATGCGGTTCCAGTCCCAACCCTCCTGCACGAAGCCGCTTGCGGCGGCCGTCACGGGCGATCCCGATCCGATGATCGGGGCGGTGCCGTAGCTCTGGTAGCGTCCGTAGCGGTTGTCGCGCGTATAGATTTCCGAGCACCAGACGTCGGAGTTGTAGGCCTTGAGCGTCACCATCCAGTCGCCGCGGCGGTGGATGCCCAGCGCACCGTAATTGAAGACGAAGAAGCCCGAGGGGGTGGGGCCTTCGGAGATGCCCTCCTTCTTGAAGCGGGAGTTGAGCTGTTTGTCCGTGCCCTTGAGCCGCAGGTAGGCGCCCGCCAGTTCGGGATCGACCCCCTTGCCGCTGCCCGTCAGGTCGCCCAGCGCGGCCAGGTAGCCGAAGGCGTTGACGTCGGCGTCGGGGATGCGGCCGTTCTTGTTCAGGGGGTGGCGTCCGGCGATGCCGATGCCCCAGTCGCGCAGGTTGGTGTAGCGGTCCATGGTCAGCAGGGCCAGCTTGAAGATGCGGCGCGCATGCTCCGTGGGGACGAAATCGGTTCCCTCGACCGCCTTGCAGTAGTAGCCGAGCATGGCGAACGCACCGGTCGAATAGGCCGGGTAGAGACCGCCGTGGTGGAAGGTCGTGCCGTCGACCTTGATGCCGCCGATGGTGCCGGGCGTGATGTCGAGACTGCCCGACAGCCACCGCGAAAGGCACTTCATGGCGCGGTACTGTTCGGCCTCGGTCGGCTGCATCAGGGTGCTGATGAGCTTCGGCATGAGCAGCGTATGCCATGAGTCGAGCAGTTCGTCGCGGCCGTAGACATAGGGTTTGCGCGTCTCCGAGAGACCGCTCCAGTAGGTCAGCGTGCGCACGTATTCGTCGGTCATGCCGCGTGCGGCGATTTCGTCGCGCATGAGCCACATGGCGTCGTAAATCTTGCGCACGTTGTAGCCGTAGTGGTGGTTCGTGCCGTTGCCGTGTCCGAAGGCGAAGCCCTGGTCGATGGCGTGGTCCATGACCAGGAAGAAGTCGTCGTCGTATTTCCTGTCCTTGTTGATGTAGTTGTTCAGCGCGAAGGCGTTGAGCATGTTTTCGATGTCGTCGAGCCGCAGTTCGCCCTTCGGACGGTTGCACTCGTCGTTCGAGAGCAGCGGGGCGCCGACCACGCCGCCGTCGGCCGTGCGGCGGATGGCGGCCGATTCAAAGGTCTTCAGCGCCCGCGGGATAATCGTGCCGTTGATGTAGTTCGTGCTCGACATGTTGGCCTCGACGATGGCGTCGATGCGCGACTTCACCAGGTCGAGCTGCTTTTTCTGCTCGGGGGTGAGCTCCTGCAGCGGCTCGTCGTACTCGTACTGCTCCCACTCCCACAGACGCGCCCAGTGCCACAGGTTGCGGCTGAGGTTGCAGTTGTTGTCGGGAATCTGCTGGTCGGGGGTGATCTGGTCGTGGAGCTTCGTCCGGGCGAAGGTCAGTCGGTCGATGAACAGTTCGCCGCTCGGAACGCCTTCGGGGGTGGAGATTGTCATGCGCGAAATCTGCTGCGAGGCGTGGTCGCCCGGCATGTCGTTGTACTTGATCCAGCAGGCGCGCCAGCCCTTGAAGTCGAGGTGGAAGTCGAAATGGTAGGGGATGTCGCCCGTGGGGGTTTCGAAGGCGAAGTGCAGGTCGGCATCGACCGGGGTGGGGTTGTAAATCCAGAGCATGATGCCGGCACCCTTGACGCGGAACGAGCTGATCAAATCCGCGAAATCGATATACTGAAGCGTCGAGGGGGCGCTCCAGCTCCAGTGCAACGATTTTTTCCCGTCCTTGTAACGGAGTTCACTCAGTTCGAGCCTGCTGTCCGCGCCGCAAACGAACGCCTTGGGTATCTCGGTTTCGAAGTTGATTTTGGCATCGATAGCGGCATGCGCATGCTGGCTCCCGCACAACGACAGAAGGGCCAACACGGCTGATGCACCGTATGATAGAAGCTTGTTCATAAGATGAAATTTATCCAAAAATAAGGAAAAGAATTGGATTACCAAAATTTGCGGAGAGAATTTGGAAAAAATTTATTTTCGGGCAGAAAAAATCGTTAAAAGATGGCGTAAGTCTCGAAATTATTTTATCTTTGTCCTCAAAGTCCGAACGGATTTGCCGGGAACCTGAACGAAAAGGATGCGTCTCGGGGCTTTTTTCGTATCGTTTCCGGTCCGTTTCGGTGCCCGTATCCGGCTTGCGGAAGCGCGATTGCCTGTCTGGGGCCTCCCTGCGGCACCCGCACGCCTGCTTCGTGTGGCCGGACATGTTGAAAACAATATTTATTAAATATTTTAAAAAAAAGTATGACAAGAACCGAACTTAAATCCGTTTTTTCGAAATGTGCGGCGGCCCTGCTTCTGGCAGGCGGTGTCGCTTCGTGTGCGCAGGCGCCCGGACGAGCGCCGATCATCGACGAGAACGTGGCCGTGGCCGTGCAGCAAATCGGTATGCTGGCCGATTCGAGCGAGACGGGCGGCGTAATCCGCATTCCGTCGACCTACAAGAACGGACAGATTGCCTATGTCCCGACGGATGACTGGGTGAGCGGCTTTTTCGCCGGCACGCTCTGGTACATGTACGAGCTGACGGGTGACGAGGCGTGGGCTGCGCGTGCGCAGAAACATACCGAAGTCCTCGACTCGATTCAGTACCTCCAGTGGCACCACGACGTGGGCTTCATGATTTACGACAGCTACGGCAACGGCCTGCGGCTGAAGAATATCCCCGGCTACCGCGAGGTGATCGTCCAGACGGCCAAGTCGCTCGCGACGCGTTTCCGCGAGGTGCCGGGCGTCATCCAGTCGTGGGATGCCGACCGCGGCTGGCAGGGCGAGCGCGGCTGGCAGTGCCCGGTCATCATCGACAACATGATGAACCTCGAGCTGATGTTCAAGGCTTCGGAGTTCTCGGGTGACAGCACCTTCCGCCACATCGCCGTGAGCCACGCCGACCGCACGATGAAGGAGCACTTCCGCGACGACTACAGCTGCTACCACGTCGTGGACTACGACCTCACGGACGGACACGTCCGCGGCCGCTGCACGGCGCAGGGCTATGCCGACGATTCGGCCTGGGCCCGCGGTCAGGCATGGGCCGTCTACGGCTTTACGGTCTGCTACCGCTTCACGGGCGACAAGCGCTACCTGGACCATGCGGAGAAGGTGGCCGACTTCATGCTCAACGACGAGAACATGCCCGCCGACCTGGTGCCCTACTGGGACTACGACGCGCCGAACATCCCCGACGAACCGCGCGACGCCTCGACGGCCGCCATCATCGCCTCGGCGTTCTATGAGATGTATACCTATACGCAGAATGCGCTCTACCGCGAAAAGGCCGACAAGATTATCGAGTCGCTCTCGTCGCCGGCCTACCGCGCTCCGGTGGGTGAGAACGGCGGCTTCCTGCTGATGCACTCCGTGGGCAGCATCCCGCACGGCAGCAACATCGACGTGCCTCTGAACTACGCCGACTACTACTTCCTCGAGGCGTTGATCCGCAAGGCCCATGTCGACAAGGGCGAACCGCTCTTTTAGTCCTGCGCGCAACTCCCGAAACCCCATTGAACCGAATCTACGATGCGCAGACTGTTCTTTTTCGCTTTAGCGTCGATGTGGCTCGCCGGCGCCTCGGCCCAGACGGCCGGGGAGGTTGCCGATGCGCGGATTCTCTCCTTCGAGGAGTCCGCGGCGCCCTTTGAGGCTTCGCTCGGTTCGACGCTCTCACTCTCGGCCGACCATTACAAGCACGGCAGCCGTTCCGTCTGCTGGCAGTGGTCGCAGCCGGGTGCGCAGGTGCGGATTGCGGCCCCCGTGGAGTACCTCTCCCGAAACCCCAATCCGCGCGAAACCTCCGTCTCCTCGTTCATCTTCTGGGTCTATGCCCCGCAGACGCTGGAGGGGTCGCTCCGCTTCGAGTTCCGCAAGCAGGGACGCACCTGCGCGTGGTTCGACTACGGGCTGGGCTTCACCGGCTGGCGTGGCGCCTGGGTGGCTTTCGACCGCGACATGCAGGGAACACCCGAGGAGGGCATGGACGAGGTGGTCGTGACCGTCGAGGGGGCTCCGGCCGGAGAACTCTTCTTCGACCACTGGATCCTCGCCTCGTTCCAGGACGTGCGGCACCATACGGCCGATTTCCAGGCTCCGTTCATCAATGCCGCAACGACGATGCACTGGCTCGTGCTGCTGCAGTCGTGGCGCAATCCGATGCCCGAAGCCGCGGCGTCGATCGGTGACGACGAGCGGCGCGATATGGCCACCGTCGAGGCGCGCCTGCGCGAGCTGCTGCTCGAGGGGCGCAAGCCGCTGCCGCTGGAGAGCCTGCGGCAGCAGTTCGCTGCATACGGCATCACGGAGAATGCCGACGGCACGCTGCACGGCAAGCCCGTATGGTTCGTGCGCTATGCCGAGACCTACATCAACCTCGGACACACGGAGGTTGCCAAACTCTACAACGCGAACCGCCAGACGCTGCGCGGCTGCAACGATTTCCTCTTCCAGCTGGCCGTGGCCTGGAATGCCGCCCCGGAGGGGTCGGCCGAACGCGAGGAGCTGGCACGGATGTACGTGCTGCTGACGCGTCACCTGCTCGACCAGGGCTTCGCCGCCGGCAGTGCACAGGGTACGTTGCACCACCTCGGCTACAGCATGCGCAACTTCTATACGGCGCCGGTCATCATGCGCGACGTGTTGCGCCGTGCCGGACTGGAGCACGACGTGCAGCAGGCCATGGAGTGGTTCTCGGGCGTGGGCGAGGTGAAACTCCCGCCCGAGGTGCCCGGCATGGACATCGATGCCTTCAACACGTCGCTCATCGGCCGGCTGGCGAGCATCGTGATGCTGCCCGACACCCCCGCGAAGGCGGCCTATCTGGAGGCCTTCTCCCGCTGGGTGGACAACGGCTACAAGGTGACCGAGGGCACGTCGCCCTGCTTCAAGAGCGACGGCACGGTCTTCCACCACCGCCACCACTATCCGGCCTATGCCGTCGACGGTTTCAGCGGCGGTGCGGTGAATGCCGTGTGGCTGCTCTCGAAGACGCGCTTCGCCGTAAGTCCCGAGAGCCACGCCGTGCTGAAACGCGCGCTGCTCGAGATGCGCTTCTACTGCAACCTGCGGTCCTTCCCGCTGGCCCTCTCGGGCCGCCATCCTGACGGTCGCGGTGCGCTCGTGCCGTGGCACTATGCGCGCCTTGCCGTGGCCGGATCGCCCGACGGCAGTCAGGAGATCGACCCGGAGCTGGCGGCCGCCTACCTGCGGCTGGCCGAGGGTGCGGATGACTACACGCGCCGTTTCGGACAGGCCGGCATCAAGGCCGAACCTTCGCCCGAAGGGACGCACGTTTACGGATACAACGCCTCGCTTTCGCACCGGCGCGGCGACTGGCTCGTGACCGTCGCCGGCCACAGCCGCTACGTCTGGTCGGCGGAAATCTACCAGGGGGCCAACCACTACGGGCGTTACCTGACGCACGGCAGCGTGCAGCTGCTCGGCGACGGTGACCCCGTGAGCGCCTTCGGCAGCGGATTCCGCCAGGAGGGGTGGGACTGGTGCCACATCCCCGGCACGACGGCCCTGGCGATCCCGATGGAGCGCATGAAAGCCGACATCCGCAACGTGGACACCTTCTCCGGATACGAGGAGATGCTGCTCTCGGACGAGACGTTCGTCGGCGGCGTGAGCCTCGGCGGCCGCAACGGACTCTATGCCATGCGGCTCCACGACCACGACAAGTACAACGGCACGCTCCGGGCGCAGAAGAGTGTCTTCCTTGTCGACAACCGCATCGTCTGCCTCGGCTCGGACATCGAGAACGCGGCCGAGGGGGGCGTGCACACGACGCTCTTCCAGAACTATTTGGAGCACGAGTCCGATCCGATTGTCGTCGACGGCACCGAAGTGAGCGCCTTCCCCTACGGGGCGGAGCTGTCGGGCGGTGTTGTCCTGCGCGACAACCTGCGCAACCTCTACGTCGTGCCGCAGGGTCGGGTGCATGTGGCCAAGAGCCTCCAGCACTCGCTGCACGAGGAGACCGACGCGCCGACCGAGAACAATTTTGCCACGGCATGGATTGACCACGGCGACGGCGAGGTCTCGGGAGGCGGCTACGAATACCTGATGGTCGTGCATGCCACGGACGACGAGGCGGCCCGCTATGCCCGCCGCCTGCCCTATGAGGTGGTGCGCTGCGACTCGGCGGCACACATCGTGCGCGATATCCCGACCGGTATCGAGGCCTATGCCCTGTTCCGTGCGGGCAAAGTCGGCGAAGGCCGTCTCGTGGAGGTGTCGCTGCCCTCGCTGGTGATGATCGACGAGCGCAGGGACGGCATGACGGTCGCCGTGGCCGATCCCGACCTGCGTTATTATGAAGGCCCGAGCGACGAGAAGTTCGACGCCGACGGCAAGCGCATCGAGCGGAGCATCTATTCGCGTTCGTGGATCGACGATCCGTCGATTGCCTCCGAGGTGCGTGTGACGCTCCGGGGCCGCTGGCAGGCCGAGGGCGAACCGGACGGCGTGCGGGTCGAGACCGGACGCAAGAATACCGTACTGACCTTCACGTGCCGCGAGGGTGCGACGCGCGAGGTACGACTGACTGAAAAGAGATAAGACGATGAAACTGGACAGAGTGATTCCCTTTGCGGGGCTTGCGCTGGCGGCCTGCGGGTCGTCGGCGCCCGAGCGCCCGAACGTGATCTACGTGTTTCCCGATCAGTACCGCAATGCGTCGCTGGGCTTCTGGAGCGATCCGGCCTATGCCGAGCAGGTGGCGTGGCGCGGCGATCCGGTTGTGACTCCCAATCTGGACCGCTTTGCCGGCGAGTCCGTCGTGTTGAGCGAGGCCGTGAGCAACTGCCCCGTGAGCAGCCCCCACCGCGGCATGCTCCTTTCGGGCATGTATCCCGAGCGCAACGGCGTCGTGCTGAACTGCATGTCGGAGCGTCCCGAGAGTACGCTGCGTGAGGATGCCGAATGCATCGGCGACGTCTTCTCCGCTGCGGGCTACGACTGCGCCTACATCGGCAAGCTGCACGTGGACCATCCGACGAAGAACAATCCCCAGCGCCCGGGTACCTACGTGAGCGACACCGTGCCTGAATGGGATGCCTACACGCCGCCCGAGCGGCGTCACGGCTTCAACTACTGGTACTCCTACGGCACCTACGACGTCCACAAGCATCCCCACTACTGGGATACGGAGGGCAACCGCCACGACGTGGACGAATGGTCGCCGCAGCACGAGGTCTCGAAGGCGATCGCCTACATCGAGAACCGCGGCGGCGAGCGCGACGGCAGCAAGCCTTTCTTCATGATGCTCGGCATCAACCCGCCCCATTCGCCCTACGCCTCGACCGACGACTGCGACCTGGAGGGGTATGAGCTCTACAAGGACAAGACGCTCGGCGAGCTGCTCGTGCGCGACAATGCCGACACGACGATGGCCAAGGCGGCCGCGGCGCGCTACTATTTCGCCAACGTGAGCGGCATCGACCGGGAGTTCGGCCGGCTGCTCGAGGCGCTCGACCGCGAGGGGCTGACCGACAACACGATCGTCGTCTTCGCCTCGGACCACGGCGAGACGATGACCAGCCACTCGGTCACCGACCCGAAGAACTCGATCTGGCGCGAGTCGCTCAACATCCCCTTCGTCGTGCGCTATCCCGGGCGGATCGCGCACCGCGTGGATGACCTGTTGCTCTCGTCGCCCGACATCATGCCGACGCTGCTCGGTCTGGCGGGGCTTGCCGACCGCATCCCGGCGAGTGTCGAGGGGCGCGACTTCTCGGCCGTGCTGCGCAACGACGCCGTGCAGCCCGAGCGGCCGCGTGCGGCCCTCTACCTGCGCAACCTCGACGGGGAGCGCGATGCCGAAGGCATGGTGCGCGGCTTCTTCCCGCAGGCCCGCGGCCTGAAGACCCTGACGCACACGATGGAGCTGCAGATCGACCGCAGCGGCGCCCTGGAGCGCGTGCTGCTCTACGACGACGTGAACGATCCCTACCAGCTGCATTCGCTGCAGCCCGCGGAGCATCCCGAGCTGTTCGCCTCGCTCTGCCGCGAACTGGCGGTATTGCTGCGCGACTGCGACGACGTGTGGTTCCGCGAACGGGTGCTGGCCGAGGTGGTTCCTTACGATACGGAAAACTAATTCACAGATGAATATATGAACAGGTTGTTTTTATGGATTGCGGCGCTTTCGGCCTTCGTGCTGCAATCGTGTGAGAATACCGATGGCATTCACGACGAGATCGAGAGCCTGCGCGACCGGGTGGCCGCGCTGGAGTCCCGCGTCAGCGAGGTGAATACCAGCATCGAGGCGCTCCATAAGCTGATGGACGAGTCGACGGTGATTGTCGGGGTCACGCCCGACGAGAAAGGCTATGTGCTCGAATTGAGCGACGGCAGCAAGTACCTCGTCATCGAGGGCGAGCGGCTCGACGCCCTGGTGCCCCTGATGGATATCGACGACGAGGGCTACTGGATCGTGAGCCTCGACGGCGGTGAGACCTTCAACCGCCTGCAGGTCGACGGCAAGGATGTGCCCGCATGGCCCGTTGCGGACGGGGAGCATGCCGAGAACGCCTCGGGTATTACGCCCAGGCTGCGCGTGGCGGCCGACGGCACGTGGGAGGTGAGCCTCGACGGCGGGATTACCTATGAACCCCTCCTGCAGAACGGCCAGCCGGTCAATGCCGCGGGCGACAACGTTTCGCTCGGCTACAGTTCGGTCTTCAAGTCGGTGAGCTACGATGAAGAGAGCGGCTTGCTCTCGATCGAGCTGCTTTCGGGGACGAAGCTGACCCTGCCCGTGTGCAACGACTTCGGCCTGACGGTCGTGGCCGGTGAGAACGAGAAGTTCTACCTCGGTGAGACCCGCTCGTTCGAGGTCGTGCAGTCGAACGTGGCCGAGGCCGTGATTCAGGCTCCCGAAGGGTGGCGTGCCGAACTGACCGAGACCGAACTGGTCGTGACGGCTCCGGCCGTGGCCCGTCAGGCCGAGGAGCAGGTGACGCTGTCGGTCGTCGTAACCTCTCCGAAGGGGTATCTGAAGATCGTGCCCGTGGAGATTACGCTGCTGAATCAGCGGCTCGATGCCAACGCTTGCGCGGCGTGGCGGAATTTCAAGGCCGGAAGCGACGATAATGTCCTGCTCGATTACTCCTATGCCGGTTACAAGCACGGCGAAGTGGCCCCTCCCGATGCCTGGGGGTTGGGCTACAAGGTCTACAACGTGCTCGACTACGGACTCGATCCTACGGGTGCGACCTCTTCGCGCGCCGCTTTCGTGAACCTGCTCACCGAGCTGAAGCTCACGGGCAAGAACGCTTCGGGCGGCAACCAGGCCAATGCCAACGCCCGGGCGGTGATCTACTTCCCCGAGGGTGACTACGTGCTGCACGACGAGACGGACGATACGCGGCGCGACACGCCGATCGTCAACGACGGCGAAGTGATCGAGTACAGCAGCTCGGACATCATCATCCTGGGCGGCAATTTCGTCATCAAGGGTGCCGGACGCGACAAGACGCGCCTGATCATGAAGACGAAGAACTATCCTGCGACGTCCGACCTCTGGTCGTCGCCCGTGATGATCAACATCAAGAACAACAGCAGCCGCATCGGCAACAACTATTCGGCGCTGACCTCCGTGACGGAGGATGCCGCGAAGGGGGCCTTCTCGGTGAAGGTCGCCTCGACGGCCGGCATCTCGGCCGGTGCATGGGTGATGCTCTACCTGCAGAACAACGATCCCGAGCTGGTGGCCAAGGAGCTTGCACCCAAGAGTGTGGACAAGCCTGCCATGACCGACATCCAGACCGTCTGCGTCTACGACTACCACCAGGTGGAGTCCGTCAGCGGCAATACGGTGACCTTCTGCGAACCGATCATGCACGAGGTCGAGGCGAAATACGGCTGGGAAATCCGCGAATTTCCCCATTATGAGAATGTCGGCATCGAGGACCTGACCTTCGTGGGCAATTCCAAGGAGAACTTCGGCCACCACGTGTCGTGGGAGGACGACGGCGCCTTCAAGCCGCTGAACATGATGCGCCTGACCAATTCGTGGCTGCGGCGCGTCGATTTCGTGAATGTCAGCGAGGCGATGACCTTCTCCTCGGCGGCCAACTGCTCGGCCTACGACATTACGATCTCGGGCAACCGCGGCCATTCGGGAGTCCGTTCTCAGGGCTCCTCGCGCATCTTCATCGGCAAGGTGATCGACCGCACGAGCGGCTACGAGTGCACGACGTCGAGCGGCCTGCCGGGCGGCACGTTCCTCGAGAATGCCGGCCAGTACCACGCTTCGGGCGTCTCGAACCAGTCGCTGGGCACCGTGCTGTGGAACAATACGTGGGGTGACGACGCTCTCTTCGAGTCGCACTCCAAGCAGCCGCGGGCCACGCTTGTGGACCGTTGTACGGGCGGTTTCGTGCAGTGGCGCTTCGGCGGCGACGTCTCGAACGTCCCCAACCACCTGCGCGACCTGACGCTCTGGAACCTCAATGCTACGCGGGCGAAGCATGACTTCGGCGGCGGGGTATTCAAATGGTGGCTCCCGAACAACGACTGGTGGAAGATCATGCCGCCGATCATCGTGGGCTTCCACGGCGCCGCCGTCAATTTCGGCGTCTATTCGGAGGCTGCCGGCGGATGGGCCGAATCCGAAACGAGCGACGAGCTGCAGACGCTCTACCTCGAAAGCAACGGTACGCCCGTCGAGCCGCAGTCGCTCTACGAAGCGCAGCTGCGCGAGCGGCTCGGCTACGTGCCTGCATGGCTCAATTCACTGAAATAAATAACAATACGCGATAAAACACTATGAAAAAGTATCTGATCCTGTTATTCGTTGCGCTGGCTGCCTCTTTCCAGTCGTGCGACAACAACGACGACCTGTGGGATGCGATCGACGACCTGAAGAGCCGTGTGCAGGCGCTTGAAACGCAGGTCGACGCACTCAACGGCAATATCGAGGCCCTGCAGGCACTCTACAGCGGAGCGACGATCTCCAAGGTTGAGGTCGTCGACGGCAAGTATGTGATTACGCTGACCAACGGCGAGGTCATCGAACTCGTGCAGGGCAGCGAGGCCGAGGCGGTCATCCCCGTGATCGGCATCGACGAGAACGGCATGTGGCAGGTGAGCTACGACGGCGGCAAGACCTTCACGTCGCTGGGCGTGAAGGCCGAGGCCGGGGACGGCGTGACGCCGCAGTTCCGTGTCGACGAGGCGACGGGCTACTGGCAGGTGAGCTACGACGGCGGCAAGACCTTCGACAACGTGCTCGACACGGCGGGCAATCCCGTCAGTGCGGTGGGTTCCAACGGCGTGACCGACAAGTTCTTCGACGAAGTTCGCGTCGAGGGCGACAACCTCTACATCAAGCTGCTCGACGGTCAGGAGCTACTCATTCCCATCCTGAAGGATTTTCTCTGTCAGATTGTCACCCCGACCGAGGGCGTGCAGGTCTTCGACGTGGGTGCGACCAAACGTTTTGAAGTGAAGGTGCGCGGCGTCGATCAGGCGATCGTGACGGCTCCCGAGGGTTGGACGGCCCGTCTGACCGAGGCCGTGGAGGAGGTTGCCGAACTGGTGGTGACGGCTCCGGGCGGCACGCGCGCAACGGCCAATTCGTCGCAGGATGTGGCCATCCTGGCCGTGTCGGGCAGCTATTCGTGCATCTCCAAGATTCAGGTCGAGTGCACGGGTGAGGCTCCCGTGGCTCCGACGGTGAGCGTGGCCAACTCCGAAAGCGTGGCTCCGACCACCTCGACGCTGACGTTCGACGTGACGGTTTCGGCCAATGCCGACGGCTGGAAGTACCTCTGCCTGAAGTCGACGGAGGAGGCTCCCGATGCCGACAAGGTGCTTCTGGAGGGTACGGCGGTTGTCGGTTCCTCCGTGACAGTCGAAGGCCTCGAGGCCGAGACGAGCTACACGATCTATGTGGTGGCCTATGTCGGCGAGCTCTTCAGCGAGGTGGCATCGGCAACCAATACGACGGAGGCCGTGGCTCTCGATCCGAACGACTATTACGTGTCGGGCGTCGAGATCGAAGGCGTGATCTACAACCAGGATTCGGAGAAGCTCAAGCTCGCGACCGCAACCGATCCCGAAACCGAGCTGGCATTGAGCAGTACGCTTTCGGTCTATTTCCTTGACGGCGGCGAGGCGAACAATGCGTTTGTCATCAGCACGGAGAACAACTACATGCAGGGGAATGCCGTCTTCATCGGCCGTTATGCGGACCGCAAGACCAAGCTCAACCTGAAAAACCAGTTCCACCTGCGCAACCGCGATGCCGTATTCGGCTTCAAGAATCTTGAGATCGACATGCGCAACGGCGCCAACTCGCAGCTCTTTACCATGACGAACGACGTGGGCGGTGCCAAGACGCTGATCTTCGAGGATTGCGACATCACCTTCGGAAACAACAAGAGTCTCTTTGCATCGTACAGTTCGACGAAGGAGGGTTCGTACATCGAGAACATCATCTTCCGCAACTGCAAGCTCCGCTACGAGCCGGCTTCGGAGACTTCCTATGCGCTCTTCAAGCTCACGGATCATCTCAAGAGCGGCCTTTCAAGCTTCAAGACGATGGTCTTCGAAAACAACGTGCTCTATTCGCGCATGGGTGAAAGCGTAAGTTCCGCCTTTACGCTGCTCTTCCAGGCGCACCAGGCTTCGCTTACGGGCTCGCTCTCTAACTTGAGCATCACCTGCACGAACAACACCTTCGTGGACTTGATCAGCTACGGCAGCGGCGCCTCCAACCCGGCCGGCATGGGTTCGGCCTACTTCCAGGTAGACCAGATCGGTTCGGTCCTCTTCTCGAAGAACGTGCTCTACGCTACGGCTGCGAAGTATGTCTCGATCATGCGTATGACCTATGACTACAATACGAACGGTCCGTGGCCGAGCATTGACCTCGACAAGTCGGGCAACATCGTTTACGGCACCAGCGGCTGGAAGATGTACTTCGACGGGTCGAACGCCCCGACTTCGTACTACCCCGAGAAGGGTACCTATTCGAAGAAGGCCGAGAGCCCGCTGTCGACGAACGATCCGGCAACCGGCACGTTTGTCGTGGCTCCCGAGTATGCGGGATACGGCGCAACGCTCGAATAGCCCCGAATGGCGATCTGAAAAAGGCTGTCCGCATTGCGGACAGCCTTTTTCTTTTGGAGCGTTGCGGGCGCATCCCGAAAGGAACCGCTGCCGGCCGTATGACGGGACGGCCGGGTGATGTGCCGGTCGTATGATGCGCCGGTCGGGCGACGAACGGGCATGCGGCAGAGCGAGACGGGCCGGTTGTGGCG
>NZ_CASFQD010000042.1 GCF_949296715.1 uncultured Alistipes sp. | reverse complement strand
TGTCGGACAGCGTGTTCCGCCGGGTCTATGTGGGCTCGCGGGCGGGCGGTCTCTACCGCGTGGATGGCGAACGGCTTTCGCCGCTGCATCCGCGGGGCCGGCATCCGGGCCGGATCCGCGATCTGGCGGCCGATTCGCACGGCATCCTGTGGGTCACGACGCCCCGCGCCGGCATCACGCGCTACAACCCCGCGACGAACGACTACAAGCATTTCGAGCAGAAACCCTACACCGTCTCGTACTACCTCGACACGATCCCCAAGATCGCCGAGGGCGGCGGGCGGCTGTGGATCAAGATGAACCAGTACGGCTTCGGCTACTACGACCGCGAGACGGACCGCGTGCTGCCCTTCTACAACGACCCCGGGCAGCCCAACTGCCAGATGACCAACGCCGTGGTGCGCTTCGACGTGCGCGACAACGTGCTGTGGCTCTCGACCTACAACGAACGCGGCCTGCGCAAGGCCGTCCTGCTGCGGCAGTCCGCCGACGTCTTCACGCTCGAGTCCGATTCGCCGAACCCGCTTTCGGGCGAGATCCGCGCGCTGATGAACGACCGCCGGGGACGGCTGTGGGTCGGCACGCGCGACGGCGAGCTGATCGCCTTCGACACCGGCTACAGACCGGTCTACCGCCTGCCCGTGCAGGGGCGCGGTACGGGCATGATCTATACCCTGAAGGAGGACTCCTCGGGCAACATCTGGGTCGGCACCAAGGGAGAGGGGCTCTACCGCCTCACGCCCGAGGGCGACGGATACGCCGTGACGCACTTCGCCCACTCCGATACGGACAGCTACTCGCTCAACGACGACCAGGTCTATTGCATCGAGGAGGATGCCGCGGGCCGCATCTGGGTGGCGACCTACGGCGGCGGCATCAACATTCTGGACGATCCCGACGGACGCCGCTTCATCCACGTGGGCAACCAGCTGATCCACTATCCGTTCGACGAGGCGGGGCGCGTGCGCTGGCTGCTCTGCGACAACGAGCACCGCATGTTCGCCGCGACGGTCGACGGCCTGCTGGTCTTCGATCCGAGTGTCGGCTACCGGCAGATGCGCTTCGACCTGGTCCAGAAAATTCCGGGCGACGTCTCCTCGCTGGGCAACAACGACATCATCCACATGTGCAAGGACTCCGCGGGACGTATCTGGCTGGCGACCTACGGCGGCGGCCTGAACCTCATCTCCGGATACGACGGCGAGGGGACCCCGCGGTTCCGCTGCTTCGGGCAGGAGAGCGGCCTGTCGAGCAACATCTGCATGGCCGTGACGGAGGACCGCCAGGGCGACATCTGGGTCTCGACACACAACGCCGTCTCGCGCTTCGACCCGCGCCGCGAGGTCTTCTCGAACTACAACCTCTACGATGACATGCGCAACGCCATCCTCAGCGAGGCGACGACGCTGACCACGCCGTCGGGCGATGTGCTTTTCGGGGCCCGGAGACAGATTTTCCGTTTCGATCCCGAGAAAATCCGCGCCTCGAAGATCGACTATGACCTCCACTTCACGGGGCTCGACGTGCGCAACCAGCCCGTCGCGGCAGGGCCCGGGGCGCCGCTTGCGGTCTCGGTGCCCGAGGCCGACCGGATCGTGCTGCCCTGGAACTTCTCGAATTTCCGCATGGAGTTCGCATCGCTGAACTACGCCATCCAGCACGCCGTGGGCTACATGTACAAGCTCGAGGGCTACGACCGCGACTGGAACATCTCGGGGACGACCAACCGCGCCTCCTACTCGAACCTGCCGATCGGCAGCTACCGCTTCCATGTCAAGGCCTTCGTCGGCAATACGGCGGCGGCCGACGACGGCATCTCCATTGCGGTGGATGTCCTTCCGCCGCCCTGGCTCACGTGGTGGGCCAAGACGCTCTACGTGCTGCTGGCGCTGACGATTATCACGGTGGTGCTGCGCACGGTGAATTCGGTCATGCGCATCCGCCGCGAGGCGAGCGTCGAGCAGGACATGACCGACCTGAAGCTGCGCTTCTTCACGAACATCTCGCACGAACTGCGCACGCCGCTGACGCTGATTCTGGGCGGCATCGAGGACGTGCGCAGGAACGACAAGCTCTCCTCGCGCGGGGAGATCAGCCTCACGCTCGCCCACCGCAACGCACGGCGCATGCTCTCGCTCATCAACCAGCTGCTGGACTTCCGCAAGATCGTCAAGAACAAGATGGAGCTGAAAATCTCGCGCGTGGACCTCGTGCCCGTCGTGGAGGATGCGATCGAGGATTTCCGCGAACTGGCCTCCGAGCGGCGGATCGAACTGTTGTTCACCGTGTCGCGGCGTTCGATTCTCGTCTGGGTGGACATCGAACGCATGGAGAGCGTGATCTACAACCTGCTGTCGAATGCCCTGAAGTTCACGCCCAACGGCGGGAAGGTCGAGGTGATCCTCTCGCAGCGCGACGAGGAGGAGCGTGTCGTCCTCACCGTGCGCGATACGGGCATCGGCATCCCGAAGGACAAGCAGGGGGCGATCTTCGAGCGCTTCGCGCAGGCGTCGCGCGCCGTCGACCCCAACATGAAGGGGTCGGGCATCGGGCTCTCGCTCTGCCGCGACATCGTCGCGCTGCACCACGGCGAGATCACCGTGGAGAGCCGTCCCGGCGAAGGCTCGGCCTTCACCGTCAGGCTCCGGCAGGGCAACGCCCACTTCGGCATGGAGCAGATCGACTTCTCGGGGGCCCGGTCGGACGAGCACCGCAGCCACTACATGGTCAGCGACTACACGTCGGTCGACAGCCAGCGCCGCACGGATGTCGCCCCGCCGAAGGATGCGCAGAAGATTCTCCTCGTGGAGGACAACCGCGAGCTGCGCATCTTCATGTACAACAGCCTGATCGACACCTACCACGTCGTTGAGGCCGACGACGGCGTCGAGGCGCTCGAGAAGATCCGTTCGGAGATGCCCGACATCATCGTCACGGACCTGATGATGCCCCGCATGGACGGCATCGAGCTGATCGACAAGGTGCGCCACGACTTCACGATGAGCCACATTCCGATCGTGATGCTCACGGCCCGCCACTCGCCCGACGACCGCGTGAAGGCCATGGAATACGGCGCCGACGGCTACATCACCAAGCCCTTCAGCATCGAGCTGCTGCTGGCCCGCATCGACAACCTGCTCACGCAGCGCCGCAAGCTCTTCGAGAAGTTCTCGTCGCAGTCGGCCCGCAACAAGGCCGTGGAGCTCGTCGTGGAGGATGTCGTGGTGACGGACCGCGACGAGGAGTTCATGAAGGAGGTGATGTCGTGGCTGGGTGCGAACATCGAAAATTCGGACCTGACGATCGACCAGCTGGCCTCGCACCTCGGCCTGGGCCGCACGACGATGTACAACAAGCTCAAGAGCCTCACGGGCAAGTCGCCCGTCGAGCTCATCAAGGAGTACCGCATCACGAAGTCCAAGCTGCTGCTGCGCACGGGGCAGTTCTCCGTCTCGGAGGTGGCCTACAGGGTGGGATTCTCCGATCCGGGCTACTTCAGCCGCTGCTTCCGCGAGCAGTTCCACATGTCGCCCGCCGAGTACCTGAAAACCCACAACCTGAAACAGAATCACGAAACCAAATAACCGATAACAAGATGAAACGATTTTCTCTGCCGGCACTTCTGTGTGCCGCTGCCTCTCTTGCCGCCTGCACGTCGCAACCGGCGCGCCCGGCGCTGCTCGACGGTCCGACGCCGCTGGCCGTGCGGGTGGTCGAGAGCGAAATGGCACGCAACCCGTCGCCTGCGAACCTCGACGGCATTCCCGTCGGCAAGATCAAGTGGAACTACACGACGGGCCTTGAGCTGCTGGCCATGATGGACGCCGGCGATGCCTACGGCCGGGCCGATTTCCGCGACTACGCGCAGCGCTACTACGACTCGATCGTGCAGGCGGACGCTTCGGTGCTCACCTACCGACGCGAGAAGTACAACCTCGACCATGTCTGCCCGGGCCGTGCGCTCTTCCGCCTGGCCGAAAGCACGGGTGAGGCCCGCTACCGGCAGGTGCTCGACACGCTCTACACGCAGCTGCAGGGCCAGCCGCGCAACCCCGACGGCGGATTCTGGCACAAGGCCGTCTATCCGCACCAGATGTGGCTCGACGGGCTCTACATGGCCGAGCCGTTCTACGCCGAGTACGCCGTGAAGTATCTCGAAGGAGCCGACCGCGAGCGGGCCGTGGCCGATATCGTCAACCAGTTCGTCGTCGTGGCGAAGCACACCTATGACCCGCAGACGGGGCTCTACCGCCACGCCTACGACGATTCGCGCGAGATGTTCTGGTGTGACAGCCTGACGGGACAGTCGGCCCACGCCTGGGGCCGTGCGATGGGGTGGTACGCCATGGCCATTGTCGAGACGTTGCAGTATCTGGGTGTCGATGCGGCCACGCAGCCGATGGTCGACATCCTGAACCGCATCTATGAGGTGCTGCCCCGCTATGCCGATCCCGGGACGGGCATGTGGTACCAGGTGCTCGACCAGCCGGGCCGCGAAGGCAACTACCTCGAGTCGACGGGTTCGATCATGTTCGTCTACGCCATGTTGAAGGGCGTGCGGCTGGGCTACCTGCCCGCCGAACTGGGCCCCGGGGCGCAGCGCGCCTTCGAGCGCTTCGTCGAACGCTTCGTGCGCGAGAACCCCGACGGCACCGTCTCGCTCACGGACTGCTGCGCCGTGGCAGGCCTGGGCGGCAAGGAGCGCCGCAGCGGCACGTTCGACTACTACATCTCCGAGAAGGTCATCGACAACGACTGCAAGGGCATCGGTCCGCTGATCTGGGCGGCGATGGAGTACGACCGCGCGTGCGGACGCCTCGACAAATAATCCGGCCGCAGCCCGGAGATGGAAAATCCCCTCGAAACGAGGGGATTTTTCTCTTCCGTCCGGCGAAAAACCCCTTCCGGAGCCGTTTGCGGCCGGGATGACAAATTTTCCATGAGAAGTGATAAAATTTACCATCCCTCTTTTGGCGTGTTTTTTACTTTTGTATAGTAAAAAAGTGCGGATATTTGTAAAATTTTGAATAATTGCAATGCCCGTACCGGAAATACGAAAACGAGATAAACCTAATTATTAACCAAAACCAGTTTTATGAAAAACTTTACTCTGAAGTTCGCCCTGTTTTTGCTACTGGGCGTGGGTCTGGCCTCCACGGCCGCGGCCCAGCAGATCGGAGGTATCGTGAAGGACTCGGCTGGGAATCCGGTCATCGGAGCTTCGGTGGTAGTCGACGGTACGACGATGGGTGTAAGTTCCGGTATCGACGGTTCGTGGTCGCTCGACGTGCCCGACGCCTCGAAGAAGACGCTCGTCTTCTCCTATATCGGAATGAAGACGCAGCGCGTGGAGATCGGCTCCCGGACCCGTATCGACGTGACGCTCCAGGACGAGTCGACGGCTCTCGACGACGTGGTTGTCGTGGGTTATGCCGCCGTCAAGCGGCGCGATGTCGTCGGATCGGTTGCATCGGTCAGCTCCGAGGCCCTCATGCAGATGCCCGTGGCATCCGTGACGGAGGCCATGGCCGGACGCATGGCCGGTGTCTCGGTGACAGCCAGCGAGGGTGACCCCGATGCCGAAATCAAGATTCGTGTCCGTGGCGGCGGTTCGATTACGCAGGACAACTCGCCGCTCTATATCGTGGACGGCTTCCCCGTGGAGAGCATCACCGACATCCCGGCTTCGGACATCGCCTCGATCGACGTGCTGAAGGATGCCTTCTCGACGGCCATCTACGGTGCCCGCGGTGCCAACGGCGTTGTCATCGTGACGACGAAGAGCGGTGAGGCCGGCAAGATCACGGTCAACTACAACGTCTATTACGGTATCAAGAAGTTCTCCAACCAGGATGCGCTGACCCCGATGACGCCCTATGAATTCGTACAGTACCAGTACGAGGCCGCCATGGTCGAGGGCAAACTCGAAAACAACTATGAGCCCTATTTCGGCGGATTCTCCGACATGGACCTCTACAAGAACGTGCAGGGCATCGACTGGCTCGACCAGACCTTCGGCCGCACGGGTACGACCTTCAACCACAACCTGAGCATCTCGGGCGGCGGCGACAAGTTCAAGTGGACGGCCGGTTACGCACATATCGACGAGCGCGCCATCATGATTGGCTCGGAGTTCAAGCGTAACAACCTCAACTTCAAGGCCAACTACAAGCCTTCGAAGAAGATCGGCTTCGACTTCTCGATCCGCTATTCCGATACGGACGTGCGGGGCGCCGGTTCGAACTCCTACAACGACTCGGGTTCGACCTCCGGCAACGGCCGCGTGAAGCACGCCATCCAGTATCGTCCCTTCCCCTTCACGACGGCCGCCTCGGGCGACGATGACGAGACGATGGCCGGCGACAACGTCAACCCGCTGATCGCCACGGCCGACAACGACAGCCGTTACAGCCGCACGAACTGGAATGCCAACGCCGCCTTCCAGTGGGAGATCGTCAAGAACCTCAAGCTGCGCGTCGAGGCCGGTCTGGATACCTACCGTCAGACCAAGGACCGCTTCTACGGCATGACGACCTATCTGGTCTACAACTCGAACCGTCCCGGTCCCGCCACGCAGTATACCGACTATACGCGCGAGAAGATTCGCAACACCAACACGTTGAGCTACGACTTCGAGAACGTCTTCAACAACGACGACCACTCGCTCAACCTGCTCGTCGGCCAGGAGTACATCGTCACGCGCTCCAATACGCTCACGGCCTGGGCCTACGACTTCCCGGACTTCTACGACTCGATGATGGCCTGGCAGATGATGAGCTCGGCGACGGGTACGCGTTCGATCAACAACTTCTACGATCCCGACGACATGCTCTTCTCGTTCTTCGGCCGCGTGAACTACGACTACAAGGGCAAGTACATGGTTTCGGGTACAATGCGTGCCGACGGTTCGTCGAAGTTCGCCGAAGGCAACCAGTGGGGCTACTTCCCCTCGGCTGCCGTGTCGTGGCGCATTTCGGGCGAGGAGGGACTCAAGGACATCGACTGGCTCGACAACCTGAAGCTGCGCTACAGCTACGGTACGGCCGGTAACAACAACATCCCCTCGGGTCTGATGCTGCAGGAGTTCGCCGGCAGCGACAATGCCAGCAACTGGTATCTCTATGACAACTGGTGGGGCGTGGCCAAGGACGACAACGGCAAGATTGTCATGGCAAATCCCGACCTGACGTGGGAGACCACCTACTCGCACAACATCGGTCTCGACTTCAGCTTCATCCGCGGCCGTGTGAGCGGTTCGGTGGATGTCTACCAGAACAATACGAAGGACCTGCTGATTCAGTACCCGCTCACGGGCAGCGGCTATGAGTACCAGTACCGCAACCTGGGCGAGACGCGCAACCGCGGTATCGAGCTTGCCGCCACGTTCGTGCTGCTCGAGAAGCCCAAGTACGGCCTGACCTTCTCGGCCAACGCCAGCTACAACGAGAACCGCGTGATGAGCCTCGGCGGTCTGGATTACCTCGACGGTCTGCAGTCGGGCTGGGCATCGAGCGAGATCGGTACCGACTACCGCGTCCGCGTGGGCGGCTCGCTCGGCGAGATGTACGGCTACGTGTCGGACGGCCGCTATGAGGTCGACGACTTCGACTACATCGACGGCAAGTGGGTGCTCAAGGAGGGTATCGTGGACTGCTCGGCCGTAATCGGCAGCAACTACCTGCGTCCGGGTGCCATGAAGCTCAAGAATGTCGACGGCAGCGAGGACAACAAGGTGACGACCGACGACCGCACGATCATCGGCAACGCACAGCCCAAGTGGACGGGCGGTTTCTCGCTCTCGGGCTACGCCTACGGCTTCGACTTTTCGGCCAACTTCAACTGGGTTTACGGCAACCAGATTTACAACGCCAACAAGATTGAGTTCACCTCGGAGCGCGGTACGAAGAACAACTTCCGCAACCTGCTCAATACGATGGCCACGCAGAACCGCTGGACCAACATCGACTGGGCGACGGGCGAGCTGATCACCGATCCCGAACAGCTGGCTACCGTCAATGAAGGTACGACGATGTGGTCGCCGCTCATGTCCTCGGCCGTCTTCAGCGACTGGGCCGTGGAGGACGGATCGTTCCTGCGTCTGTCGTCCGTGACGCTGGGCTACACGCTTCCCGAGCGTTGGATGAAGAAGCTCCGCATCCAGAAGTTCCGTCTCTACGTGACGGGTACCAACCTCTTCTGCTGGACGGGTTACTCGGGCTACGATCCCGAAGTGGACACCCGCCGTGCCACGCCGCTGACGCCGGGCGTCGACTATTCGGCCTATCCGCGCAGCCGCAGTGTCGTCTTCGGTGCGAACCTCACATTCTAATCGTGTTCAAAGCAAAATAAACATCGTATGAAAGCTATCAAATACATATTCGTTTTGTCGGCCGCAGGAGCGCTCTGTGCCTGCTCCGATCTGCTGGAAACGGAAACCAAGTCGTCGTTCGACACCGAGACGGTCTTCTCGAACTACGAGCTGGCCGAAGGCTGCAACTTCGGCATCACGCAGGCTTTGCTCGAAAAGGCGAACCACCGGGGACGTTACCATCCCTACGTGGGTCTGAACACCGATATCGAGTGGGGCAACAACTGGAGCAACGAGACCAACCAGGCGAACAACGCCAACCGTCAGGCCATCTACGGTTACAACCTGCTGCCGACCAACGGCGAGATGAACACCTCGGGCAGCAGCTCCGACGCCTATTCGCCCTATTACACGGCCATCGAGCGTGCGAACCTCAACATCAAGAACCTGCGTCTGTACGGCGATGTGGAGAACAACGCCGACATGGCCTACCTGCTGGGTGAGGCGCTGACGCTGCGTGCCGTGATGTACTACGACCTGATTCGCGCCTGGGGCGACGTGCCCTTCCGCACGGAACCGATCAGCGACGACATCTACATCCCGAAGACGAGCCGCGACGTGATCTTCAAGCAGATCCTCGGTGACCTGGAGGAGGCCTACGACTACCTGCCGTGGCCCGGTCAGGGACATGCCACCACGACCGACCGCATCAACAAGGCCTTCGCCAAGGGTCTCTACGCCCGTCTGGCGCTGATGGCTTCGGGCTACGCGCTGCGTCCCGCCGACGGCATGATCGGTACGGGCGATGCCGGTTCGGTGCGCCTGAGCTCCGATCCCGAGCTGCAGCAGGATGTCCTCTACCCGAAGGCGCTGGCCGCCTGCGTGGACGTGATTCGCAACAGCGGCATGTCGCTCTATCCGAGCTTCGAGCAGCTGTGGCGCGACCTGAACAACTTTGACCTGACGGCTGCCGGCACGGGCCGCGAGGTGCTCTGGGTATTCCCCTACGGCAACAACCGCGGACGTTGGAACTACACCTTTGCCGTGCGTCACGACGGTGCCGACCAGTTCATCGGCGCTTCGGCCGGAACCTCCAGCCGCGGCGGCAGCGTGGGCCCCGTGCCGACGATGTGGTTCGAGTACGAGAAGCAGGATACGCGCCGCGACGTGAGCTGCGTGAACTTCATCTGGGAGTACACCTCGGGCTCGGCTACGACGACGGCTCCCGTGCTGGCCGGTCTCGATACGTGGTATTTCGGAAAGTACCGTTTCGAGTGGATGGAGAACTATCCCTACAGCGGCGGTAACGACGACGGTTTCAAGCCGCCCTACATGCGTCTGTCGGATGTCTACCTGATGGCTGCCGAGTGTGCAATCCACTCGTCGTGCGCCTCGGTGGACGGCGGCGGCCTGGACAACGCGAAGAACTACCTGCTGGAGGTGCGCAAGCGTGCCTATGCCGGTAACGAGGCGATGGCCCAGAGCTATGTCAACGGCATCGGTTCGACTACGGCCATGTTCGACGCCATCGTCGACGAGCGTGCCCTCGAGTTCGTGGGCGAGATGCTCCGCAAGACCGACCTGATCCGCTGGAACCTGCTGAAGACCAAGATGGACGAGACGAAGCGGAAGCTCAACGACCTGAACAACTGGACGGGAGACTTCAGCTACCTGGCCCAGGGTGACGGCTATGTCTACTACAAGGTCGAGGGTACGAACCTGAAGATGTACGGTCTGGGACGTGACGAGCAGACGGCTCCCGATGCCACGTGGACGCCCTACACCAATACGGAGGGTGAGGTTTCGCGCTATGCGCCGTGCGCAAGCAACACCGAGAACCCGAAGTTCACGACTGCCGAGATCGACCGTCTCTACGACCGCGATCCCGATACGCGCCAGTACTGGCCCATCTTCCAGAGCGTTGTCGACAACTCGCAGGGTCAGATTCACAACGATTACGGTTATTAACGGATAATCGACCACCAAAACAGATTTTACGATTATGAAAAGCATATTTCGCAAATTGATGTCCGGGCTGCTGCTGCTTACCGTGGCGGGACTGGGCGGCTGTTCGGAGGACCCGGACGGCATCAATAACGAACTGGTGCTCGACCGCGCCCTGACGCCGCTGAACTTCACGGCTTCGGTGCTCTCGACGGGCTACCAGGTGCGCCTGACGTGGGACGTGCGCACGACGGATACCTATGAAGTCGTCATCTATTCGGACGAGGGTCTCACCTCGGTGGTTACGACCAAGAGCGAGCTCACCCCGGCGGAAGTTCCCGTAACGCTGGACCTCGAGGCCGAGCAGGTCTATTACGCCACCGTGCAGGCCTTCAGTTCGAACGAGCGCACCGCGCCGTCGCACGTGGCCGTCGCCGGCCCGATCGAGACCTATGCAATCATGGACCCGCTGAATCCCGTCGTCACGGAGCGCACGTCGGAAAGCGTGACGCTGAAGTGGGATCAGGATCAGTATGTGACGCACCTGCTGGCTACGCCGGTCGCTTCGGCCGACCAGGAGCCCGTGCGTTATGACCTGTCCGCCGAGCAGGTGGAGGCCGCCACGGCGACGATCGGTGGCCTGCAGCCCTCGACCGAGTACTTCGTGGCTGTCTTCTACAACAGCGCCAGCCGCGGCGGTCAGGATGTCTGGACCCGTCCCGACATGCAGAACATGACGAAGATCTCGACGATCGAGCAGCTCATGCAGGCCTTTGTGGACGGTGGCAAGTACCAGCTGGCCTACAGTGAGACGCCCTATACGGTGCCCTCCTACGGCGAAGGCGAGACCAACCCCGCATCGGCGCTGGCCGCCGACCTGACGATCATCGGCGAGACGACGCTCGAGGGTGCGAAGCCCGCGATCGTAGGTCTGGGTATCGGTCTGAATCCCGGTGTGAACGACATTCGTCTGGAGGACCTCTCGCTCGACGGCGCCGATGTGGCCTCGTCGCTCATGGAGGTGAAGGCGGCCATCGCGATGAACTCCGTGACGCTGAAGAACTGCGACCTGGCGGGCTACCGCAACATCTTCTACGAGAACAAGGGCGGTTCGGCCATCCAGACGCTGCTCTTCGACGGCCTCTATGCCGCCAACATGGGCAACAGCGGCGGTGACTTCATCGACTTCCGCACCGAATCGGTACACGGTACGCTGACAATCACCAACTCGACCTTCTACAACGGCGCCCGTTCGTTCCTGCGTGTCGACGCCAAGGAGACGCTCTCGTCGATTGTCATCCGCAACAACACCTTCTGCAACTTCTCCACGGTAACCGACGGCAACAACAAGGGTATCTTCTACGTGCGCGGCACGGCTCCGGTCATGGAGTATGCCAACAACCTCTTCCTGAACGAGACGGGTGAGAATGCCCGCTTCATCGCCAACAACAGCTCCGTGCAGCTGCCGACGCTCATCCAGAGCAACTACTTTTACAACTGTGCGGACACCTTCTTCGAGGCCAAGATTTCGGACGGCGTGGAGATCACGCAGGCCACGGCCACGCAGAACGGCGGCAAGATCCTCACGGAGGACCCGTGCGAGAACTCGCTGCGCGGCAAGTTCTATCTGGTGAACGACGAGATCGCCTCGGCACGTATCGGCGACCCGCGCTGGTGGAATGCCGTGGCTCCCATCGTGCCCGAGCAGACCGAACTGAACGTCATCACGGAGGCTACGGTCTGGAACTTCGCCGATACGGAGAACTTCGAGCCGCAGGAGATCCTCTCGACGAAGATCCTGGACAACCTGCAGTTCATCGTCAACGACGAGGAGGCCCCGATGGCCGTTACGGACAACGGTACGATCTCGTTCTCGGCCGCCTCGACCCTCTCGGTGCTCGACGTCCCGACGAACAACGCCCTGGCCTTCAAGGTGAGCGTGCCGGGTTCGGTACTCATCACGCCCGCCGATGCAGGCTACAACAAGCACATGGAGATCATCGTCAACGGCGCCCGCTATGCGGTTCCGGCCGACGGCACGCAGAGCAAGTTCGGCTTCGGTGACATCCAGGGTGAGACGACGGTCTACATCTGCAGCTGCGCTCCCGTCGAACTGCAGGCGCTCGAGTGGTCGCTCGAGGTGGTTTCGGGCGGCGAGCCCAAGGCCCTCGACACGCCCGTCTTCACGACGACCGACATCCCGGCCGTGGATCAGGGCACGTCGCAGCCGATCGCCGTGGCATGGAACGCCGTGCCGAACGCCGCAGCCTATGAAGTGACCTTCAACGGCAAGACCGAGACGGTGGAGACCCCCTCGTATGAGATTCCCGCCTCGACGGTGGCTTCGCTCAAGGCCGGCCAGCACACGCTGTCGGTCGTAGCCAAGGCTGCCGAGGGCTCGCTCAACTGGCTCGACTCGGAGGCTGCCAGCGTGACGATTACGATCAAGGGCGTGCTGACGACCGTATCGTCGGCCTACACGTGGAACATCGCCGATGCCTCGTCCTTCCCGGCCGGTGACATCAAGGAGACGTCCGTCTTCGGCAACCTCCAGTTCCTGGCCAGCGACTCGAAGCACATGACCATCGAGCACTCGATTGGCGACCAGGGCGAGCCGGTGGACCGCATCAAGTTCAACGGCAAGAGTACGCTGGAGGATGTGACGCCGACGCTGCGTGCCCTGGCTCTGCGCGTGAGCGGCAACGGTACGCTGACCGTGAAGGCCATTTCGAGCAGCAGCTCGGACGCCACGCGCGAAGTGGGCGTGAGCGCCAACGGCAAGGAGTACCTGCGCGAAGCCTGCCCGACCTCGTCGGACGGCGAGGCCAAGACGGTGACCTTCACCGACCTCACGGGCGAGACGACGATCTACATCTACTGCTACGCCACGATCAATGTCTACGCGCTGTCGTGGGAGCCTGACATGTCGGGTGTTCCCGAGCCCGTGGCACAGGAGTGGAACTTCTCGTCGGCATCGTTCAGCGACCTGATCGCACGGCTGAAGGCTGCGGGCAGCGATGGCCTGACGAACTTCAGCGAGACGATCGACGGCCTGACGATCAAGACCGACAGCCACAACATCCGTGGCGGCGAGGGTGACGCGGGTGCCTACATCCAGCCCAACGGCAGCGGAACGACCGAGTACCGTGTCTTCACCTTCACGGCGACGACCTCGGGCAAGGTCAAGGTCGTGGCATCGAACACGAGCGACAGCTCTTCGGACCGTTACGTGACCCTGCAGGTCGGTGACGATGCTGCCGGTGCCCAGCAGCAGCTTGGCGGTGTGCCCAGCTCGACGCCCGCAACGCTCGAGTACGACATCACGGTATCTGGCGAGACGCCGGTCTACATCTATCCTACGGGTGGTCTGCGCTTCTACAGCATCGAGTATATCCCGAACTGATCGCGCTGACGACGCATTGTTCCGGGCGGCATCCTCTGGGGTGCCGCCCTTTTTTTGTCGCTGCGCCCGTCCGCGGTACCGTATTTGCCGGGTGCGATTATGAAATTCGGATTAGATTTTATACCTTTGTACGATATTTTGCTCGTATGGCAGGAAAAGAGAAAGACCTATTGGAAAATATCGGGGAGCAGGAGTACAAGTACGGCTTCACCTCGCAGATCGAGACCGAGACCATCGGCAAGGGACTCTCGGAGGAGGTCGTGCGCCTGATCTCCGCAAAGAAGGGCGAGCCGGCGTGGATGACCGAGCGCCGCGTGGCGGCCTACCGGCACTGGCTGACGCTCGAACCCCCGACGTGGGCGCATCTGACGATCCCCGAGATCGACTTTCAGGATATCATCTACTATGCGGCGCCGAAGGCCCGCAAGAAACTCGGCTCGATGGACGAGGTCGACCCCGAACTCAAGCGCACGTTCGACAAGCTGGGTATTCCGCTCGAGGAGCAGATGGCGCTGGCGGGCGTGGCGGTCGATGCCGTGATGGACTCCGTCTCGGTGAAGACCACCTTCAAGGAGACGCTCGCCGAGAAGGGCATCATCTTCTGCTCGATTTCGGAGGCGCTGCGCGACCATCCCGACCTGGTGAAAAAGTACCTCGGGAGCGTCGTCCCCTATACCGACAACTTCTACGCCGCACTGAACGCCGCGGTCTTCTCCGACGGGTCGTTCTGCTACATCCCCAAGGGGGTGCGGTGCCCGATGGAGCTGTCGACCTATTTCCGCATCAACGCCGCCGGCACGGGGCAGTTCGAGCGCACGCTCATCGTCGCCGACGAGGGGGCCTACGTCAGCTACCTCGAGGGGTGCACGGCGCCGCAGCGCGACGAGAACCAGCTGCATGCGGCCGTCGTCGAGATCGTCGTCGAGCGCGACGCCGAGGTGAAGTACTCCACGGTGCAGAACTGGTACCCGGGCGACCGCGAGGGGCGCGGCGGCGTCTACAACTTCGTCACCAAGCGCGGCCTGTGCCGCGAGAACGCGCGCCTGTCGTGGACGCAGGTCGAGACCGGCTCGGCCATCACGTGGAAATACCCGAGCTGCATCCTCGCCGGGGACAACGCGGTCGGGGAGTTCTACTCGGTGGCCATGACCAACAACTTCCAGCAGGCCGACACCGGCACGAAGATGATCCACATCGGCCGCAACACGCGCAGCCGCATCGTCTCGAAGGGTATCTCGGCGGGCCGGAGCCAGAATGCCTACCGGGGTCTGGTGCGCGTGGCCAAAGGGGCGGAGCATGCGCGCAACTATTCGCAGTGCGACTCGCTGCTGATTGGCGACCGCTGCGGGGCGCACACCTTCCCCGAAATCGACTGCCGCAACCGCACGGCCGTCGTGGAGCACGAGGCCACGACGTCGAAGATCTCGGACGACCAGCTCTTCTATTGCAACCAGCGCGGGCTGTCGACCGAGGATGCCGTGGGGTTGATTGTCAACGGCTACGCCCGCGAGGTGCTGGCGAAGCTGCCCATGGAGTTTGCCGTCGAGGCGCAGAAACTGCTGGCCCTGCAGCTCGAGGGCACGGTAGGGTAGCGGCCGGTGAAGAAGCCCGAACGATAATTTGGAACGGAACATGAAGGTAGTTGTCATAAACGGAAGTCCGCACCGCGCGGGGCTTGTGTCGCAGATGCTGGGACATGCGGTTGCGGCATTGCCCTCGGACTGCGAGGTTGCGGAGCTTTTCGTCCGGGACCTGACCGTCCGGCCCTGTGTCGGCTGCATGAAATGCCGTTCGCTGCGGCGCTGCGTGCTGCCCGAGGATGATGCGCACCGTGCTGCACGGCTGATTCGGGAGGCCGACGCACTCATTGTGGGTTCTCCGTGTTACTGGGGTTCCATGAGCGGAGCGCTGAAAGTGCTCTTCGATCGGATGGTTTATGCGTTGATGGGCGAGCGGGAGAACGGACTTCCCGAACCGCTGCATCGCGGGAAACGGGTCGTGCTGGTTGCCACATGCAATACGGCCTATCCGTGGAGTATTCTGTTCCATCAGTCGAGCGGAGTGTTCCGTTCGCTGCGCGAGATATTCCGCTGGAGCGGATTCAAGGTCGTCGGGACGGTGGCGAAGAGCGGATGCCGCAAACATCCGGAACTGACGTCCCGGGAGATTGCGAAATGCCGGACGCTGGGCGGAAAGCTCGTAAAAAGATAGAGGAGCGCCGGTGAAGATGCGGCGTCCGGAGCCGAGTCTCTCCGATGCTGCGACGACAGCTCCCGTAGAGCCTTTCCGCGGCAGGGTGGCATCGGATACGCGGCTGCGGAAAACGGCGGTCCGAAGGTGTGAAAACAGTTGAATTTTGAAGAATAGATTAGATACAGATATGTTAAGCGTAAAAAATCTGCATGCGTCGGTCGAGGGCAAGGAGATTCTCCGCGGCATCGACCTGGAGGTCCGCGCCGGCGAGGTCCACGCCATCATGGGCCCGAACGGCTCGGGCAAGTCGACCCTTGCGTCGGTGCTGGCCGGAAATGCCAAATACACCGTTACGGAGGGCTCGGTGCGCTTCCTGGGCGAGGACCTGCTCTCGATGCCGATCGAGGACCGCGCCCGGCTGGGGCTCTTCCTCGGCTTCCAGTATCCGGTGGAGATTCCGGGCGTCACGATGGCCAACTTCATGAAGCTGGCCGTGAACGAGCACCGCAAGTTCCGCGGAGAGGAGCCCCTCACGGCGGCCGAGTTCCTGCGCCTGATGCGCGAGAAGAGCGCCGTCGTGGAGCTCGACCCGAAGCTCACGTCGCGCTCCGTGAACGAGGGCTTCTCGGGCGGCGAGAAGAAGAAGAACGAAATCTTCCAGATGGCGATGCTCGACCCGAAGCTGGCGATCCTCGACGAGACCGACTCGGGCCTCGACATCGACGCCCTGCGCATCGTCGCCACGGGCGTGACGAAGCTCCATACGCCGCAGAACGCCACGGTGGTCATCACGCACTACCAGCGGCTGCTGGACTACATCGTGCCCGACGTGGTGCACGTGCTCTACAAGGGGCGCATCATCTACACGGGCGACAAGTCGCTGGCCCTCGATCTGGAGAAGGAGGGCTACGACCGCATCATCAACGAGTACGGAAACGAATGACGGCGCTGTCAGACATTCTCCGCAGCTTCCGCACGGCGGAAGGGGAGCGGCTCCGCATCACGGAGACCGTGACGGAGCCTTATGCGGCGGTCGATCCGCGGCATCTCGACGTGGAGGTCGCCGCGGGCGGGGCGGCGCGGCTCGTCGTGCTGCACACGACGCCGGAGCTTTCGGCGCTGCGCTGCACGCTGGGCGAGGGGGCGCGGCTCGAGCTTACGGAGCTCTTCACGGCCGAGGCCTTCGCCGAGGTGGCCGTGGAGCAGGCGGCCCGGAGCGACTGCCGCATTACGGCGGTGCAGCTGGCGAGTGCCAATGCCGCCTACCGCATCGACCTGAACGGTCGCGGGGCCGAAAATACGCTGGGCGGGGTCTTCCTCGCCACGGATGAGGAGCACTGCGTCGTGCGGCTGCATACGGCGCACAATGTCTCCGACTGCCGGAGCGAGTCGTGCGTGAAGGGCGTGGCCGGGGGCCGTGCCGTGGGCGAGTTCCACGGGCTGGTCTACGTGGCGCAGGATGCCCAGCGCACCGACGCGCAGCAGCAGAGCCGCAACATCCTCTTGAGTGACACGGCGCGCATCACGACGTGGCCGCAGCTGGAAATCTATGCCGACGACGTGAAGTGCTCGCACGGCGCGACGGTCGGGCAGATGGATGCCGAGGCGGTCTATTACATGCGGCAGCGGGGCCTGAGCGAGGCCGGGGCGCGGCGCTTGCAAATCGAAGGGTTCGTCGGCGACATCGTGCGCCGCTGCGGCATCGAACCGCTGGGCGAGGTGCTGCTGGAGGCTGTCGCCGCGAAAATGAAACGGATGTGACGATGCTGGATATCGAAAAGATACGCGGGGAGTTTCCGATTCTCGCACGAGAGGTCTACGGGCGGCCGCTGGTCTACCTCGACAACGGGGCCACGGCGCAGAAACCGCTGGCCGTGATCGAGACCGTGGACCGGCTGCACCGCGAGCTGAACGCCAACATCCACCGCGGCGTGCACCTGCTCTCGGAGGAGGCCACGACGCGCTACGAGGCGGCCCGCGAGCGGATTGCCGCCTTCCTGGGCGCCGCGGCGAAGGAGGAGGTGGTCTTCACGGCCGGGGCCACGGCGTCGCTCAACACGGTGGCCTACGCCTGGGGCGAGCGCTTCGTGCATGCGGGCGACAACATCGTCGTCAGCGAGATGGAGCACCACTCGAACCTCGTGCCGTGGCAGCTGCTCGCCGAGCGCAAGGGGGCCGAGCTGCGCATGCTGCCCTTCAACGACGAGGGGGCGCTGCGCACCGACCTGCTCGAATCGCTGCTCGACGCACGCACGCGCGTGGTCGCCGTGACGCAGGCCTCCAATACGCTCGGCACGCGGCCCGACCTGCGCCCCGTTATCCGCGCGGCCCATGCCGTCGGGGCGGTCGTCGTCGTCGACGGCTGCCAGGGCGTGGTGCACGGCGGCGTGGACGTGCAGGCGCTCGACTGCGACTTCTACGCCTTCTCGGGCCACAAGCTCTACGGCCCGACCGGCATCGGCGTGCTGTACGGCAAGCGGGCGCTGCTCGATGCCATGCCCCCGTTCCTCGGGGGCGGCGACATGGTCGACCGCGTGACCTTCGCCCGCACGACCTATGCCTCCGTGCCGCTGAAGTTCGAGGCCGGAACGGCCAACTTCGTCGGGGCCATCGGGCTGGGCGAGGCGGTGCGGTATGTGCAGCAGTTCGATCCCGCGGAGGTCGAGGCCCACGAACGGGCGCTGCTCGACCGGGCGACCGAACGCCTCGGGGCGATCGACGGACTGCGCATCTACGGCACGACGGCGGACAAGTGCGCCATCGTGTCGTTCAACGTCGAGGGGGTGCACCCCTACGACATGGGGATGATCCTCGATAAGCTGGGCATCGCCGTCCGCACGGGACACCACTGTGCCGAGCCGGTGATGGACCATTACGGCGTGACGGGCATGTGCCGCGCGTCGTTCGCGCTCTACAACACCGAAGCGGAGGTGGATGCGCTGGCCGCCGGTGTTGCGCGGGCCGTGCGCATGCTGCGCCAGTAGGCGAGAACCGAAACGAAACCACAATAAACGCAAGGAACCGATGTTCATCGTACTCGAAGGACTGGACGGAGCGGGCAAGTCGACCCAGGTCCGCCTGTTGCGCGAGCTGCTTTCGGCGAGCGGCCTGCGCAGCGAGTATATCCATTTCCCGCGCTTCGACGCGCCCGTTTACGGCGAGCTGATCGCCCGCTTCCTGCGCGGCGAGTTCGGCGGTGTCGGGGAGGTGGATCCCTACCTCGTGGCGCTGCTCTTCGCCGGTGACCGGGCCGAGGCGGCGGGGCAGATCCGCAGCTGGCTTGCCGAAGGACGCGCCGTGGTGCTCGACCGCTACGTCTATTCGAACGTCGGTTTCCAATGCGCCAAGCTGCCCGAGGGGGAGCCGCGCCGCCGCCTGGCCCGCTGGATTCTCGACCTGGAGTTCGGCCACAACGCCCTGCCGCGCCCCGATCTGTCGCTCTTTCTCGACGTGCCCTTCGCCTTCACCGAGCGCAAGCTCACGGAGCAGCGCGCGGGCGACGACCGTGCCTACCTGCACGGTGCGGAGGATATCCACGAGGCGTCGCTCGACCTGCAGCGGCGCGTGCGCGAGGTCTACCTCGAAGCGGCGGCGGAAGACCCGACGCTGCGTGTCGTGGATTGCAGCAATGCCGCCGGGGCGATGGAGACGCCCGAGGGCATATTCGAAAAAATACGCGCGGAGCTGACCCCCGTGCTCGGAAAACGATGAGAAACAAACGCGGATTCAAGATATTGTCGCACGTCTGCCGGCTGGTGCTCGCCTGCACGTTCATCTTCTCGGGCTTCACGAAGGTGATCGACCCGTGGGGCACGGCCCTGAAGGTCAACGAATACCTCTCGATCTACGGTATGGAGTACCTGCAGTGGGGGGCGATGGCCTTCTCGATCTGGCTGTGCGGCGCCGAGCTGATGATGGGCTGCATGCTCCTCTTCAAGGTGCGCATCCGGCTCATCTCGATTTTCGCGGTGCTGTCGCTCTGCTTCTTCACGCTGCTGACCCTGTTGAGCGCCACGCTCATCCCCGTCGAGGACTGCGGATGCTTCGGCGAGGCGCTGAAACTCACGCCCTGGGAGACCTTTGCGAAGAACGTCGTGCTGCTGGCCATGGCCCTCGTCGTCTGGTGGCGCTACCGTCCCGACCGCATCTTCGCGTTCAAGCCCCTGGAGGTCTGCCTGACAATCGCTTTCTTCTGCCTGTCGATGTACTTGGGTTACTACTGCTACCGCCACCTGCCGCTTGTCGACTTCCTGCCCTACAAGGTCGGGGTCAACATCCTCGAGGCGAAGCAGGCGCCCGAAATCGAGGCCGGCGAGACCGAGACGGTGCTCGTCTACCGCAACCGCCGCACGGGCCGCGAACGCGAGTTCACGCTCGACGACACGGAGTGGCAGGACGAGACGAAGTGGGAGTGGGTCGATACGCGCACGACGAGCGAGGAGCCCGCAATCCGTCCGCTGGTGAGCGAATTTGCGCTGCACGGTGCCGACGGGGATGCCACCGAGGAGGTGCTCTCGACGCCCGGACGTCTCTACATGCTCTGCGTGACGTCGTTCGACCGCCTGCCGCGCAGCTGCGCGCGCCGCATGGCGCGGCTGGTTGCCCGCGCTGCGGAGGAGGGCGCCGCGGTCGTCTGCCTGACGCCCCAGCCGCTCTACGACAGCTACGGCCACGATTTCGGGTCGGGGCAGGTGCCCTGCTACAACATCGACGCCTCGACGATGAAGACCCTGCTGCGCGCCGACAACGGGGTGGTCGTCCTCGACGACGGAACGATCTCGGCTAAAAGGAATTGTCGCGATATTCGCCCGTAGGGGCCCTGCGGCGCACAATGGTATGAAAGTTGACTCCGAACCGTCGGAGTCAACTTTTTTCGTATGCGCCGGTTTCTCTTTTTTGTGATGTTTTTTGCGGCGTCCTGCGGCGGCAGGAGCGTGCCGGTCGATTCGGTGCGGCCCGTCAAGGTCGAGACGGCCCGTCGGGCCGGGTTCATCGACAAGGATTTTGCCGGCATGGCGACCCCCGACGATGCCGTGAACCTGGCCTTCAAGCTCTCGGGGCAGGTGTCGGATATTCCCGTTGCGCAGGGCGAGAGCGTGAAGAAGGGGCAGATGCTCGCCGAACTCGACCCCCGGGACGTCGAGCTGCAGGTCGCGGCCCAGCGCTCGGCCTATGAGGAGGCGCGCTCGCAGATGCAGCGCATGCAGCGGCTGCTGCAGCACGAGGCCGTCTCGCGCCAGGAGGCCGAGGCGGCGCAGACGCGCTATGCGCAGGCCCGCTCGTCGTATGAGAATGCCCTCGACCTGCTCAAGGATACGCGGCTGCGGGCCCCGTTCGCCGGGGTCATCGAGGCGGCATACGTCGACAAGTATGAGCGTGTGCAGTCCGGGCAGACGATCCTGCGGCTGGTGGCGCCCGAGACCTCGACCGTGAAGTTCACCCTGCCCGAGAGCGCGCTCGATGCCCTCGCGCGCCCCTCGACGCACTTCGACGTGGCGTTCGACAACTACCGCGGCGTGGTGTTTGCGGCGCGGCTGAAGGATTACGCCCGCACATCGTCCGATGCCTCGGGCTTTCCGGTCTCGCTGACGCTCGAAGGGGTCGATACGGCGCGCTGCCGCATCTCTCCGGGCATGTCGTGCACCGTCACCATGCGCACGGCCGACCCCGTTGCGGATGCCGTGTTGCTGCCCCTGACGGCCGTCTGCGCACCGGCCGAGGGCGGGGATTATGTCTGGATCGTCGGTGACGGCGAGCGGGTCGAGCGGCGCGCCGTGACGCTCGGCGAGCCTTACGGCCGCGACCGCGTCATCGTCGACAGCGGCGTCGAACCCGGCGAGCGCGTCGTGACGGCCGGGGTCTATCAGCTGCGCGAGGGCGAGACGGTGCGCATAATGAGCGACAAGCCATGAACCTGCCCGAATATGCCCTGAAGAACGCGCGTGTCGTGTGGTTCTTCCTGCTCGTGCTGCTCGTGGGTGGCGTGGCGGGTTTTGCGACGCTCGGCAAGAAGGAGGATTCGACCTTCGTCATCAAGAGCGCCTCGCTGCTCTGCCGCTACCCGGGCGCCACGCCCGCCGAGGTCGAGCAGCTCGTCACCGAGCCCATCGAACGCGAGGTGCAGTCGATGCGGCGCATCCACAAGATCACCTCCGAGTCCCGTTACGGACTCTCGAAAATCCTCGTCGAACTCGACCCGGCGACTCCGGCGCGCGACATTCCGCAGCTGTGGGACGAGCTGCGACGCAAGGTGCTCGACGTCCAGGCGCAGCTGCCCGCGGAGGCGTCGCGCATCACCGTGGCCGACGACTTCGGCGACGTCTTCGGTATCTACTACGGCCTTTCGGCCGACGAGGGCTTTTCGTGGTCCGAACTGCGCGACTGGGCGCAGCGCATCAAGACCCATGTCGTGACGGTCGGCGGCGTGCGCAAGGTGACGCTCTTCGGCGAGCAGACGCCCGTCGTGAACGTCTATGTCAGCCTTGCGGCGCTGGCCAACTTCTCGATCCGCCCCGAGACCGTCGTGCAGACCATCTCGCAGCAGAATGCCGTCGTGGACAGCGGCGAGAAGCAGGCCGGGGCGCTCCGCATCCGGATTCTGGAGTCGGGGACCTACCGCTCGCTGGAGGACATCGCCGACCAGCTGCTGATCTCCTCCTCGGGCAAGCAGTACCGCCTGGGCGACATCGCCCGCATCGAACGCGGGTATGCCGACCCGCCGCAGACCCTGATGCGGGTCGACGGACGGCGGGCCATCGGCATCGGCATCTCGACCGAAGAGCAGGTCGACGTCGTTCGGACCGGCGAGCGCATCGACGCCGTGCTGAAGACGCTCGTCGGCCGCATGCCTGTGGGCATGGACCTTGCGGTGCTCTATCCCGAGGACCGCATCGCCCGCGAGGCCAACCGCACCTTCGTGCTCAACCTGGCCGAGTCGGTCGGGATCGTCATCCTGGTTATCATGCTCGTCATGGGGGTCCGCTCCGGGGTGCTCATCGGCAGCTCGCTGCTCTTCTCGATCGGCGGGACGCTGCTGCTCATGCAGCTGCTCGGCGAGGGGCTGAACCGCACGTCGCTCGCGGGCTTCATCATCGCCATGGGCATGCTTGTCGACAACGCCATCGTCGTGACGGACAACGCCCGGCAGGCCATGCTACGGGGCGTCGCCCGGCGGCAGGCCTTCGTCGACGGGGCCAATGCCCCGCGCTGGAGCCTGCTGGGTGCCACGCTCATCGCCGTTTGCTCGTTCCTGCCGCTCTACCTCGCGCCGTCGTCCGTCGCCGAGATCGTCAAGCCGCTCTTCGTCGTGCTGGCCCTCTCGCTGCTCTTGAGCTGGGTGCTGGCCCTGACGCAGACGCCCCTGTTCGGCAGCTTCATGCTCCGCACCGAAAAGGCCGTGCGCGACCCCTACGACACGAAGTTCTACCGGGCGTTCGACCGTCTGCTGGCAGCGCTGCTGCGCCGGAGGTGGGGTGTCGTGGCCGGGGTCGTCGTGCTCTTCGCCGCGTCGCTCGTCGTCATGGGGCGCATGCCGCAAAACTTCTTTCCGTCGCTCGACAAGCCCTATTTCCGGGCCGACGTGCTGCTGCCCGAGGGGTACGACATCCGCGCCACGGAAGAGAACCTGCTCCGCATGGAGGCGTGGCTGCGCGCACAGCCCGAGGTGAAGTGCGTCTCGATGACGATGGGCGCCACGCCGCCGCGCTACTACCTGGCCAGCAGCAGCGTCTCGCTGCGTCCCAACTTCGGCAACATCCTCGTCGAGGTGCACGACCGGCGGCAGACGGCCGCGGTCGAGGAGCGCTTCGGCGCCTACGTCGAGGCGAACTTCCCCGACGTGTGGCTGCGCTCGTCGCTCTTCAAGCTCTCGCCCGTGCCCGATGCGGCCATCGAGTTCGGATTCATCGGCGATGACATCGACACGCTGCGTGCGCTGGCGGCCCGGGCCGAGGCCATCATGTGGCGCACGCCCGGCGCCGTGAACATCCGCAACGGCTGGGGCAACCGCATCCCGACGTGGCAGCCCCTCTATTCGCAGATGAAGGGGCAGCGCATCGGCATCACGCGCAGCCAGCTGGCCCGCGGCCTGACCATCGCCACGCAGGGCTACCGTCTGGGCGAATACCGCGAGGGCGACCTCTTCCTGCCGATCCTGCTCAAGGACGAGAACATCGGCGACTACAACCTGACCAATCTCCAGTCGCTGCCGATCTTCACGCCTGCCGGGCGGGTCTTCTCGCTCGGGCAGGCCGTCGACGGTTTCCGCTTCGGGTTCCGCAGCGGCGTCATCAAGCGCTACAACCGTCAGCGCGTGATGCGGGCGCAGTGCGACCCCGCGCGCGGCGTCAACACCATGGAGCTCTTCACGACGCTGCGCCGGGAGATCGAACGCTCGGTCGCACTGCCCGAAGGCTACGCGATGCGCATCTTCGGCGAGCAGGAGAGCCAGCAGGAGTCCAACGCCGCGCTGGCGCGCTACCTGCCGCTGACGCTGGTGCTGATCTTCACGGTCCTGCTGCTGCTGTTCCGCAACTACCGCGATCCGGCGGTGATCCTGCTGATGATCCCGCTCATCTTCATCGGCGTGGTGGCGGGTCTTGCCGTGACGGGCAAGGTCTTCAACTTCTTCTCGCTGCTCGGGCTGCTCGGGCTCGTGGGCATGAACATCAAGAACGCCGTGGTGCTCGTCGAACAGATCGGCACGCTGCGCGCCGCGGGCCGTTCTCCCTACGAGGCGCTCGTCGAGGCGACGCGCAGTCGCATCGTCCCCGTGGCGATGGCCTCCGGCACGACGATCCTCGGCATGCTGCCGCTGCTCTTCGACGCGATGTTCGGCGCGATGGCCGCCACGATCATGGGCGGGCTCTTCGTCGCCACGCTGCTCACGATCTGCGTGCTGCCGGTCGTCTATGCCCTCTTTTACCATATCCGCAAGCCATGAAAACCCTCTGTACAGCCCTTCTGCTCCTTGTCGCCGTGACACTGCACGGGCAGACGACGCTCGACGACTACCGCGCGGCCGTGGCCGGCTACAGCCGCCAGCTCAAGGTCGCCGCGGCGCAGGTCGACGCCGCGGCGCAGACGCTCGGTCAGGCCCGCACGGGGCGGCTGCCGCGCCTCTCGGCCGACGGCAGCTTCTCGCTCTCGGCACGCCATCACGACGGGGTCGAGCACTGGACCTTCAGCCTGCTGCCGCAGATCGTGCAGACGCTCTACGGCGGCGGGGCCGTGCGGGCCTCGGTGCGCAGCGCCGAGGCGGGGTACGACATCGCGCTCTGCGACGAGGAGTTCTCGCAGCTCGAGGTGCGCTATGCCGCCGACTATGCCTACTGGAGCCTCTCGGCCGCCGAACTCTATGCCGAGGCCATGCGGCAGTATGTCGCCATCATCCGCTCGCTCAAGCAGGTCGTCGACCGCCGCTTCGCCGAGGGGCTCGTTGCCCGGGGCGACGTGCTGATGATCGACGCCCGGTTGAGCGAGGCGGAGTTCGAGCTGGTGTCGGTCGAGCAGCGCCGCGAGGTGGCGCTGCACAACTTCAACGTGCTGCGCGGCGAGGAGGCGGCGCGCGGCGTAAGGCTGGCGCAGGGCATCCGCGATTCGCTGCCGCTGCCCCGGCGCGTCGAGGCGGCGCAGCTGCTGGCCGTCCGGGCGGAT
>NZ_CASFQD010000041.1 GCF_949296715.1 uncultured Alistipes sp. | reverse complement strand
GTTGCATACGCGTTACGCACCCGTGCGCCGGTCGCCGACAACCAAAGCAAGCTTTGATCTCGCTGCCCCTCGACTTGCATGTGTTAAGCCTGCCGCTAGCGTTCATCCTGAGCCAGGATCAAACTCTCCATTGTATAAAATATAAATGTATCGTTAGAGTCCTGACTATTCGTTTCCTTTAAAGGAAATTGACAGATAAATACTACATTTCTTTTCTCTCAAATATAACCAGTAATTCAAAGAACCAGTTTAAAAAAGCTTCGCATTTAGGTTGCGAAAGGGATTGCAAAGATAAGCGCTATTTTTGTAATCTCCAAATCTTTTTCAAAGATTTTTTCAAGCCGCTCTTGCGAGTCGAACTCGAAAGGGATTGCAAAGATAAGTCATCTTTTTCAATCTTCCAAAAACTTTTTCAAGAACTTTGCATCTGTCTGAAATTCAGGCTACAAACTACAATGAGCTCCTTTATTGTAAACCCCTTGTTTTATTTGTAAGAACCGTTATTTCTCAAATGCGGATGCAAAGGTAGCGACTTTTTTCGAATCCGCAAATCTTTCGGCATCTTTTTTCACGAAAAATTCAATTTTCTTAAAAATCGGGCTTCATACCTTTATATATGAAGGAAACGGCCGCAGGCCCTGCGTTTTCAAGAGGCCCCCGCACATGGGCCCCGCTTCGGGCAGGAAGGTTCTCCACGCGGGCCCGGCAAAAAAAACAATCAGCGCCGAGCCCGGACAGGAAACAGGCGCGCGCCATCCCGATCCGCACCTGCGGCTGCCGCCACGGCAACCCGAACAGCGCAGTCACGCGAGGAAGCACCCCGCGGGAACGGCCCGCCGAGGAGACGCATCGCCGCTCTTTCAAATTCAAAGCCATCGCGCCGACCTTTCGCCCGCGAGGAGCTCTCCTCTCACAGTCGTGTTTGTCATTTCAAGAAACATTTTCTACCTTTGCCATACCGGCATACGGTAAGACATATTTTGATGAAAGTGTTTCGCTTTTATCCTTGGCGAGGAATCTGGTAAATTTCAAGAAAACAAGGGAAACGGCACACTCATCACTTGTATCGGCTGAAGGTGCTCCACTTTCTGCTATACGAGTGTGGGGTATTGTTTATTTGTTTTCGGGCTTACCAGAGCCTCTCGTCAGATAAACGAACGGCTCCACACTTTCTTTTACGACCCGCATCACGGGAGCCGGGGTGCACAACAACTCACTATCATGAAAAAATGCTGTACCATCCTGCTCACCCTGGCAGCATCTCTTCTTGCGGCCTGCTCGAACGATGCGGGAGGCGGTGACAAAAACGCCATCCGGCTGACACCGGGGACACAGACCGGTTACAAACTCTACGCCGACGAGACTTCGCTCTCCGCCAACATCTCCTTCACCACCGAAGGGGCATGGCGCGCCACCGTATCGGAGACGCGCGCCGGCTGCGACTGGATCACGGTCACGCCCGACCACGGCGATGCCGACGGCGACTACACCGTTTCAATCACGCTCGCCGTGAACACCTCGGGGACAGACCGCCAGGCGACCGTCACATTCGAATCGGGCGGCACGAAGGTGCGGATCACCGTCGAGCAGCAGGCGACGACGGCTGAAGGGGAGATTCCCGGCGGCGGAGAGGCCCCGTCGGGCGCCCGGCTCATCTCGACAATCACGGGACACCCCGAGGGCAACTCCTCCGGCGCAAGCTTCACGTACTCGGCGACGTATGACAGCAGCAACCGGATCACGAAGTGGACGCAGCAGGTCGGCTCGGAGGAACGGACCACCGCCACCTTCGAGTATAACGGCAACACCGTCACCGTGCAGGTGCTGTGGGAAGACCTCGCCTACTCCGAGAGTTCGACGAAGAGCTACAAGGCCTATCTCGATGACAACGGCCGGGTTATCCGCACCGAGCGTTCCGGCAGCACAACGACTTATTCATACGACGCAGAGGGACAGTTGATCCGGATCGAACAGCCCGGAGAGTGGCAGGAGAACATCTGGGAGGATGGCAACCTCGTCAAAACGCTGTACAGCGAGGACGGCGGTGCGGAAGCGACCCATATCTTCCGCTACACCTATCACAAGACACTGGCGAACCGGGAAAACTTCGACCTCGGCTATTATCGCTACACATGGGACGAGGAACTCGGAATTACAGGACTGCTCGGCACGCCGTGCCGCAACCTGCTGTACCAGGAGCGCGGTGACAGCGAATGGGCCGGGAAGGACGACTTCGACCTCACCTACGAGGTGGACGACGAAGGGTATGTCGTCTCCTGCACCGAGACCCGCGACGGGAACTGGACCCGCTACGAATATACGCACATCCCCGCGGCTAAATAGAACCGGGAGAGCCGGTTCGCATTGCAGAACCGGAAGGCGACCATCTGTTCCCGATTACCGGACCGTTCGAAAGAGACGCTGCTAACCGTTGCAGCGTCTCTTTGCGTTCGGACGGGTTCCGCGCTGCGGCATAAGGGAGGGAACCGGAGGAGGGGGGGGGGCGTGCGGGAGAAACTCGCGGTCTCCCGCGCGAAAGGAAACCGGAGGCCACACGCAGAAAGGGAACGGGCCCCTGACGAGCCGGAGCGAAGCGCGGAGCCACATGTTGGCGGAAACAACGTGAAAATCATGCACCCTGCCGGAAAGCGAAGTTTTTTTCTTATTTTTGCGCCATAATCATTCGCAAAGATGAATCTGAAGAAAATATCCCTGCTCGTCCTGCTGCTGCTCATTGCGGACCAGGCGCTCAAAATCTGGGTCAAGACCCACATGCACCTCGACGAGGCGATCATCGTCTTCCCCGACTGGTTCCAGCTGCGCTTCATCGAGAACAACGGCGCCGCCTTCGGCATGCACATCGCCACGCCGGGCGGATTCGACTGGGGCAAGCTGCTGCTGGGGCTCTTCCGCATCGCCATGGTGGGCGGACTGGGGTGGCTCATCCTCCACCTGCTGCGCCACAAAAGGCGCGAAACCCCGACGGGCGTCTTCGTCGGGCTGGCGCTCATCGTCGCCGGTGCACTGGGCAACATCCTCGACAGCGCCTTCTACGGGCTGATCTTCTCGGAATCCACGCCCGCCACCGTCGCACATTTCGGCGGGCAATACGCCGGATTCATGATGGGCAAGGTGGTCGACATGTTCTACTTCCCGCTCTTCCAGTGGAACGGTGTGCCGGGCTTCCTGCGCTTTCTGGTCGACAGCAACAACTACTTCTTCGGTGCGATCTTCAACCTGGCCGATGCCTACATCTCCGTTGCCGTAGTCTATCTGCTTCTGTTTCAGTACAAGTTCTTCAGCAAGTAGATTTTTTTTCGAAAAACTCTTGCCGATTCAGAAAAAAGTATTACTTTTGCACACCGCAATTCCAGAAAAGCCCAGGTGGCGGAATAGGTAGACGCGCACGTTTCAGGTGCGTGTGCCGCAAGGCGTGCAGGTTCGATTCCTGTCCTGGGCACTGGCAACCCCCGCAGACGAAAGTCTCGCGGGGGTTTTCGTTTTATCCGGCAGACGAGCAGAAGACAGGAGAGGCAGCAGAAGGCAGGAAGAAACAGGTAGGAGCAGGAGGAGCAGGAGGAGCAGGAGAAGCAGGAGGAAAGCAGGAGGAAAGCAGGAGGAAAGCAAGAGGAAAGCAGGCCGCCGCGGGCCGCACTACCGCAGCACGGGCCGGGTGATCGCACTGTCGCACTTTACCGACCTGCACCCTGCCCCGGATGCACAGACAGCCAACGCCGCCACATTCCACCCCTCACCCGCCGCGCCCACAGGACAAAGAAAACGGACAGCAACCGCGAAGGCCGCTGTCCGTTTCCATACCGGCGGGCGATCCGCCCGGAAAGGGCTCCGTCCGAAGCTCCCTATTCGAGAATTACGCTCATCGGCACGCGCAGGAAGACGGGCCGGTAGGTCGAAGCGTCGAGATAGGGTTTCTTCAGGTTGTAGCTGTTGATGTTGTAGCAGAAGAGCAGCTCGCCGCGCTCGTTGATGAACTGCGGATGGGCCATCGCGTTGTAGGTGAAGAGCTCGGGATCCTCGATCTGCTCCGTCGTGGCGTAGAGCAGCTTCTTGTTATACCACGGGCCCACGGGCGTATCGGCGATGTAGGAGTAGATATCCCCGGCCTGCTGGGCGCGGCGCTGCGTGAGCAGCACGTAGCGGCCGTCGTATGCGAAGACGGAGAACTGCTCCGAAACCGACACGTCGAGCCCCTCGCAGGCAGCCGCGGCCGCGGGATCGCTGCTCCAGCCCTTGCCGTCGAAATACTCATAGGCGCCCATGCGGTCGGTCTGCTCGTCGAACTTCGCACGCGAGACGCAGAGCTGCGCCGGGTCGTAGCCCGCGCCCGAGCGCGTGCCGTAGACATAGTACCAGTCGTCCAGCTTGAGCACGCAGTGTCCCCAATGGATGGGGCAGTTGATGTCGTAGGCCTCCTCAATCGAGAGCACGCTGTAGTCGCTCATGTCGATGCGCACGAAATCCGTGCCGCCGAAGCGGAAGCCCCACTGGCCCTCGCCGCCCTGATAGAGCTTCGTCATGTAGAGGTAGAGCGTGCTGCCGCGCTGGAAGCCGTGGCCGGGCCAGTACCAGTAGGTGTACTGCGAAGTGGCCGCCTCGAGCGGCGTGCAGAGCGACGCCGGCGCTTCGGGCGTACCGCCGTAGTAGGCGCCGAGGTAGGAGCCGTCGGCCGCAATGTGGTTCAGCGAGTTGTTGATCATCTGGAGGTTCAGGTCGCGTTTCCCGTCGACCACCTTGCCCAGGAAGCAGTCACCCGTCATGAAGAGCGACGTGCCGTCGTCGAGCAGGATCGAGATCGTACCGTCCGAGCCGGTCACGCCGCCCTCGTCGGGCGAATAGACCGTCGTGAAACCGGTGTCGACATGCGCGGGATACTTCTCCGCCGGAGCGTTCGACCCACAGGATGCGGCCGCCAGCAACAGCGGCAGCGAACAGCAGATTGCAAGAGTTTTCATGGTACAAGATTATTTTAGGGTGTGACAGTTTATTCCTTTTGCGCGACGGAGGCCGTCCATGCGACCTGCGCCCAGTCGGCGACGGTGCCGCCGCGGCGGACCTCGCCGGCCAGCGCCTCCATCATCCGCGCGACCCGCTGCGGATGGAGGGCCGCCCGGTCGTAACGCTCCTCGGGATCGGACTCCAGGTTGTAGAGCTGCACGTTGCGCCACCGGCCCGACGCCGCGTCATACTCGGGCAGGAGATCGGCCGCGCCGTAGGGGTTGAGCGAGCCGCCCGAGCCCGAACCGGCGATGAGTTTCCACCCGTCGCCGATGTAGCAGAGGATTCCGTTTCCGGACTGCGCGACGAGCGACGTGCGCGAAGGCTCCCCGCCACGCAGCAGGGGCATGAGCGACCGACTGTCGACGGCCTCCCCCGCCGCGAGGGTCATGCCCGTCACGTCGGCCAGCGTCGCATAGAGGTCCAGGTCGCACGTGAGGGCGTCCGACACCATTCCCGCGGGAATCACTCCGGGCCAGCGCACGAGGAACGGGATGCGGTGCCCGCCCTCCCACGAATCGGACTTCATGCCGCGGAAACGCCCGCTCGGATTGTGCCCCAGGTCGAGGATCGACCCGAACCGGCCGCCGTAGCGCTCCCCGCCGGCCGTGCCGCCGTCCTGGAACGACGAGCCGTTGTCCGACGAAAAGACCACAATGGTCCGCTCCTCGATCCCTGCGTCGCGCAGCGCCGCGAGCATCTCCCCGATGCGGTGGTCCATCTCCTCGACGAAGTCGCCGTAGCGCCCTGCGCGGCTGTGCCCCTCGAATCCGGACGACGGGGCGATGGGCGTGTGGGGCGCCGTGAGGCTGACCATCAGGAAGAAGGGCCCGTCGCGGTGCTCGCGGATATAGGCCACGGCCTTTTCGGTCTCGACGGCAAGCAGCCGCTCGGGCCGCCACGACGCCGCCATGACGCCCGGCACGCCGGGCATCCCCTCCTCGAAGGGGCGGTCGGGAATCTCCGGGAAGCGGTCGTTCTCGATGAAGGCGTAGGGCGGAAAATTAGGCACGTCGTCGCCGTAGTAATAGTCGAAGCCGTGGTGCGTGGGGCCGTCCGTCAGCGGCTGCGTGTAGTCGACATTCGCCCCGTTCGCGGCCCGGTCCACCGGCGCCCCGTCCGTCGTGGCGAAGCCGATTCCCAGATGCCACTTTCCGACCAGCGCGGTGGCGTACCCCGCCTCGCGCAGCATCGCGGGAAGCGTCCGTTCGCCGGTCAGCAGCGGATCGGCCCACGTCCAGATCACCCCCTGCTTGAGCGGGCCCCGCCAGGGGCAGCAGCCCGTCAAGAGGCCGTAGCGCGTCGGCGTGGAGACCGCCGCCGAGCTGTGCGCGTTGGTGAAGCGCACCCCCTCGGAGGCCAGGCGGTCAAGATGGGGCGTGCGGATGCGCCCCTGCGGATTGTAGACCGACAGGTCGCCGTAGCCCAGGTCGTCGGCCAGGATGAAGAGCACGTTCGGACGCGGATCGGCCGCCGGCACCGCACAGGCGCCGAATGCCAAAGAGGCGGCACAGCCGCAGATGATCCTGCCCCGCATGCGATTACCAGTTATCTGTTCGGAACGACGAGGCCGGAAGCCCCTCGGTATTGTAGAGCGAGCCGTCGACGTAGTTCGTGTAGCCGTAGCGCACGGCAACGGGCTCGGGCACCTCGTCGCTCCACACCTCCAGCCCCTCGTTGCCCCAGAAGGCCGGGACGATGCGGGCCTCGGCGGGATGGAAGACGCGGTCCTCGCCGGCAACCTCGAAGCCCGAGGGCTCCCTGCCGAAGAACGAGAGCCCGTTGGGCGCATAGTCGAACTTCAGGCGGGCACGCCCCTCGACGACCTCCATCGAGCGGAACTCGGGGCCGCGGCACCCGAAGGCCGGATGGCCGTAGTCGCGGTTGAGCGCCCAGTAGGCCAGGCGCTGCCCCACCACCTCCTTGCGGGCGGGGTGGATCACGTAACGCTCACCCACGTCGAGCGTCACGGCCATGCCCGTGTTCGGCACGCGCTGCATCACCTGCAACTGCGCCTCGCGCAGCTCGGCCGAGTTGGCGCCCTCGTATTCGTAGGGAGCGATCTGCACGAAGTAGAAGGGCATGTCGGGATTGCGGAAGTAGCGGCGCCACGTCCCGATCAGGCAGGTGAACAGGTCGCGGTACTGCTGCGGACGCTGCACGTTCGCCTCGCCCTGATACCAGATCACCCCCTTGACGCGCAAGGGCAGCAGCGGGGCCAGCATCCGGTTGTAGAGCACCATCGGCTGGACGGCATACCACACGGGGTCGATCTTTTCGGGCGTGAGGTCGAGGTCGAAGCCGCCGAAGCGCTCGAGCGTCGCGCGGTCGAGCCACGCCTCGGCCGTGGAGCCGCCGTGGGCCGACTGCACCAGCCCGATCGGAATGTCGACCACGTCGTTGAGCGTCTCGCCGAAGAGATACCCCACGACGCTGAACTCCCTGACATGTTCGGGATCGGCCGGTCCCCAGGCGCCGTCGATGCGCAGCGTGTCGCTCGGTGCGAGTGCATAGCCGTTCTCCACGCGGAAGAGCCGCACGCCCCGACGGTTGCTGCGCAGCAGAATCTCCTGCGCATGCTCGACCGGCTGGTCGGGATTGCCTCGGAAGTTCATCTGCATGTTGCTCTGCCCGCCGACGAACCAGACGTCGCCGATGAGCACGTCCTCCAGGTCGATCCGCTCGCCGGCGCTCTCGACCGTCAGCGTGCGGGGTTCATACCCTGCTTCCGGCGTATGCAGGGAGACACTCCAGCGGCCCCGGCTGTCCGACACGGCCTCGGCACGTGCCCGGGACCAGCTGGTCCGCACACGAATCTTCGCTCCGGGACGGGCCCAGCCCCACAACTCCACATCCGACTGCTGCTGGAGCACCATCCCTGAAGCGAAGAGAGGCGGCAGTTCGAGGTGCTGCGCACGCACGAGGCACGCGCAGCACACGAACAGCACGATAAGGATCAGCCGTTTCATGGCCTACTTGTTGTTTTCCGGGAACGAGAACTCCTCGCCGTCGGGCATCTTCACCTCGATGCTCTTGTCCTCGTTGACCATATAGAAGCTGACGTTTTCGATCCTCTTTTCAGCCGGAATGCCGAAGAACTCGTGGGGATAGATGTAGAGCACCCACTTGTCCTTGCCCGTCGACGTCATGAGGGTCTTCGAACCCACGACGTCGACCACGGCCTCCTGCGCACCGCCGTCGTAGGTGGCGCGCGCCATGAGGTAGACCTTGTCGGTCCCCTTCAGCGGCGAATCCACGCCGTCGACCTGCACCGTGGCGTCGTAGTGGAGCGCCACGATATCCTCCCACGTGAAGGCCTCGGGCGTGACCGAACACATCTTGGGCAGCGTGTAGTCGATCGTGGCGTTGCTGCCGCCCGTCGTCTCGAACAGCTGCTCGTGCAGCAGGTAGTACTGCGGGTCGCCGTGCACGCCGTCCTGCGTGTTGCCGATGAAGTAGGCCAGGTTGGTCTTCAGGTTCTCCTCACCCGTCGTGAAGTGGATGTTGACCGTGCCGGTGAACTTGTCCTCGGGACCCCAGTTGTGCGTGGCCGTCGAGATGAAGGTCACCCACTCCACGGGCTCGTAGTTGCCTTTCGTGCCGAAGCCGGTCTTCAGGGCCGTCGCCCACGGATTGCCCGTATAGGGGTCCAGATCGGCGTCGGTCGCCAGCCGCATCTCCATCGTGCCCGAGGCATCGCTCGTCGTGTAGGTCACGACGGCATTCTCGGCCATCTTCCATGCCGTGGGCGCCAGAATGGCTACCACGGGGGTCGTCCGGAGGTCGATGTCCTTGTCGATCTCCACGCTGACGTCGAACGAGACGTCGACGCCCGTATTCACCGGTGCCGTCTCGGGATGGTTGACGGCCAGGAACTCCATGCACCCCGCCACCGCAAGGGCCAGGGCGGCAATTGCCAGGTATCTGTAACAGCGTTTCATATTTCGGTTCATTTAACTAACGGTTTTCGGTCTCCGCCTCAACGGGCAGGAGCTGGTATTCGTATTTGTTCGAGGGGGCGCCCAGCTGGAAGGGGAAGGTGACGAGCCGGTCGCGCGTCATGTAGCAGATCACCTCGCCGCTCTCCTTTTCGCGAATCTCATAGGGCGTGCTGCCCGAGTAGATCACCCATTCGACATCCGTATAGTCCTTCTCCGTCACGCGGAAGGGGGCGCCCTCCTGCGAGAAGGTCAGCGTCGCGGGCTTGCCGTCGCGGTAGGTGAGCGTCAGCGTCACGTCGTCGAAGAAGGTGAAGTAGGGTTTCACGTCGGTATCGTTCTGCATCACCTTGTCGATCTTGAACACGAGCGTCGCGTCGCCAATCTCCAGGGCGGGATACCCCTTGCCGCTCTCCATATCGTTGGTGCAGCCGCCCAGCACGAGGGCGCATGCGGCCGCAAGGAAAACATACAGCGTTTTCATATCGGTGTTGTTTTGGTGGTTTTATTTTTCGGGTTTGAAGTATTCGAGACGGCCCCACTCCTTTTGGGGTTGGTCCCCGAGCCAGAGTTCGAGACTGCCGCCGCGGGCAAAGGTCTCATGGTCGAACTGCGCGCAGTCCCACGGCCGGCCGTTGAGCTCGGCACGCTGGATGTAGCAGTTGTCGGCCGAATTGTCGTGCGTCGTGATGACGAACTCGCTGCCGGCGTAGTAGTCGGGGTTGAGCCGGATGGTCACCCGGTCGAAGATCGGCGAGGTGATGTCGTAGTAGGGCACGTCCGACTCGGTTCCCGTGACGCTGAACAGGCCGATGGCCATCAGGGCGCTGATGCCGCCCATCTGCCCCTGGTCCTCGTCGTGGCCGCCGTAACCCTTGTCGGGCGTGATGCCGCCGTAGGCGTGCTCCTTGACCTGACGCACCCAGTACTGCGTGAGCCACGGCTTGCCGCCGTAGGTGAACAGGTGGGCGTTCGAGCAGCCGGGCTGGTTGGCGTAGCTGACATAGCCGCCGCTGCCATACTCATAAACGAAATCGAAGGCGCGGGCCTGCTCGAAGGCGTAGTTGAGCTTCTCGCAGAAGGCGTCGCCGCCGCCCATCAGCTCGACGAGCTTCGGCAGGTCGAACGACAGCGACCAGGTAGCCTGCCAGGCATTGGCCTCAACCCAGCCCTTGCCGTTCAACGGATCGAGGTGCAACCATCTTCCGTCACGCTTCTTGGGGAAGATCAGCCCCTGCTCCGCGTTGAAGAGCGGCGTCCACGCGTGCGCACGGCGCTCGAACATCCGGGCATCGGCTGTCTTGCCCAGCCGGGCCGCCATGCGGCTCAAGGCCCAGTCCTGATAGGCCCACTCGACCGTCTTGCCGGCATTCTCGGGGCACCAGCCGTGACGCATGTAGAACTTCAGGTTATCTGCACTTTCATGGCTCATCATGCCGCCCGGCATGTGATTGCGCTTCATTACCTCATATGCATGCAGGGGGTCAGCCTTCTTCATGATCCCTTTCATATAGGTCGTTGCAAGCATATGCGAGGCGGGGCAGCCGGTCATGATAAACGAGTAGCCACCGGCGCAACCACCGCGCGGCAGCAGGCCGCCGTTGTCGGCATACTGCACCAGACAGGCCGTCAAATCATCCAGCACCTCGGGCCAGGCAAGGCCCCACAGCACATTCAGATTCCACTGCGTAAGCCAAAGGCCATCAAAACCATACATATTGAACGTTGGGTTACCTTGCGCATCGAGCGGCACCCGGCGCAGCTTCATCGGATCGGAAGACCGATTGTTAACATAATGTCCTCCTGCATAGTCAGGATACCAGCCGTTCACGTCGTTGATCTTGTGACGGCCCAGCAGCACGTGCCACAGGTCGGTGTAGAACTTGATCCGCTGTGCCTCCGTACCGCCCTCGACGGCCATGCGGCCCAGCATCCCGTTCCAGACGGCACGCGACTCGGCATGCACGGCGTCGAAATCCCAGCCGTCGAGCTCCGCCCGCAGGTTGGCCTCGGCATTCTCCACACTCGTGTAGGACATGCCGATCTTGAAGAGCACCTCACCGGACTCCTTCAGGTCGAAGTCGAGCACCATGCCCGCCTCGTCACCGGCGATCACCTCCGCATCGGGCATCACCCCCTGCTCGTTCCAGCCGTCAACCGTTGCGAAGGGACGGTTGCACTCCAGCACGAAACAGAGCTTGACGCTGTCCGGGCCGCCCCAGAAGCGGTCGGTCGTCGAGAACTCGCCGACGATCGTGCGGTCATCCTTGCGCAGGAGCGTCGCGCGGTTCATCGAGCAGTTGCCCAGGCGGCTGCCCGCATCGACGATCAGCTTGCCGTGCCCGCCCTCGGTGTAGTTCACCCGATAGAAGGCCACGCGGTCGGTCGACGTATACTCGACCCACGCATGGTAGCGGTCGAGGTAGAGCCGGTGGTACCCCGGCTGGATGATCTCGCTTCCGTGGTCGAAATGCGATTTCCAGCCCGACATGCCCTGCGTGGGATCGACCTCACCGGCCGCCGGCATGACATTCGGACCTGCCACCATCCAGTCGTTGATCTGCGTGAAGCCCAGTATCTCGGGGAAGTTGTAGTTGTACCCGCCGCCGCCCTGATTTTTGTTGCGCGTGAAGGCGTGTGCCGCCACCATACCGAAGGGACGCGCCGCGGGCGTGCAGTAGAACCAGCGGCCGCGCGTGGTCTCGATCCAGGGATCGACCCACTCGACAAACTCGGAGCCCTCGCCGCGCGTCGGGAAGACCTCGATCTCCGAGAGACCGATGTTCTTGCCGGCGCCGTCGGTCGCCTCGAAGCGCAGCCACTTCACCTTGCGGGGCGCGAAACTCACGCTGCACGGCGAGCCGTCATTGGGAATCTCCGTAACGCTGACCGCCGAGCCGTCGCTGAAGCGGAGCGTGCCGCCCGCGAGGTGCTCGTCGAGCGAAGGACGATCGTAGAGCACCACGCGCTCGATCGTAACCTCCTCGTCCCACTCCAGCTGCGCCCACGGCATGTACATCACGCCCCACGAGGCGACGGAGCCCTTGCAGGCCCACTCGCCGCGACCGTCGTAGCGGATCAGGCCGTCGTTCAGGCAGGCCGCGCCGCACCCGTCCGAGAGCGAATCGGAAACGGTCGCATGCGCCAGCGGAGCGATATTGTCCTGCGCGGCCTGCACGGCAAACGCCGGAAGCGAAAGGGCCGCAGCAAATATAGCCTTGATAATCGATTTCATGTCGTTCAGTTTTTTGTTAATAGCCTTCGTTCTGCGTAATGCGGTCGTTGAGCAGCCGCTCGTACTGCGGAATCGGGTAGAGCTTGTGCTTCTCCTCGACATAGGAATCGGGCTTCGTGCGCTTGATCTCGGCCGCAAAGTCGGTCGACAGACGCACCAGGTCGAACCAGCGCGACCCCTCGAGCACGAGCTCCCAGCGGCGCTCGTCGAGAATGGCCTGACGGAACGACTTGTAATCGAGTCCCTTCAGGTCGTGCTCACCCGAGCCGTTGTCCTTGAAGGCGCGGTCGCGCACCTTGTTGATCGCCTCGTAAGCCTCGGTCGTCGGGCCGTCGTTCACCTCGTTGAGAGCCTCGGCATACATGAGCAGCACCTCCGAATAACGCATGTAGGGGTAGTTCTGCTCGGAGTTCTGACCCATGGGCTCGGCCTCGCGGTCCCAGTACTTGCAGAAGTAGTAGGGATAGCGGGCGCTCTCGGCGAAGACGAGCGTCGAACCGTCGCTGTAGGTAAAATCCTTCATGATGGTCACGTCGCGGCGCACGTCACCCTCGGCGAAGGAGTTGTAGAGCTCCTCGGTCGGCACGATCCACGAGTTGGCGTTCGACGGGCCTTCGTTACCGCCGGGGCTGTACTGCCGGATCTCGGCCGGCAGCAGCGAGACGTTGAACTGCGATTTCCACAGGTCGGGCTCACCGTAGTTGATCGACACGACCGACTCGATGCCGTGCTTCTTGCTGATGATGAAGTTGTCCTGGAAATCGGGATAGAGGTCGTACTTGCCCGAGCGGATCACCTCGTAGGCCCAGTCGGCCACGGCCTGGTAGTCCTCCTTGCTGTGCGTGCGGGCCGCCTTGATGAGGTAGACCTTGGCCAGCACGGCCTGCGCCATGAGCGAATTGGCCCGTCCGTAACCGGCACGGTAGTCGTCCATCAGGTTGTCCTTGGCGTAGGTCAGGTCCTCGACCGCCGTCTTAAGCACCTCGAGTTGGTCCGTGCGCTCGACACCGAAGAGGGCGTCGACCGACTCGCTGGGCTTCAGCCGCAGGGGCACGTCACCCCAGATCTTCACCATCTCGGCGTAGAGCAGGCCGCGCCAAAAACGCGCCTCGCCCACGAGGTGGTTGCGCCGCTTCTCGTCCATGTTGATCGCCGGAATCTTGTCGATGGCGATGTTGGCCGTATTGATCGAGCGGTAGAAGGTGTACCACAGCGCCTTGACCTTTCCGTCGGTCTCGGGGAGGCTGAAGTTGTCGAAATTGGCATAGAGGTAGTTGTCGTGCAGGGCGTTGTCCGAAAAGAGGTCCTGCGTCAGCCAGAACTCGTTGTAGAAGACACCGCCGTAGGGCGTGTTGGCATTGCCCGTACCCTGCCACTGGCTGACCGAACCGATGCCCACCGTTTCGTAGATGGCGTTGACGGCACCTTCGGCATCCGATTCCGTCGTGTAGTAGTTCTTGTCCGTCACATTCGACAGGGGCACCTCGTCGAGGAACCCGCTGCACGACGAGAGGGCGAGCGTGAGGCTCAAGGCCGCATATATGAATCTGGTTTTCATGGGATCGTAATTTTAAGGTCTGTGATTAGAAAGTCATCGAAACGCCCAGCGAGTACTTCCGCGACGTCGGATAGAGGTTGTTGTCGATACCGCCGCCGATCGAGGGGTCATTGCCCGTGTACTTGGTGAAGGTATAGAGGTTCTCGAACGAGACGAAGACGTTGATGCTGGCCACGCCGCGCAGCAGCCTGCGGGGCAGCGTGTAGCCGATCGTCAGGTCGCGGATGCGCAGGTAGCTGCCGTCCTCGACCCAGCGGTCCGAAAAGGCGGTCGAGTTGCTGTTGCGGTCGGCACGCGGCAGCTTGGCGTCGGGGTTCTCGGGCGTCCAGCGGTCGAGCACCGTCGTGATGTTGTTGTAGCGCCCGTCCATAGCTTCCAATTCCTTGCGCGTGTAGTTGATGATGTCGTTGCCGTAGTTGCCCTCCAGGAAGAGGTTTACGCTGAGGTTCTTGTAGGTGAAGGTGTTGTTGAAGCCGAACGAGAACTTCGGGTTCAGGTTGCCCAGGACCACTTCATCATCCTGATCGATGGTGCCGTCCTTGTTGATGTCCTGGTACTTCTGCTCACCGGCCACCAGCGGGCGGTTGGGCAGCTGCGCCACCTGCGTCAGGTCCTCGTCGAGCTGTGCAATGCCGTTGGTCTTGTAGCCCCAGATGTTGTTCAGACGGTCACCCACGACCAAACGTGTCACACCCGTACCGGCCGACTCGCCTTCGGCGATGTTGAGCTTCTCGATGGTCGTCACGTTGGAGTCGATGTTGAAGGTCGAGGTCCAGTTGAAGTCGCGCGTGGTCACCGGAACGGCCGTCACGGAGAACTCGAAACCGCGGTTGCTCAAGTCGCCGAGGTTGCGCATCGAGAACATGTAGCCCGAATACATCGGCAGGTCGACGGCATAGAGCAGGTCGCTCGTATATTTATAGTAGTAGTCGGCCGTGATGCTCAAGCGGTTGTCGAACAGACCCAGGTCGAAGCCCGCATCGAACTGCGAGGTCGACTCCCACGAGAGGTCGGCGTTGGGCAGCGTCAGCGGCGCCATACCGCCGTTTGCGACGCCCGATCCGAAGGGAGGAGCCACCGGCACGAGCGTACCCTGCGACTGGTAGGGCTGGATGCCGGCGTTACCGACCAGACCGTAGCTCAAACGCAGCTTGAGGTTCGAGACGCTCTTCACGTCCCGCATGAACTTCTCCTCCGAGACACGCCATGCGAAGGCGCCCGACGGGAAGAATCCGTACTTGTTGTTCGCACCGAACTTCGACGATCCGTCGACACGGCCCGTGAAGGTGAACAGGTAGCGGTCGTCGAACGAATAGTGGATGCGGCTGATGTAGGAGAGCATCGACCACTCGGTGTCGGTCGTCTGGTCAAGCCAGATGTCCTTGCCAACGCTCAGATCGTGGTAACCGAGGCGGTCGTCCTCGAAGTTCTTGACGCCGAGGCGGAAGACGTTTTGCGAGAACTTCTGCGCCGTCTGTCCGACCATGGCCGAGAGGCTGTGGCGGCCCCACGTGTTCTTGTAGGTAAGCGTATTCTCCCAAACCCAGGTCTTCGTATCGAACGAGGCGACGGTGCCCTTGCCGGGGCCGTCGACCGACACGACGAGCGTCGTGGGCAGGTACATGCGGTCGAGCGAGAAGATGTCGTCCACACCGAACTGCGTCTTGAAGACCAGACGGTCGTCGCCCAGGAAGCGGAAATCGGTGTAGATGTTGCCCGTAAAGCGGTTCTGACGGTTCTCCATGTCTGCCTCGTAGGCCGTCTGCACGGGGTTACCGCCGTAGACGCCCGTCGAGGAGTCGAGGTTGTTGCGGTAGGTGTAGTTGCCGTCGGCATCGCGGACCGGCAGGGCCGGGTTCATGTCATAGGCCAGCGACATAAGATTCAATGCCGCAGTAGAATTACCATAACCTGTGGTTTTCACCTGCGAGTAACCCACCGACGAACCGAAATGGATGTAGCGGTTGATCTCGGCGGCAACCTGCCCGCGGAAGGTATAGCGGTTGAAATCGGTATTGATGAGGATACCCTCCTGATCGAAGTAGCCGGCCGAGAAGTTGTAGGAGACCTTCTTCGATCCGCCGCTGTAGTTGACCTGATAGTTCTGCGTTATGGCCGTGCGGAGGATCTCATCCATCCAGTTCGTGCGCGTCACGACCGACTCCGGGTCCTGGAAGTAGGAGGGAACGGGCATGCCCGCATTCTCATAGGCCTCCTTGCCGAGCTGCGCGAGCTGCTTGCCGTCGAGCAGATCGTAAGCCTGCTCGGGCGTCTGGATCGAGAGCGTGGCGCTGAAACGCACCTCACCCGTCTGCTCGCGGCCGCGCTTCGTCGTGACGAGGATCACACCGTTGGCACCGCGCGCACCGTAGATGGCCGTTGCCGAGGCATCCTTCAGCACCTCGATCGACTCGATATCGTTCGTGCTGAGACTCGAGAGCGGGTTGATGACCAGACCCTGGCCCTCGGTCACCGACTCGCTGATCAGGGGCACGCCGTCGATGACGTACAGCGGCTCGTTCGTACCGTTGATCGAGCTCGTACCGCGGATGCGGATCGAGGCGCCGCCGCCCGGCTGTCCGTCGTTCTGACGCACCTGCACACCGGCGATCTGGCCGCGCAGCGCGTTGTCGAACGAGGCAATGGGCTTGTTGTCGAGCAGCTCCGACTTCACCGAAGCCACGGCTCCGGTCAGGTCCGACTTCTTCATCGTACCGTAACCAATCGCCACGACCTCTTCGAGCGCAATGGCATCCTCCTGCAGGACGATGTCGATCTTCGTGCGGTTGGCCACGGCGACCTCCTGGGTCTTGCAGCCGAAGAAGGAGTAGACCAGCACGGCATCGGGCGACGAGACGCTGAACGTGTAGCTGCCGTCGGCCGAAGAGGTCGTACCGCGGGTCGTCCCCTTTTCCACGATGGAGGCGCCGATGACGGGCTGGGCGTTGCGATCGGTGATCACGCCCGTGACCTCGTAGCGGTCCTGGGCCCGCACACCGGAGAAGCCCAGCAACAGCAGGCAGACCATGACGGCGAAACGCCGGAAGGCCCGACCCCTGCGATAATCAAGTTGATTTTGTTTCATGGTTATTTGTTGTTTGGTTAGTCCTGTCGTAAATCGTTGTGTTTTCCCTTATCGGATATGGTTGAGCGCATAGACGTAGGCGCCGGCCGAGATGGCGCGGCTCGCGCCGAGCCGGCTGACGGTCAGGCCGATCTGCTTGCAGGAGTCGTACATGACGACCTTGTCCGAGCCGTAGACCCGCAGCGGCGTGCCGCCTCCTGCGACGAAGCGCCTGAACGAAGCCTCGTCGTCGAGGTTCGCCACGGCGGTCTGCATGCGGCAGAACGCCGTGCCGTCCATCATCTTGAGCGTGGAGCCCATCTCCTCGAGGATCGCCGGGACGAAGAGGTCGGCCGCACCCGTCAGTCCGCCGCCGAGGACGATCAGTCCGTCGACAATCGTGGCGGCCTGGGCCAGCGCATCGCCGGCGGCACGCCCCATGCGGGCGAAGCTCTCGCGGGCGGCCCGCATGTCGCCCGGGCGCGCCCCCTTGGCGATGTCGCAGATATCCTTGGGCGTCAGGTCCGTGTCGTCACCCGAGAGTTCGCGGTAGACCCGCTTCACGGCCCGGATGCTGACACTCTCCTCGACGATGTATTCGGGATGGAGGCTGTTGCGGAAGCACCACACGTCGCCGCCCGCGGCGTTGTCGCCCATGAGCAGCTCGCCGTTGATGACCACGCCGCAGCCGAAGCCCGTGCCGAAGGTGACACCCAGCAGGTTGCGGTAGCGCTTCTGCGACCCGGCGGCCGCCAGCGCCTCGTTGATGCGGGGCAGCGCGCCGACCATCGCCTCGCCGTAGGCGAAGAGGTTGCCGTCGTTGTTGATGAAGACCGGGATGCCGAACTTCATCTCGAGGAAGGGCCCGAGAGCCACGCCGTCGCGGAACGACGGAAAGTTGGGCAGGTTGCCGCCGATGATCCCGTGCGGATAGTCGGCCGGGCCCGGGAAGGCGAAGCTGATGGCCACGGGCGGCGTGTCGAGCCGCGAGATGATCTCGCCGAAGCCCTCGACGAGGGTGGCCAGGCAGCGGTCGAGATCGTGGGCGTTCGAGGGCATGCGCAGCGGTTCGGTGATGAACTCGCAGCCGCGCATGGCTCCGAAGACGAAGTTCGTACCGCCCGCATCGAGCGTTACGACGGTGCGGTTATCGTGCTGATACATGGCTGTCGGTTTTTTCGGAACGGATCATCGGGGTGCAGGCCAGCAGGTAGAGCGCGAAGAGCGTCAGCACGGCGAGCGACCCGGCCTGCGAGCCCACGGCGTCGGTGACGACGCCCATCAGGGGCGGGACGACGGCACCGCCGAAGACACCCATGATCATCAGGCCGGAGATTTCGTTGGCCCGCTCGGGCAGGTGCTTGAGCGCCTGGGAGTAGATCACCGCGAAGATGCTCGAGAAGGCGAATCCCGCCACGCCCAGACCGACGAGCACGGCATAGCGGCTGCCGGTAAAGTAGAGCGCGCAGAGGACGACAAGGCCCAGCAGCATGTGCGAGATGTAGTACTTGCGGTCGGAGAGGCGCGTCAGCAGCAGCGAGCCGAGGAACGCACCGACGACGCGGCAGAAGAAGTAGACGCTCGATCCGTATCCGGCCTGCTCGAGCGGCATGCCGCAGCGTTCGATGAGCAGCTTCGGGGCCAGCGTGTTGAGCCCCACGTCGATGCCCACGATGGCGACGATGCCGAGGAAGAGCATCGTGATCTTCCGGTCGCGCAGCACGGCGAAGACTTCACCGGCCGACGATGCGCGCTGGGCCGGTCCCTCGTCGATGGGCGTAGCCATCAGCCAGAGGGCCGACAGGAGCGAGATGCCGGCGAAGATCGGGAACATCCACACCCAGTTTCCGAGCTTCGAGGCGGCGAAGGCCGCGATGAAGGGTCCGCTGAACGACGAGACGGCCTTGATGACCTGCCCGGCGGTCAGCGAGCTGGAGAGGGCCCGGCTGTCGACGACGTTCGTCAGCAGCGGGTTGAGCGACACTTGCAGAATCGTGTTGCCGATGCCGAGCAGCGCGAAGGCCACCAGGCAGGCGGCAAACGAGTAGTCAGCCAGCGGCACGAGCATGCCGACAATCGTGATGACGTTGCCCGCAATCACCATGCGGCGGCGGCCGATGCGGTTCATCCAGATGGCCACCGGCACGGCCAGCAGCAGGAACCACAGGAAAACCATCGAGGGGATGAGCCCCGCGAGGCTCTCCGAGAGCGAGAAGTGCTGCTGCACGTAGCTCGTGGCCACGCCCACCACGTCGCAGAAGCCCATGACGAAGAAGCCGAACAGGACGGGCAGCAGATGACTCAGGGGATGTTTTTTATTCATGGTCTGGTTTCAGGTTGCGGGTTCGTCAGAGTTGGTAGGTATCCTTCACGAAGGCCTTGACGAGCATCAGCTCGCCGCCCGACGTATTGCGGACCGTATAGGAGCCGGCAGCGGCCGGGATGATGAAGGTCTCCAGGTAGTTGTAGCGCACACAACGTCCGTCGGCGGTCTCCACCTCGGCGCTGCCGCCCTCGACGATCATCCAGACGTGGCAGCGGTTCGCCGTCTCGATGTGCAGGCTGCGGCCCGCATGCAGGCGGTAGCGGTGCACGTCGTAGAAGTGGTCGGGATGCGTCGGCAGGTGCTCCTGCACGTAGTCGTCCGTCGTCTGCATGACGCTCGGGCGGCTGATGAGCGTGTCGGTCACCACATTGCCGTTGCGCTCGAAGCGGACGTTGTTCAGGCCGTGCTCGATGTTGATCGGACGGGGACGGCCGTCAATGTCGAGGCGCACCCAGTCGTACATCTTGAAGGTGAAGATATAGGGCGCGCTGCTGATCTCGAGCACCAGGTTGCCCGCACCCGAGGCGTGGATCGTGCCGTTCGGGATGAGGAACAGGTCGTGCTTGTGTGCCGCGAAGCACTGCACGTAACGCTCGATGTCGATCGCCTTGCCCGTGCGCTGGCTCTCTTCGAGGGCCGCGGCGAAGGGGGCCTTCTGCACGCCCTGCTGGAATCCGAGGTAGACGTGCGCGTCGGGCGTCGCACGCAGGATGTAGTAGGTCTCGTCCTGCGTATAGGGCTTGCCGAAGCGCGAACGGATGTACTCCGGACGCGGGTGGCACTGGATCGAGAGGTTGCCGCCCTCGACCGTGTCGAGGAAGTCGAAACGGATCGGAAAATCCTCCTTGAAATCCTCGGCGCAGTGTCCGAGCACGTCGCGGTAGGCATAGGACATGAGCATACTGAACGAAACCTCCAACAGTACACCATCATGTTTGAACATGAGGCCGTTCTCGAGCGCCATCAGCTCGTAGGACCACGCCATGTTGGGCGCCTCGCGGTTGAGCCCGCGGATGTGGTCGCGCAGGTAGGTGCCGCCCCAGACGCCCGGTGCGAACCACGGGCGGACACGGAAACTGCTGCGGCTCATGCGCCGCAGCGCCTCGCGCAGCGCCTCGCCGCTCATGAAGGTCCAGACGTCGATACGCTGCTCGTCGACGATCCAGTCGATGCGCGGAATGAGCGAACCCTTCCAGGCATCGAGAATCGGCCAGTCGATGAAGTAGCAGCGCTTGTAGGACTCGCGGCCGTCCATGCGGCGCGTCGTGCCGACGTTGAAGGCCGTACCGGCCGCCATGCGGAACTGCAACTCGTTCTTGGGCAGGTCGACGTAGACGAGCGGCCCCTCCCATCCGGCCAGCGAGGCACCGCAGCCGTACAGCAGGGTGATATCCGCCGCCGCATCGGGAGCAAGACGCTTGAGGGCCGCCCGGTCGAAGAAGTCGATCAGCAGCAGGTCGGTCATGCGGCCGAAGATCGAATCCTCCTCGCCCATGAACGGTGCGATCAGCGCGTCGATCTCCGCCTCGGGCTTCAGCGCCTGCGCCACGGGAACACAGGCCACCCGCTTCCCGAGAGCCTCGAGCGCCGCGGTCAGCGCCCCGATGAACTTCTCCCACAGCACGCCCTCGTAACCGTCGATGACGACGCGCTCGTGTGCAGCGATCCGCCCGGCCAGCAATTCGATGCGATCGGAGATCTCATCCCCGATCTCGAATGCCGGATACAGATCGTATTCGCCGGCCGGGGTCTCTTCCGTCCGGACCGGCGCCAGAAAACTGTCCGATTTTCTATACATGGCAAAAACGAATATTGTTATATATGTTCATACATATTTATCTTTGTGCAAAGAAAAGAATATGTTTTGTAAATACAAAATATTTTGCACCTTTTTTGGAAAAAATCACAAAAAAAGTCGGAAAAGAGATTCTTTTCCGACTAAAACAGGGCAAAAAGCCCGCAAACGGGCCGGCCGCCGCTACCGCTCGGCCGTAATCGTATAGGTGAAACTGTCGGCGCGGTAATAGCCGACATTGTACTCCACGGGGACCCCCTTGATATCGTAAACGTAGCGCCGGCGGATGAGAATCGGATCGTTCTCCGAGATGCGCAGCTTCGTGGCGATGCGCTTGCCGGCCAGCCGCGCCGAAATCTCCTCGACGGAGGTGTGCACGACGATATTGTACTTGGTTTCAAGCAGTTCGTAAAGCGGCATCGAGAAGTTGTCGTCGCTGCCGATCGGGAAACGCGGATTGAAATAGGAGATGAAGACCACGAAGGGATACTCGGCATGGCCGCGGACCCGCTCCAGCTTCAGGCAGAGCGTGCCGGCCGACGACTCCTCCTCCAGGCCGAAGAAGCGCCGCGCCTTCTCGTCGGGATACTCTATCGAGACATGCAGCTCGTAGTTCTTGATCTTGATGCCCAGGCGCTGCATCTCCTGCGAGAAGCTCAACCAGTTCTTCACGCCGCCCGTGATGGTCTTCTTCGCTACCCAGGTGCCGTAGCCCTTGCGGCGGCAGAGCAGCCCCTCGAAGACCATCTTGTTGATGGCCTGGCGCAGCGTATTGCGTGAAATGTGAAGGCTCTGCGCCAGTTCGATCTCGTTGGGCAGCAGTTTGCCGTTCTGGTATTCGGGCAGCAGGATCATCTTCTTGATCGCCTCCTCCGCCAACACATGCAACGGTTTATTTTCTTTCGTCTCACTCATATGTATATCCGGACAAAATCCCATCCCGCCGAAACATACGCTCGTGCATGTATGTTCCGAAAGAACCCGTCACGACACAACATGCTGTCATTCAGAAATCTGCGCCTTACCACCCGCAGCATCGCGCCGCAAACGGGAAAATGAATATGTACAAACATACTATTTTTCCGCCGAAATAGCAAGCGTTCCCCGAGATTTCTTTGCCGCGCCCCGCTCAAACGGAGTGTTGCATGGGTTGTATCGGGAATACGGAATATTGCATCCTGCAACGCACGCAGGCAGAAATCCGCAGCGCAGGGGCGCATCGGCAGCGAACCGCACGGAGACAAAACAGGCGGCGCCCCGCAGGAGCGCCGCCCTCTCACACACCCAACTTCACGTGCCTACCACATCACGCCGATATTGTACACATTGACGTTTCCGGTAAGCGGCTGTTTCTCGACGTTGTCCATCAGGCCCCAGAAGCGCTCCTCGGTCAGCATGAAGATCGTATACTGCGAACCGGCAGCCACTTCGTAGACCTTGAAGGCGTAGCTTCCGGCAGCCGACTCGGCAGCCGAGCGGAGCTGCGAAAGAAGGTCGTTCTTCACCGTACCGATCATCAGCACCGGCATCGACTCGTTGTAGAACGAGCGCAGCACGCCGTTCTTGCCGCCGAAGGCCGAAAGCTGCTCGGCGGTCTCGAAGCGGGCCGTCAGGAACTCCACTTCGAACGACACGTCGGTCGTACCCGTTACCTCGCCGTTCTCGTCCTTGTCCGTGCGGATACCGTTCAGCGCCGTCTTCACCTGCGTGACGTAGCATCCCTCACCCGAGGGACGGCCCGTCGCACCCGTGATGCAGCTGTTGAAATAGAGCATGCTGCCCTGGTACGAGGTCTTGTTCTCGATCTTGTTGAAGGCAAAGGCCGTCCAGCGCGTCGCATCGAACGCACCCGTCATGGCGGCGGAGAGGTTGCCGTTGTCGGCACGGTCGAGGATCGTCATCCACGGCTTCTCGCCGCCGAGGTTTGCCAGATATTCGTTGAAGGCCGTATAGCTGCTCCCGAAGGCGTTGCCGTCGAGCGAGGAGACGAACTGCACGGTCGTCGTGAACTTGTCCGACGGAGCGGGAATCGGCGCATCCGAAGGATACTCGTCCAGTCCGTTGTTACAGCCCGCGAAAAGCGATGCGGCCGCAACGAAGGAGAGGAAAACCGGAAGATATCTTTTAACTGTTTTCATCGTTTTCGTGATTTTTTCGGTTCAACAGGATGCTATTTGTTCAGCACGGCCGTACCCGAGATCGAGTAGTGGTCGGAAAGATCGTAGAACGTGGAGGAATTGAGCACCTGGAAGTCCGAACAGCTCCAGCTGCCCTGCGGGAAGCCGATGAAGTAGTCGAGCTTGCTGCCGCCGAACGTGCCGTTGTTGTTGCACAGGCGCTTGCCCGTCTTCTCGTACTCGGCAATGGCCGGCGAGCTGGGACCGCAGTTCATGTCGCCCATCAGGATCACCGGCGTACCCTCGGCCACGGCCGGTTCGATCACCTGTGCGATCACCTCCTTGGCCTGCTCGTAGCAGGTTTCGTCACCGCCGAAGGCGTCGAGGTGCGTGCAGACGATGCGGACCTTCACACCCGTCGGGTTGGCATCCGTCGGGACGAGGATGTCGGCCCAGCCGGCCGAACGCTGGTCGGCGCCCGTGAACATGCCCAGCAGCACGCGGCCCGAGTTGACGATCGGATACTTCGAGAGGATCACGTTGCCGTAGAAGCCCGAATCCTTGTCGTAGGAGTGGATGAAGAAGGGATACATGCCCAGCTCCTTGGCAAACTCCGTAGCCTTCTCCTTCATGTACATCGCACCGGTCAGCGTCTCGAACTCGTTGAAGCAGACGATGTCGGCCTTCTGGTTCTTGATCTCCGTCACGAAGAGGCTGATGTCCTTCGAGACGTTGCTGTTGCCGCGGTATTCCAACGCCTTGATGTTCCACTCCATGCACTTGAGTTTCACATCCTGCGCCTCGGCCTCCGCCAGCGGGAAGAAAAGCCCGGCAAAGAGGGCGGCGCCCAAAATATATTTGCTTATTTTCATGGCTTGACTGATTTACAATCGGTTAATAACCCTTGTTCTGCTTCAGGTTCACCGTACCCGTGAAGGCGCGCTCCGGAATCGGGAACACCTTGTTGTAGGTCGGATTGAACGTGCGGGCCGGGTAGACCTCCCTTTCCTCGGTAACGATCTTGCCGTCGACACCCTTCGAGATGACGCTGTGCAGCGGCTTGGTCAGCAGCTCGGGACCCAGACCCCAGCGCACCACGTCGATGAAACGGCTGGGCTGGAACTCGAAGGCCAGCTCGCAACGGCGCTCGTTCTGGAGCTGAGCCTTCGTGGCCTGACTGTTGCGCGGCAGACCGGCACGGTCGCGGATGTCGTTGATGAGCTCCTTGGCCTCGGCATTGCCCTCACCCTGAGTCCAGATCAGCGCCTCGGCCTTCATCAGCATCACGTCGGCATAGCGCATCAGGCTTACGTTAAGCGAATTCCAGAGCTTGTCACGCAACTGCGTCACCTCAGCATAGTAGTTTGCATCCTCGGGACGGCTCGACGAACGCTCCCACGGCGAGAGGAACTTGCGCATGAGCATACCGGCCGAAATGTGGTTGCTGCCGCTCCAGGAGATCTCCAGGGCCGAACCGTCGGGCGAATAGCCGGCGAAGACCCACGACCAACCCATGAACTCGAACGACTGGCCCGGGTAGAGGATCGTCACGTCGCGACGCTGGTCGCCCTCCTCGAAAGCCTTGTAGAGCTCGAGGCTCGGCGTATAGTAGCCCCACGTATTGTAGTAGCCCCAGCCGGCGTTCTGGAACGTCACGCCGTGGTAGCGGGCACCGTTCGTCGTGCTGCCCTCGAGCGAGAAGATGTACTCGCACGAGTGGTTCTGGTCCGACGTCCAGAGGTTGCGGTAGGAATTCAGTTTGTTGTTCGGGTCGATGTAGAGCGCGCGCTTGTCGGCGCCGGTCATGTTCATCACCTTGTCGCACATCTCGATCACGATGTCGTAGTACTTTGCGTCGTACATCGAGGCGTAGAGGGCGGCACGGGCGGCATAGGCCCAGGCGGCAGCCTTGTGCGGGAGACCGATCTGGTCGGCCGGCAGTTCCGAGAGGTACGGCAGCTTGTTGCCCGCCTCGCGGAAGTCGGCAATGATCTGGTCGTAGTTCTGCAGCACGTGCGACGGACGCGGAGAGTCGATGTCCTCGGTAGCCGTCTTCTCCGTAATGATCGGAATACCGCCGTTCGTATCGTCACCGTAGTAGGGAACCATCCACAGCATCGAGAAGCCGCGGAAGAAGAGTGCCGTACCGAGCGCCTGATCCTTGAATGCCTGATCGAACGACATGTCGGGCACGAGCTTGATAATGTTGTTGGCCTTGGCCACGTTCTGGTACATCACCTCCCAGACACGCGACACGTCGTTGCTGTTCGAGGGCGACATGCGGAACTCGCGGATTTCGTCCACCGACGCACGGTCGCGGCCGATGAGGATATTGTCGCTGGCGCACTCGAGCCACATGTGGCCGCGGCCGCAGATCTCCTCGCTCCAGTAGGGCGACACGAAATGGTAGAGACCGTAGATGGCCTGCATGACGTCCTCTTTCGACTGCCACGTCTCATCCTTGCCGTAGGATTCCCGATCCAGGAAATCGGCGCACCCCGACATGGCAAGAGCGCTGACGGCCAGGCAAATGCTGAATAATATCTTTTTCATGGTCGTTAGGTTTTAGAAGTTGAGGTTTACACCGAAGTTGAAGAAACGCGACGACGGATAGACACCGGCATCCAGACCGTAGTTGCCCACCTCGGGGTCGATACCCGAATAACCCGTGATCGTGGCGACGTTGTCGATGCTGACATAGACGCGCAGCGAACCGTTCTTCAGACCCACGTAGCGGGCGATGTGCTTCGGGAGCGTATAACCCAGCGTGATGTTCTTCAGACGCAGGTAGTCGCCCTTCTCGAGGAAGATGTCCGAGAACTTCGTGTAGTTGCCGTTGTCGTCCTCCGAGATACCCAGACGCGGGTACTTGCTCGACGAAGGATTGAAGTCCCACGTGTCGAAGACGTCGCTGATGAGGTTGCCGTAGTCCTGACGTCCGTTCATGGCCATCTGCTTCGTACCGTTGTAGATGTAGTTGCCGGCGACGCCCTGGAACATGAAGCTGAAGTCAAAGCCCTTCCAGTTGAGCGAGCCTCCGAACGAGAAGGTCTGCTTGGGCGTATAGCAGCCCGTCAGCACCTTGTCGTCGTCCGTGATAACGCCGTCGCCGTTCGTATCGACGAACTTCAGGTCGCCGACCTTGGCATTGGGCTGCACCTGCGTCACCTCGCCCGTCTCGGCGTTCTTGCTTACGTAGCGGTCGATCTCCTCCTGCGAACGGAAGATGCCGTCGGTACGGTAGATATAATAGGAGTACCAGGGATGTCCCACACCCGAGTAGAGAATCGGCGTGCTGTTGATGTTGGGGTTGTTGTGACGCACGAGCGGCTGCGAACCGTACTCCTCGACGTTGCTCTTGTTGGTCGAGAAGCTGCCCCAGACGTTGTAGTCGAGCTTGCCCTGGGCGGCAGTGTTGTGGTAGGCCACCGAGAACTCCCAACCGCGGTTGGTCACACGGCCCATGTTGCCCATCGGCGAGGTGGTCACACCCATCTGCGGGGGCGTCGGCACGTAGTCTACCAGGTCGCGCGTCTCCTTGTCATAGTAGTCGATCGTCACGTCGAGCGAGTTGTTGAACAGCGTCAGGTCGATACCGGCACTCGTCTGTACGGTCGTCTCCCACGTGGCGCCGGGGTTGGCGATCGTGTCGTAGTAGCCGCCGTAGACCGTGTTGCCGCCGATGAGCGAGCCGTCGGGATAGATCGACCAGGGCACATCCACCGACGAGGTGTTCGGGTAGAGGTCCACGTTACCGACCATACCCCAGCCGGCACGGAGCTTCACCAGGTCGAAGACCTTGCTCAGCGACGAATTGGCGAAGAACTTTTCCGAAGAGAGCTTCCACGCGGCGGATACGGCGGGGAACCAGTCGTAGTTCTTCGTGGGAGGCAGTTTCGAGGCGGCGTCGCGACGGATGCTGGCCGTCAGGAAGTAGCGGTTGTCGAACGAGTAACCCAGACGGGCGAGGAACGAAACCATCGCATATTCGTTGTAGTTCTCGGTCGGGTTGCGGTACCACTCGGAGTTCTGCCAGAGGTCCTGATACTTGTCCCACGTGTCGGTCGGATAGTTCTGCGTGCGGAAGTCGTATACGCGCAGCTTCTTGTAGTCGGTCGTAAAGCCGGCCATCGCCGAGATGTGGTGCTTGCCGAAGACTTCGGCGTAGGTGGCCGTCGTCTCCCACAGGTAGTGGAACGTGCGGGTCTGCTCCTGCTCGCGCAGCGTCGTCGTCGAGCCGCCCGGCACGTCGATCACCGGCGTGAAGGCGTCGGTCTCGAGGATGTCGAGGTCGGCCGTGAAGTCCGACTTGAGGGTCAGGCCGCGGACGGGCTTCACCTCGAACGAGGTCGTCGAGAAGAAACGCATCTGCGGGGCGCGGCTGTGCATCGTCTCGAGCTGGGCGACGGGGTTCACGATGTTCGGGCCCACGACGCCGGCAGCCATGTCGGCCGTCGAGGCGATGCCGCCCCATTTGGGTTTGCCGTTGTCGCCGTAGATGATCTTGCCGTCGGCGTCGCGGTCATAGACCGAAGCCGAAGCGGGGAACCAGAGGGCGCCGAGGATCGGGCCCGTGTGCGAGCGGTTGACATTGCCCTGGCCGTCGAGATACTCGAACGACACGCGCTCGGAGACCTTCAGCCACTTCACGGGCTTGAAGTCCGTCGAGAGCTTGGCGCCCAGCGACTCGCTCCAGGTATTGATGATCGTACCCTCCTTCTTGTCATAGGTCACCGACAGTACCGACGAGAGGCGCTCCGTACCACCGCTGAGCGAGATACCGTAGTGCTGCGTCATGCCGGCGCGGAAGATTTCGTCGAGCCAGTTCGTGCGCGTGATGTTGGCGCCCGCATAGACGGCCGGGTTGGCCAGGTTGGGCAGCGAACCGTTCGTGGAGTTCTCCACGGCCTTGGCCCATACGTCGCAGTACTGCTGTGCGTTGAGCATCGTCGGCAGGTTCATGGCCTTCTCGACGCCGATCGAAGCGTTGACATTCACGCGCAGCTTGCCCGATTCGGCCTGGCGCGTCGTGATGAGGATGACACCCGACGAACCTACCGAAGCACCGTAGATAGCGGCCGATGCGGCATCCTTCAGTACCGTCACGGTCTCGATATCCTCAACCATGTAGGGAGCATTGGGCACACCGTCGACAACGACCAGCACGCCGTCACCCGACGTCGGATCGTCGTCGTTACCCTTCGATCCGCGGCCGCGGATCGAGAACGATGCCTTGCGCATGGGGTCGCCGCCGGCCTGCTGGATCGTCACGCCGGGCATGCGGCCCTGGAGCAGCGTACCGAGGTCCGAGGCACGGCTGCGGGCCGCCTCGTCGACCTTGACCGTCTGCACGGCCATCGAAAGGTCCTCCTTGCGCTGCGAGCCGTAACCGATGGCCACGACCTCGCCGATCATCATGGCATCCTCCTCCATCGTGATGTCGATCTGCGTGCGGTTCATCACCGAGACGGCCTGCGTCTTGTAGCCGATGAACGAGAACTCGAGCACGGCATCCGCCGGCACGGCGATCTCATAACGGCCGTCCACGTCGGTCGTCACACCGTTGGTCGTGCCCTGCTGGATGACCGAAGCGCCGATGAGCGGATTCTGACCGGTGTCGATCAGGCGTCCCGAAACCGTTACGCGGTCCTGAGCCTGGGCCGGAAGAATGAGCATGCAGCAAAGCAGACCCATCAGAAGAGAACGGATGATCCTCCGTCTCTTCCCCGAAAAAGTCAAATTCATTTCCATAAAGTTAAGGTTAATAATTAATGTATCTGGTTGTGAAGGATTGCGGTTTATTTATTAAATTATTTAATTATTATACCCGCGACTGTAACGCATTTGCAACATTTACACTTTTCAATATTCAAAATTATCCAACATAATGGTGAGCCTGGGCGTATTTTACGTATTTATATCCTCATATTGCGCACATTTGACGCAAAACGGGACCGGGGAGGTTTTGCCTCCTCCCCGGCCGCGCCGCGGCCGCCGGTCAATCCGCAAAGGGATGCGGAGAACAGATGTAACCGTAAGCGCCGTAGAGGGTTCTCATCCGCGAGATGCGCCGCAGGAAATCGGCGTAGTCCTTCCGCTCGGGAGCCCAGCCCACCTCGGCCACGGCACCCAGGCGCGGCAGCAGCATGTACTGCGCCTGCGCGAAATCGGGGATGTATTCGGTCCAGAGATTCGCCTGCACGCCGAGCACGCAGCGCCGGGCAAGCGAGTCGAGCCCTTCATAGGGATCGAGTTCATAGACCTTGGAAAGGGGCAGAAAGCCGCCCCAGGCCAGGGGTTCGTGCTCGGTATCGTCCGTCTGGTAGTAGTCCAGGTAGCAGTGCGTCGTCGGGGCCATGACGACCGGATTGCCCTGCCGGGCCGCCCGGATGCCCCCTTCGGTGCCGCGCCACGACATGACGGCCGCCGTCGGCGAAACGCCGCCGTCGAGAATCTCGTCCCAGCCGATCAGGCGCCGGCCGTGCGCCTGCAGGAAGCGCTCGATGCGCTTCGTCGCATAGCCCTGCAGTTGGCGGGGTTTCGTGAGCCCCTCGGCGCGCATGCGTGCCCGGCACTGCGGGCACTGCTCCCACATCTTCGTCGGGCACTCGTCGCCGCCGATATGGATATAGGTCGAGGGGAAGAGTTCGATCACCTCCCCGAGCACCTCCTCCATGAAGCGGAACGTCGAGTCGCGCCCCACGCAGAAGACCCGGTCGTCGATGTCCCACGTCTGGCGCACCTCGTACTGTTCGCCCGTGCAGCCCAGCCACGGACAGGAGGCCAGCGCCGCCACGGCATGTCCCGGAAACTCGATCTCGGGAATGACCGTAATGAAGCGCTGCGCGGCGTAGTCGACCACCTCGCGCACCTCCTCCTGCGTGTAGTAGCCGCCGTGGGGCGTCTCGTCGTATCGGCACGTCTCGTCGTACTCGCCGCCGGGGTCCTTGCCGATGAGCGTGCGCAGGCGCACCGAGCCGATGCGTGTCAGTTCGGGATATTTGCGGATTTCGAGCCGCCAGCCCTGGTCGTCGGTCAGGTGCCAGTGAAAGACATTCATCTTGTGCATGGCCATGAGGTCTATCGTCTGCTTGACCTCGTCGACCGTGAAAAAGTGGCGCGCCACATCGAGCATCAGCCCGCGGTAGGCCATCGCGGGCCGGTCCTCGATCTCCACGGCGGGCAATTCGACGGCCCGCACGCGGCCGCCGCCGAACGCCGCAGCCGGCAGGAGCTGCCGCAGCGTCTGCACGGCGTAGAAGGCCCCTTCGGGAGCTCCCGAACGAATATCCACACGTTCTGACGTCACCGTCAGGCGGTAGGCGTCGGGCTCCATCGAGGCGTCGAGCTGGAAATTCACCGCTCCTTTTTCACCGGCAGCGGGAAGAAGGCACTCGAGCCCGCGGCCGAAAATCGGTTGCAGCACGTCGTCGAGCGCCCCGGCGACGCAGCGCATGCGCTCGTCCGGAGAGTCGATGCAGACGCGCGTCGAAGCCCCGAGGCGGAACACGCCCTGCGCGGGCGTCACGCGCACCGGAACGGGAACAATGTCGACAATCCCGTCCGACGGGACGGTCCGGCCGCATCCGCTCCCCAACGCGAGGAGACACGCGGCCAACAGTATCCGGAACCGTTCCATAGGCTATTCACAGGCCGAAGCCCCCAAAAGTCCGACATGTTCGATGCGCGAGCAGCAGATATGCAGGCTCTGGGCCGTCTTCGCATAGGGGAAGTGCTTGATCTGCTCGTACATGGCTTCGCTGAAGAAGTCGAAGGCATGGGCGATGCTGCCGCCGAAGACGATCGCCTGCGGGTCGTAGGCATAGAGGGCCAGCATGACCAGGTTGCCCACGTGCACGCCGAATTCGCGCCACAGCGCCAGCGCGCGGGGATCGCCCGCCGCGGCCCGTTCGAAGGCCTGTTTTCCGGTCGTGCCGCGCCCGACGAAGAAGCGGCTGCTGCAATAGTATTCGTAGTCGCGGTCCAGATAGGGGATGCCGCCGATCTCGCCGGCGCCCGTATTGTGGCCGCAGTAGAGTTTGCCGTCGATCACCACGCCGGCGCCCACGCCCGTACCGAGGGCGATGCAGACCACGTCGCGGTAGCCGTGCGCCTCACCGAAGTGGCAGACGCCCAGCGCGAAGCAGTTGCAGTCGTTGTTCACCGAGACGGGCACACCGAAACGCTCCTCGAAGCGCTCCTTGAGGTGCACCTCCCGCCACGAGGGGATGCCCACGACGTCGTAGACGATGCCGCGCGCGGCATCGACGACCGAGGGGACGCCGATGCCGATGCACTCGACCTCGGGCGTCATGAGCGCGCCGACGAGCGACGCGATATGTTCGAGGACCTCCTCTTCGGGACGGTCCGACTTGCAGGGCTCGGAGAGCAAACGCACGATCCGGCCGTCGACAACCTGGCCGACCCGCACGTTCGTTCCGCCCAAATCCACTCCTATTCTCATCGTTCCACCGCTATTTCCGTGATTTCACCATGCTGGAAGCGTGCGTGGTCGACCATGCGGCCGTCGTCCTCGCGAATCCAGGTTTCGAAGCCCCGCTCGCCCTCCGTCAGCACCAGCAGACGCACGCCGGGACGCAGGTCGTTGTAGGTCGTATTGTCGCCCGAGTAGCGGCCGTATCCGAGGCAGACGCCCTTGTCGGCCACCATGTAGTCGATGTCGTGGTCGTGCCCGACGAACGTACCCATGACGCTGCCCGTCTCGACCATCGCGGCGAACATGCCCGTGTTGAGCGCCCCGGGGCACTCCTCCTCGGCCGCCCGGCCGATGTGGGTCGCGTCGGGATTGCGCCACGCCGCAAGGTACTCGTGCAGCACGATGTGGAAGAAGGCCAGCGACGGCACCGCCTGCCCGCCGTTCGCGGCCGTGCGGGCCGTGCAGCAGTCACGCAGCCACGCCACCTGCGCGGGCGTGAACCAGCCGTAGCCGTCGACCCCTTCGACGGTCGAGTAGTCGTGCGAATCGAGGCAGTAGAGCACGAGCGCGGGCTGCTGCGAATCGCGCCCGAGCACCACCAGCTCGCGGTCGGCCAGCTCGCCGGCATCGTTGAGCGTATTGAGGCTCCCGCGGCAGGAGGTCACCAGACGCGCGATCTGCGCCCGCGTGAGGTCCTGTTCGTGGTCGTGGTTGCCCAGCACCACGCAGAAGGGCACGCGGCGCGCCGTCATCGTGTCGAGCAGGCGCCGCCACATCCCTTCGGCGGGAGGTCCCGTCACCACGTCGCCCGTGAAGACGACCAGATCGGGCCGCTCGAGCGCCAGCACGCGGTCGAGCCGCGCAAAGGTCTTCTCGGCCTCGGCCAGCCGCCGGGGCTTCGAAGGATCGAGGTGCATGTCCGTAAACTGTGCGATCTTGAAAGTCCCGTCATCGCCGAAGCGCAGCACGGGCTGCTGCGCCCGGATCAGGCCCAGCCCCCCGAAAGCGAGGGCGCAGGCCGCCAGAATCCATCTTTTCATATCGGTCATTCCGTTTTAGTTCAACTTCACACGTCCGCTCTGTGCGACGTGCACCGTACTGCTCCGGCCGTCGCCCCACGTCACCGTCAGGTCGAACGGCACATCGGTCTCGACGCTCACCTCGGGTACGGCGTCCGCCGAGCGCCGAGCGGCGGCCTTCAGTGTCACAACCCCCTCGGGGCCGAACGGATAGCGCTCGATGCCGTGCGCCTCCGTCCTGGAGACGTGCCACTCGATGCGGTTCTCCGAATAGTCGGACTGGATGCCGAGGATGTACTCGATGAAGACCGCAATGGGCGGCAGGCCGGTCCAGCCGACAAAATCCTTGCGGGCCATGAAGCCGGGCTCGATCCGCTCCGGGGCGTAGTACTCCCAGAAGGTCCCGGTCTTCTTCCACACCTCGAAGACCGCGGCGTAGTGGTTCTCGGCGATCTGCTGCGCCTCGGCACGGTAGCCGTTGCGCCAGAGTCCGTCGATAATCATGTAGTTCGTGCCGGGCCACACGCCCCCCTGCCAGTAGCGGCCCAGGGCGTTGTACTTGCGGTGGTCGGCCGCCAGCGACGGTACGCGGTGCGGGCGGTCGAACTCCGCCGTATCGCACAGGTGGGCGACCAGCCGGTCCAGCCGCTCGCGGTCGAGCACGTCGGTCTGCAACGCCCAGTAGGCGTAGACCCCCTTTGCCGTGCCGAGCGACCCGTCGGCCTGGCGGTCGAAGAGGAAGCCCTCCCCGTCATCCCACATGCACTCGTTGATGTGGCGGCGCAGAAAGCGGTTTTCGTCCTCGACCTCCTCGATCTCCTGCCAGCGCTCGATGTAGAAGCCGATCTGGAGCAGCGACTCGTTGACGAGCATCTGTTGCAGGTTCGTGTCGAGCCACTCCATGTGGCCGTTCGAGAAGATCTGGTTGTACTCCTCCTTCACGCGCGGCATGTTGTCCATGCCCGTGCCCCAGCCGCTCGACCAGTAGGTGCCGTTGGGCCACGTGCGGTTGAGTTTCCACCACTTGGCATAGGCGCACAGCGCCGGGAAGACCCGGTGCAGGCGCTCCAGATCGCCGTACTGGCGGTAGTAGGCCAGCTCGACCCACGGCAGCAGGTCGGGCCCCGTCGACGTGGGGTCGTAGCGTTCGAAACAGTCCGAACCGTCGGCCCGTATCTCGCGGCAGATGAAGCCGTCGGGATGCTGCTTGGCGTAGAAGTTGTCGAGCGTCCGCTGGAAGGGGAAGAAGCGGTAGCCGTAGCGGGCGAACATCATCATGAACGAGGCGTCCCACATGAAGATGTTGCCGTTGTAGGCAATGTCGAGGTAGGGCGAGACGAATCCCGACCCCTCGGCCGGCTGGCGGATGTTGCCCACGGCGATGCGCCAGGCATGCCAGTACATCTCGATCTCGCGCTCGTGCCCCTCCCAGAAGGGGGCGGGAAGAATCCGGCGCGCCTCGTCGAACGAACGCGGCTCGATCCGCTCCGGCGTGGCGTTGCGGAACTCGTTTTCGGCCACGAAGACCTCCTTGACGTAGGTATTCTTGTACGGAAGCTCGTAGGGACCCGACATCAGCCCCTGCGCGGAGGCCGCGCAGGCGATGCCGAGGGCCGCGAGCGCCGTGATCACGCTGCGTATCATGACCGTCACTTCTTCCGTTCGTTATAGAGCGCCTTGATGCGGCGCGCGATCTCCGTATTGAGGTAGGCGCCGCAGAAACGGTCGGCGCCGGGTCCGTAGGCGAAGACGGGAAGCATCGCGGGCGAGTGGTCGTCCGAGACGTAGCACCCCATGACACGGCCCGTGCGCTCGTCGCCGTCGAGCACCGTCAGGCCGCCCGTCTCGTGGTCGGCCGTCACGATGACGAGCGTCTCGCCGTTCGAGTCGGCGAAGCGCAGCGCCTCGGCCACGGCCTGGTCGAAGCTCAGCATCTCGATGATCGAGCCGGGCAGGCAGCGCGAGTGGCCCGCATAGTCGATCTTGGCCCCCTCGACCATGAGGAAGAAGCCCTCGCCGCCGCGCTCGCGGAGCTTGGCGATCGCCTCGCGCGTGGCGTCGGCCAGCAGCGAGAGGTTTGCCTCCTCGGCCGCGTCGTCCATCCGCTCGTCAATGCAGATCACCTTGCCCTTGCGGTCGTTGATCTCGTCGATCGAGCGCACGAAGCGGTATTTGCCGGAGAGCTCCTTCACGAGGTCCACGCCGTCGCCGCGCTCGGTGAACTGGCGGATGCCGCTGCCGCAGAGCAGGTCGATCTTCGCATCGAGCAGGCAGCGCGTCAGCTCGTCCGAGTTGTCGCGCTCGACCGAGTGGCCGTAGAAGGCCGTCGGCGTGGCATCCACGGCGTTGCCGAGCGTCAGCACGCCCACGGCGCAGCCTTCGTCACCGAAGAAGTCCGAGAGCGACGGATAGGGCTTGCCGTCGGCGCTCATGGCGATGTGGCGGTTGTTGTGGCGCTCGCCCGTGGCCAGGGCGCTGCCGCCCGCCGCCGAGTCGGTCGTGAAGGCATCGAGCGCATTGTTGCGCTGCAGGCCGATGTGCTTCATCTGGAGCGTCGTCAGCCCCTTGTTGGCGTAGGCGCCGGCGACGATCTGCGGAAGGCCCATGCCGTCGCCGATCAGGAAGATCACGTTGCGGATCACCCCTTCGCCGCCGTCGTTGCGGTAGGTCGGCGTGTAGATGTCAACCCCTTTCGAGAGCTGGAGTTTGTCGTTCTGGAAGCCGCTGAAGTCGCGCGTCGCCTTGTCCAGGCGCTTCGTGCCCGTCACGCCCGACGCCGCGTCGCGGTGCTCGCCGATGCAGAAGTTCTTGTTGCCGAAGTCGCTGAAGAAGGCGGCACACGTCTCCGGATGGTCCGTATTGATGTAGTCGATACCCAGGTTGTAGAAGGTGTAGTAGACGGTCGTGCCCTCGGGAGCGCCCCAGAAGCGCACGGGCTTCTCCCACGCATGGGCCCGGTCGATCACCTCCTCGACACGCGCCAGCTCCGCGGGGATGATCGAACCCTTGCCGTTCCAGTTCGAGAAGTCACGGAAATTGGCGCTCACGAGGGCAATGCGCTCGAGCTGCGCGGGCGTGTAGTCCGCATCCCACGCCCCGTCGAAGCGGACGAAGGCGGGGTATCGGTCGAAATCGGCCGGTTCGGGCACGCGGCCCGTCACCGTAACGCGCACCGCCTCGGGGTTCACCGCCGGGTCGAAGACCTCGGGCCAGCGCTGCAGCAGCGCAACGACGGCCTGCAAGGTCGGTTCGGTCTCGGACTTCAGCTCGACCATCAGCTGCAGCCGCTGGTCGGAATCCTTCCACGCGCGGCCGCCGTTGCGGGCGAAGAGCGTCACGAGCGGCTCGACGTAAAGAGCCTCGAAGGTCATATCGGAGACAAGGTCCTCGACGTCGTGGCCCACGAGGAGCACCCCGTCGCGGAGGAAGACATCGGCCTCGATCGACGAGACCTGCTGCGCATAGGCCTGGTAGAAGGGCATCGTGCGCGTGTAGTCGTTGTGCGAATGGATCAGCACGGGAGGCTGCGCGGCGACCGCGCCGCACAGTGACAGGAATGCAAGCAGCAATCCGGTTTTCAGCATCAGTTTCATGGCATAACTCGGTTAGTCGTTCGGTTTCGTATTATTCCGCATAGCGCAGCAGCGCCTTGACGGGGGCATGGTCGGAGACGTAGCCGCCGCCGAGCGTGTCGGGCAGGATCGTGCAGGTTTCGGCCTCGAGGCCGCCGCCGAAGAAGATGTAGTCGATCAGCGGGCGCTCCCCGACGGGAATCTGCCCGAAGTCGGCAAAGCTCCACCCCTCGCCGTAACGGACCGGCGCGGCGTTCCAGGCGCTGCGGAGCGTGCCGTCGTCGAGCACGTGGGCAATGACCGTCGAGGTCGGCTCGGCGTTGAAGTCGCCCGTGAGAATCACCGGACGGTCACCGCGCAGCGACGCGATGCGCTCAAGCAGCAGCGTCACGCCCTCACGGCGCGCCGTCTCGCCCACATGGTCGAGGTGCGTGTTCATGTAGAGCAGCTCCTGCCCGTTCGTTCCGTCACGCAGGACGACCCACGTGGCAATGCGTTCGCAGGCGCCGTCCCACCCTTTCGAGCCAGCCACCTCGGGCGTCTCGCTCAACCAGAAGGTGCCCGAGTCGAGCAGTTCGAAGCGCTCCGTGCGGAAGAAGATCGCATTGAACTCGCCCGCGCGGGCGCCGTCCTCGCGGCCCACGCCCACGGAGGTGTATCCGGGCAGCAGGGCCTGCAGGTCGTCGTACTGGTTCGAGAGCACCTCCTGCGTGCCGAGCAGGTCGACCTGCTGCGTGCGGACCAGTTCGCCGACCCGCTCGCGGCGGAAACGCCAGTTGTTCTCCCCGTCCTCGGGGTTGTCGTAACGCATGTTCATCGTCATGACGGTCAGCTCCTGCGGAGCCTTGCCGCAGGAGACGGCTCCCGCGAGCATCAGTAAAAAGAAGAGTTTTTTCATACCGTAGCAGTTTTTTTCCGCGTCGCCCGGGAACCGACCCCGCCGCTGCCGCATCGCTGCGGAGCACCACACACACCAAAAATCCGGACCGTCCACCGGCAGGGAACGGCCCCGGGCTTCGTAGAGCGTTATTTTACAAAGAGATTTTCCGCGGGAATCGGGGCAAACTCCGTCGCGCCGGGCGCCTTCCAGCCCCAGGAGAGCTCCTGCCCCTCGTAATCCTCGAAGTAGAGCAGGCGGAAGGCGTGCAGCCCCTCGTCGAGGGCCACGCGGCCCGTGGCCGTGACGGCGGCATGCGACGTGTCGTTGTCGACGACCTTGTGGCCGTCGATCAGCAGCACGCTGCCGTCGTCGCTGCGCGTCGAGAACTCCCAGACACCCCGCTGCGGGATGCGCACGAGCCCCTCGAAGATGTAGGCGAAGTGGTCCTCCTGCGGCGCTTCGGCGATCGACGGTGACGGCATCACGCCGCGCGAGACGGGGTGCGAGCGCTCGATGTCGGCCACGCGCGCGAAGGTCCCCTCGTAATAGGTGTAGGCTACCCCCTGCTCACCCGCCGCGGCGGCTGCCGCCGGCAGGAACTCGGCCTTCTCGGCCTGCAGGGTCATCGTGCGGCTCGGGGCGGCACCCGCCTTGAAGCCCCGGGCGCGGAGCGTCAGCGTGCGCTCCACGCGGATCGGCGACTCGTAGAGGGCCGAGAGCGAATCGGGCTCCGAGCCGTCGAGCGTGTAGCGGATTTCGGCCCCGGGCGTCGTCGTCGCCAGCGCGACGTCGACCGGCTCGGTGAAGAGGCTTACGGACTGCGTCGTGTAGGGGATCGAGACCGCCTCGCCGCGCGTGAGCGAGTAGGGCTGCGCCTCGGCCGAGGTGCCGCGCGTGAGGTCCGCCTCGGGCAGCATCTTAAAGTGCAGCTCGCCGCCCGCCATGAGCTGTTCATAGGTAATGAAGTTCGCATCGACCGGCTCGCCGTTGAGCGTCACCGCACCGACATAGCGGTTGCGGCGCGGCGTGTCGGCCGTGACGGTGAGCGTCCGCCCGTTGGCCAGGCGCACGGTGGCCCGCTCGAAGAGCGGCGCCGTCAGGACAAACTGGTTCGAGCCGGGGCAGACGGGATAGAAGCCCAGCGACGAGAAGATGTACCAGGCCGACATCTGCCCGCAGTCCTCGTTGCCGATGATGCCCTCGGGCGTCGGAGCGTACATCTCGTCGAGCAGGCGGCGCGTCAGAGCCTGCGTCTTCCACGGCATGCCGACGTAGCTGTAGAGGTAGGCCATGTGGTGGCTCGGCTCGTTTCCGTGGGCATACTGGCCCATGAGGCCCGTGATGTCGACCAGACCGACATCCTCGTGCGGCGATTCGAGCGTGAAGAGGCGGTCGAGCTCCCGGACGAAGGCCTCGCGGCCGCCGAAGAGCTGTTCGAGGCCGTTCACGTCGTGCGGCGCGAAGAAGCGGTACTGCCACGGCGTGGCCTCGGTGTAGTCGCGCCCGGCGACGAACTCCTCGAAGGGCTCCGACCAGCTGCCGTCGCGCTGCCGCCCGCGGAAGAAGCGGGTCGAGCCGTCGAAGACGTTGACGTAGTTGAGCGCCCGGCCGTAGTACTCCGCAGCCAGGTCCTCGCGGCCCAGCGCCTCGGCCATGCGGGCGATGGTCCAGTCGTCATAGGCGTATTCGAGGGCGCAGGAGACCGATTCGCGGAGAATGTTCGAGGGGATGTACCCCTCGGTGACGTAGTACTCCGAGCCCTTGCGGTTGCAGTTCGACGAGCGCACCATGGCGTCGAGCGCCCGCTCCGCATCGAAGTCCCGGATTCCCTTCATCCAGGCGTCGGCGATGACCGCCGCGGCGTGGTATCCGATCATCGTGCGCGTCTCGCCCGACGAAAGGGGCCAGATCGGCAGCTCGCCCGTCGCATCGTACATGTCGAGCATCGAGCGGACCATGTCGCTCACGAGCGTCGTGTCGACAAGCGTCTGCAGGGGGTTCCACGCCCGGAAGGTGTCCCACAGCGAGAGGGTCGAATAGTAGGCCCGGCCGGCGGGCAGACGGCCGATGGTGCCGTCGCTGCGGCGGTAGTCGCCGTTGACGTCGCTCATCAGGTTGGGCGTGAGTTTCGCATGGTACTGCGCCGTATAGAAGACCGTGCGCTCGTCGCGCGTGCCGCCCTCGACGACGATGTCCGAGAGGGCGTCACGCCACAGCGCCTCGGCGCGTGCGTGCACGGCGTCGAAATCGAGTTCGGGAACCTCCGCCAGGCGGTTCTCACGGGCATTCTCCGCGCTGACGGCCGAAAGGCCCACCGCCACGGTGAGCGTTCCGACCTCCGGGGCGAAGGTGAGGACGGCCTGCCGGTCGCCGAGCAGCTCGACATCGGTGAAGGGCTCCGAGAAGCGGGCCGAGAAGTAGACGTACTGGTCGGCCACCCAGCCCTGCGTGCGGCGCATGCCCTCGATCTCGTCGGCAGCCGTCTGCCGCAGTTCGCGCAGGTCGATCCGCTCCTCGGTGATCGTGTGCATCAGGTCGATGACCACGCGCCGCGGCCCCTCGCCGCGGAACGTGTAGCGGTGCACGCCCGTGCGGGGCGTCGCCGTCAGCTCGACCTCCAGCCCGTCGTCGGAGAGTTCGACGGCGTAGTAGCCGCACGAAGCCCGCTCACGGCGGTGCGTAAAGGCATAGGGTTCATGGATGAACTCCCCGTCGCGCACCACCTCCGTGCGCAGCGTGGGATAGAAAAGGATGTCGGCCAGATCGGCGCAGCCCGTACCGCTCAGGTGCGTATGGGAGAAGCCGTCGATCGTCGTATCGTCGTAGTGGTAGCCGGCGCAGGCGTCCCAGTCGCCCGAGCGCGTGTCGGGGCTGAGCTGCACCATGCCGAAGGGCGTCGTGGCGCCGGGATAGGTATGACCGTGGAATCCGGTTCCGATGAAGGGATCGACATAGCCGATCGGTTCGGAGGGTTGCGTGCAGGCCGCGCACGCGAACACCGCCAGGGCCAGTGTCAAGGTTCGCATCATGTTCGTTCAGGTTAAAGTTTCAGGTATACAAATATACGAAAGAAGCGCCGCCAAATGGCGGTGATTTGCGCTTTTGCATCCTCACTTTGCGCACAGATTACATCTCCCGCCGCCCCGCACGGGAGAAAAAAAGAGACTCCGCCCGGCGATGTTTTGGCAAAAAAAGCTATCTTTATACCGAAAAAAGCGTATCGGCATGGCACGTATCATCTTCCTGACGGACTTTTCCGAAGCCTACGCCCGGGGGCTGCTGCTGGGCATCGCCCGCTACGCGCACGACACCGGACAGGCGTGGAGCCTCTGCCGGCTGCCCCTGTCGATCCGCGACAAGTTCGGCATCGAGGCCGTCGTCGAATGGGCGCGGCGGATGCGCGCCGACGCCGTCATCGGACAGTTCTACTCGACGGACCGTGTCGAGCTCTTCGCCCGCAACGGCATCATCGCCATCGCCCAGGATTTCAAGACCCGCTTCACGACGATCCCCAACATCACGGGCCCCCACTACCGCGCCGGGGAGATGGGGGCGGAATACTTCCTCAAAAAGGGATTCCGCCACTTCGCCTTCTACGGCACGCGCGGGATCGTCTGGTCGGACGAACGCTACCAGGGGTTCCGCGACACGATCCGCCGCGCCGACAATGCCGAATTCACCTTCTCGGCGCTGCGCAACACCTCGCAGACCGACCTGTGGCACTACGACCCGATGCAGCTGACCACGTGGCTGCAGTCGCTGCCCAAGCCCGTGGCGATCATGGCGTGCGACGACAACCAGGCCTACCACATCACCGAGGCGTGCCACCAGGCCGAGGGCGCGGGATTCCGCATTCCGGACGACATCGCCGTGCTGGGCGTCGACAACGACGAGACGATCTGCCGGCTCTCGGCACCGAACCTCTCGTCGCTCAACCAGAACATCGAGCAGGGCGGCTACGACGTGGCCCGGCTGATCGACCGCATCCTCCACGACCCGAAGGCCGAACGCGAAGACATCATGGTCTACCCCACGCACATCGTGACGCGCCAGTCGACGGACATCTACGCCAACAACGACCCCCACATCGCCGAGGTACTCAAATACATCCACGAAAACATCAGCCAGAAGATCGCGGTCGACGAGCTGGTCACCCTCGTGCCGCTCTCGCGCCGCCTGCTGGAGTCGCGCTTCAAGAAGAGCATGGGCACGTCGATCTACGACTACATCATCCAGGTCCGCATCGAAAAGATGACCCAGCTGTTGAGCGAGGGGATGAGCGTCTCGGAGGCGGCTTCGGAGCTGGGATTCTCCGACATCAAGAACATCTCGCGCACCTTCAAGCAGCTCAAGGGCGTAACCCCGTCGGAATACCGGCAGCAGGTCATTCTCGGCAAGTTCTGACCCCGCCGCCGGTACCCGCCGCCGCACACGGCGGCCCGCAACCATCGCCCGGAGCCGCCGCCCGAATCTGCCGCACCGCTTCGGAACCGCCCGCCGCATCCACCATACCGGAACCGTCGCCGCAATCCTGCACCGCTTCAGAACCGCCGCCCGGACAAGGGCCGGCGGCACATGCGCCCTATTTTTTCCCGCCGGTACTCCGGCTGCGCGGCCGCACGGCAAGGGGTCGGGCCGCAGAGTCTTTCCGCGGTGCGGAGGAGGCCTTTGCCCCGTCCGTCCGGCGGGTTTCGGGCCGGCGCCGCACGGACCAGCCGAAATGGCCCAGCGCCCGGCCCAGCGCATAATACTCGCCGTGCGAATAGACGATCGGGCAGGCCCGCTCCAGACAGAACTTTCCCGTCGCGGGATCGATGTAGGCAGCATCGACCTGCACGTTGACCACCTCGGCCAGGAACATGTCGTGCGACCCCAGCGGCAGGACCTGCCGCACGCGGCATTCGATATTGACCGGGGCCTCGTCAACCAGCGGCGCGGCGACCTTCGCCGCAGGCAGGGGCGTCAGGCCCGCCTCGCGGAACTTGTCGTGGTCGCGTCCCGAGCGGACGCCGCACCAGTCGGTGGCGCGCGCCAGCCGCTCGGTCGTCAGGTTGATGACAAATTCGCCCGTGCGGCGGATGATCTCATAGGAGTGGCGCTCGGGCCGGATCGAAACGTAGCACATCGGCGGATCGGTGCAGACCGTACCGGTCCACGCCACGGTCAGCAGGTTGTACTCCCCGGGCGTTGCGCCGCAGCTCACCAGCACGGCCGGCAGCGGATAGAGCACCGTGCCGGGTTTCCAGATCTCTTTCATGGTCGGTTTCCGTTTTTCGGACGCCGCAGTGCCCCGCAGCGCCGTTTTTCGTACAAAGGTACCGTTTTTTCGGTTATCTTTGCGGTATGCTGACGGATTTCATACGCTACCTCGAAGCCGAACGGCGCTATTCGCCGCTGACGGTGCGCAACTACCGGCGCGACATCGCGGGATTCCTCCGCTGGCTGGGCTACGAGGACCCCGACCGGGCCGACGTGAAGGAGATTACCACCGAACAGGTGCGCGACTGGATTCTCTACCGCACCGACACGGCCGCCATCGGTGCCGCGTCGATGAACCGCGAAGTGTCGTCGCTGCGCTCGTTCTTCCGCTGGCTGCTCCGCACGGGGGCCGTCGAGCACGACATCATGCGGCCAATCCGTTCACTCAAGAGCCCGCAGCGCCTTCCGGCATTCGTCTCCGAGAGCCGCATGGGCGGCATCGTCCGCGAATGCGGGACCGAATCCGAGGAGTTCGTCACCGAGCGCGACACGCTCATCATCCTGCTCTTCTACACCTGCGGGCTGCGCCTTGCGGAGCTTGTGGGCATCGACCGCGACGACTTCTCGGCCGACCACACGTCGCTGCGCATCCGCGGCAAGGGCGGCAAGCAGCGGCAGGTCCCCGTACTGGAGTTCGTGCGCGAAAAGATTTTGCATTACCTCCGCCTAATTGAAAGGCAAAATATTTGCAATTCTTCGGAAAAAGCACTATTTTTAACGTTGAAAGGCACACGCGTATCCCGAAGCAGCGTCTACCGCACGGTGCGGCGGGAGTTGCGCGACGCCGGGGTACAGGGCAAAAAGAGCCCCCACGTGCTGCGACACACCTTTGCCACACACCTGATGAACGGAGGCGCCGACATGCGCGAGATTCAGGAGCTCATGGGACACTCCTCGCTCAAGGCCACACAGGTCTATACGCACAACAGCATCGCCCGCCTCCGGGAGACATACCGGAAAGCCCATCCCCGCGAAAAGGGAGGGAAGTAGATAACTTTATAAAACGTAAAGCTATGAACGTACAGATTCAATCCGTGAAATTCGACGCCGACAAGCGGCTGGTCGAATTCGTAGAGGCCAAGATGGCGAAACTGGACCGCTTTGCCGAGCGTTCCACGGGCGCCGAGGTCATCCTCAAACTCGATAAAGACCACGAAAAAGGAAACAAGATAGCCACGATCACCCTCCACATGCCGGGCGAGGACCTGGTGGCCTGCCACCAGTCCAAGGCCTTCGAGGAGTCGGTCGACGAAGCCATCGACGCCCTGAAACGCCAGCTGGACAGGTTCAAGGGCAAATTCGACAAGTAACCCTGCCCGACACGGTTGACAAACACGACGACGGCCGCCCCGAAAGGAGCGGCCGTCGCTTTGTGACCGGAACGGGCAATCCCGGCACCGGGACCACCGGCCCGGCTTCGGGATGCCCTTCCGTAATTTTAATAGACCCACTCGAAGTCGTCGACACGCATCTCGTTCTGCGAGCTGCCCGTCAGGTAGTCGCCGCGCATGCTCGTGGCGCACGAGATGACGAGCGAGCAGGTTGACGACGAGGGGTTGGCCGCCTCCTTGTCATACCACAACACCGGGATGACGTACTCGACCCAGTCGCCCGTGCTCTCGCTGATGACCTGCTGGCCGTAGCCGAGGATCGCACCCTCGTCGACGGACGAGGTCTCGGCAGGATTCCACATGCCCGTCGGGGCCGTCATACCCGAGCTGACGCCATGCTGTGCCGTCCAGTCGACCACCGCCACGAAGATGTACGAACGGTCCTGCTGATCCTTGTACGACGCACCGTCGGGATCGAAGGAACCGACCTTGTCGATCGTGCCGACGGTCGCCTTGCAGCGCACCTTCAGCGCCCGCGGACGCGCCGTCCACTCGTAGGGCTGGCCGAAGCAGGCCGTGCCGCTGAAGCCTTCGTAAACGAACTGTCCCGTATACATGTTGCCCGGGGCAAAGATCGCACCCAGCACCAGACGGGGCATGAGCACGGCAGCGCCCTCCTCCTCGTAGCAGAGCGGCGTGTAGATCTTGGGCTCACCCGACTCTTCGTACTGCTCGAGGAACATGTTGTTGCCGCTGTCCCAGAAGTTGTCACCCTCGGCATTGGGATAGGTGATCGGGTAGAAGGTCACATTGTCGGTGGTCATCTGCTTCTTCGACCAGCCCGACATGTCGCCGTTGGGAACCGCGTCGCCATCGGCGGTCTTGAACTCCGCAGCAACGAGCGCAGCTCCGTCCTTGGCCACGCGCACCTCGTAGTCCGAGGCAGCGAAGACGCCCGTACCCTCCGCAATGGTGTAGGTATTCAGCCCGGCCTCGTTCGTCGAGGCGTTCCAGACGGGGGCAAGACGATAGACGTCACCCTCGACGTGCTCCGCATTCTGCCACTCGGCGGCATCCTTCACGCGGTACTGCACCGTCGCGCCGTCGGGCAGGTGCTCGGCCGTCACCGTCGCCGTATTGGCCCACAGGTCGGCGTCGTCGTTATAGGCGAGCGTCGGCTTGGCCGTCAGATGGAAGGTAAGGGTCTTGGACGTGGTCTGCTCCTTGGTGTCGGTCACCGTGAGCACGAACTTGTGGTCCGAATCCTCGTTATAGATCATCGCGATCATGGGCACAAGGGCCGAGATGTCGAACGATACCGAGCCCTGGCCCTGCACCTGGTCCCCGACGGGGAAGCCGAGGCTCTGAAGCGTCTCGGCCGTCGAACCGGGATTCACCAGATCGAGCGTCTCCGAAAGGCCGATGGCGCCGAGAATCACGGGCGACAGTGCCGGCGAGTCGATCTGCACCGTGAAACCGGCGATCTTGGCCTGCGCCACGACCGACACCACCACGGACATCGTCTCCTCGATCTCCTGTACGGCGTCGATATCGCCGTCGACGAGCGTAATCACGGGCGCAGCCTTGGCGCTTTCGGTCAGGTGAAGCGTCAGCGTCTTGGTCACGCTCTGCCCGGCACGGTCGGTCACCGTCACGCCGAACTTGTGGTCCGATGTCTGGTCATAGACCATGATAAGGGGCACGAAACGCGAAATGTCGATCGACAGCGCCGTCTGACCGAGCACTGCGTCCCCTACGGGCAGTCCCAGCGAGGCAAGGCCCTCGGCGACATCGGCCGATGCCGGATTGGCCAGGCTGAAACTTCTGGAGAGACCCACCATCGCCAGCATCTCGTCCGTCAGGAAGGGCGAGTCGATCGAGATCGTCAGCTCCTCGATCTTGCCCGGAGCCGTCACGTTGACCTGCACGGTCATGTCCTGCACCATCTCCTGGGGCTGGTCGATGCTCGCACCGGCGAGCTCGATCGTCGGGACGCCGGGCTTCCCGGCCCCGTCGTCACTCTTGTTACAGCCGGCAAAAATACCGGTCGCAGCGGCAAGCATTGCCGCCATAGTCAATATTTTTCTCATAGTAAACCTATTATTGAAACATTCATGTTACCGTTTACCGTGCAAAAATAGCGCCCGGAAGCAAGGGCGGCAAATTAATTCAACGAATCCGGGACAGGACAATCACCAACTCCCGATTTTTCATCACGAACCTTTTTGGAAAAACCGGCAGAAAACGCAGAAAAAGGGGTTGCGAACACTCCGGGCAATATCTTTCGGACCGGATGTGCGGCATGCTGCGAAAGGGAGGCAGGCCCGCACAGAGAGAGAAAACAAAAAAACGACTGCCGAAGCAGTCGTTTTCTTGTAGTGGATAGGGGATTCGAACCCCTATGTCATGCGTGAGAGGCATGTATCCTAACCCTTAGATGAATCCACCGTTTTGGTTTTTTCGTGGTGCAAAGATAGCGCCTTCTTTCAAAACTCCAAAATTTTCTGACAAAAACTGCAATTTTTTTTTCATTTTTTGTCGCTGCAGGGGCTTTTTGCCTATCTTTACGACGGACAAAACACGCTGTCACCATGAAAACAGGCATCCGCATCATCCTGCTCGCAACCCTTGCCGCCGCAACCGCCGGCTGCTCGAAACGCCCCGTACAACCCGACTTCGGAGAGACGTGCATCGACACGCTCCTGCAGCACGGCACGGCCGCATGCCGCGTGGAATACCGCTTCGCCTCGATCCGCAACGCCGCCAAAGCCGAAGCCCTGCAGACCGTCGAACGGGCCAACATCGGCTATTTCTTCGAACTGGAGGCGTTCTCCGGTACGCCCGCCGAGGCGGCCGACAGCGCCCTGCACGAGATCGCGGCGAACTGCCTGCCCGACCTTCCCGCCGCCCGCGCGTGCGAGATATCGGTCGAATCCCGGGGCGCCGTGGTCGACACGCTCGTTACCTACGTCATCGTGCGGTCGAGCTACCTGGGCGGCGCACACGGCTCCTACGACACGGAATACCACAACTATTCGCTGCGCGACGGCTACGAACTCTGCACGGCGGACCTCTTCACGACGGAGCAGCTGCAGGCGCTCGACGCACGCATCCGGACGAAGCTCCTCGAACGCTACCAGGTGACGGACGATGCCGGGCTCTCCGCGGCCGGGCTCTTTCCGGACTACATCGCCGTCACGGAGAATTTCCTCGTTACACCCGACGGCATCACCTTCCTGTACAACCCCTACGAGATCGGCTGTTACGCCGCGGGAAGCATCGAGGTGCACTTTTCGAACGAGGAGCTGCAGGAGCTGCGCCGATAGTCCCGGCCGCCGAACCGCCACGGGCGGAGACAAAAAAAGGTCCGAGTCATCACGACTTGGACCTTTTCTTTCGACGGGGAACCACCCCCTTCGAAAAGAGGTTCAATCGGAGGTATTCGACTCAGCGGACGAGCACCGTCCCGAGTCTTAGCAGCGGCAAACTCCGCTGCAACCTGCCGATTTCCTCAACCAACCTAAAACTACTAACCTAAATGAACCTTAAAACTTCACTGCAAAGATACGGGCCAAATTTGAATTATGCAAATATTTTATGAATATATTAAATATATTTAACAATTTGGTAACATTGGAAGCCTCACACCCCTGCTGAACGGCACTGCGGGGCGGGTCTGCGGTAGCAGACAATGCGCAAAATGGAGACGGGGAGGAGGGAAAGGGCCGCCTGCGGTTCCCGGATTCGCGACAAGGTGAGCTGCATTGCAACGCGGCAACGAACAAGCGGCGCAGCCGGCATGACAGACATCCGACAGCCGCGGCGGACGGGCCGCTCAAAAAAGGGCAGGCCATAACGGAAGCGGGCCATTCGCGGGTTCTTCCTGCAAACGGCCGACAAAAGGGCCAGAAACGGAATGGCGGCAAACGGGGAAAACAGCGGACAGGGGAACGGGACGACGGCAAACGGGAAAGCATCGGACCGGGAACCGGCAGGGAGAGGTCTCCGAGGGAACCGCCCCGCACCGCTGCCGGCGAAAATGCCGCGAAAAGGGCACAAAAAAAGGAAACCCGGAATCGGGACTGATCGTCCGTCATCCACAGTTTCCTCACCAACCTAAAACTACTAACCTAAATGAACCTTAAAACTTCACTGCAAAGGTAAGCGGAATAATCGAACCGCGCAAATTTTTATTAAAAATTTTGCAAAAATTTTGATATTTTTTTAATATACCACTATAAGACGCTCGCACACCACTTGATTTACAATAACTTACGGCCACACCTCCGCCCTGTCCTTCCGGCGCATCCTCACGATGCCGCAAGCACTCCTCCGGGAGGCCATACGGCTCCCGGCCGCCCGGATACCGGACCGCATGCCGGGGGCGCCGAAAGGAGGAAGACGGTGCGGCGACCGGGCGACCTATATATAAACCGGGCGGCCTATATATAATATATTAATAAGTATCAGAAAAGCCCTTTCAGGAGGGGATAGCCCATCCGGCGGCGCAGCTTGATCCGCCGGACCAGGTTCAGCGGCCGCCGCTTCAGCCCGGCGCGCCCGCGGGCGAGGAAGTCGTCGACGGCATCGAGCACGCGGGCCGAGCAGCGGCCGTCGCGGTGCGGCTCGTGCTCCATCGTGTGGGCGCGGATCGCCCGCATGAGCTCCTCGGGCCGCGACAGCGCCCGTTCGAGGGCCGGCCCGACCTCCTCGGGCCGCTGGACGTCAATCAGGTAAGGCCCCGGGTGGGAATTGCGGAACGTCACGACAGGACGGTCCAGAAACATGAACTCCAGAATGATCGACGAACTGTCGCACAGCAGCACGTCAGCGCGCCGCAATGCCCCGAAGTCGAAGGTCGTGCCGAGGAAGGTGGCGTTGTCGTGCTCCGCCGCGATCCGGGCATAGCGGTCGAGCACCGCACGGTCGTCGAGTTTCGGATGGAACATGAAAATCCACTCCCAGTCGCGCTCCGAGACCAGCCGTTCGATCTCGTCGGCCAGGTAGGGCGTCGAGGTGAGCGAGCGCGTGAAGGTCGTCGAGTAGAGCACGACGGGCCGCGCGTTGTGCGGCGGCGACTGCATCGCGGGCGAAAAGTAGTCGTCGGCCTTCGTCCAGCCTGTCTCGTAGACGCGGAAGTAGCCGTAACGGCGCTCCTGCTCGCGGAACGGCCCGGTGCTCGAAGGGCCCTGCGTGCAGTAGATGTCGAACCAGCCCCGCACGGTGAAGTGGTCGTCGCGGCGGTCGTTGCGTTTGTTGATGGGATAGCCGTGGAAGAGCTGCACCTTCACCCCGGGAAAGAAGTCGGGGATGTGGTTTCCGGGGGCGAAGACCGCTATCGGGTTGTACTCCAGGACCTCGGCGATCGTGGCAAGGCGCCGCTCGCCCTCCGCGAGCTGGTCGGGGCACCCCTCCTCGATGAACCACGCCACGTCGTCGCCGCGGCGGCGGATTTCGCGCTGCAGGGGCCGCATGATCGGATAGGCATAGGGCAGCGAGACGAACATCAGGTACTTTTTCATCGCTTCGGCTGTTTTTTATCGGGACAAACGACGTTCGAGGCTCTTGCGCCAGCGCAGGAGCGTGACGATCAGCACGACGAGCGGCCGCAGCGCACGCCGGCGGTCGAGCGTGAGCAGTGCGAGCCGCACGGCGGAGTAGTGGCGGCGCACCTCCTGCCGGAAACGGGCGACGTCGCGCCGCAGGTCGCAGGCCAGCGCGCTGTCACCGACCCACGGGCTGCGGCTCTTGCAGAGGTAGGTCAGGTAGACGCGCAGCGTGTTGAGCGTGGCGAAGTAGTCGGCACGGCCCGCCAGCTCGGCGTCATGGCGCCGCAGCTCGGCCGCGAGCGTCTCGCAGTAGAGGCGGCAGTAGTCGAAGTCGAGGCGGCTGTGGTTCGACGACCCGGCGCGCTGCACGTAGCCGTAGCCCACGTAGTCGATGAAGCACACGCGCGGGTTGTGGCAGAAAATCTGGATGTTCACCGCGGCATCCTGCCACAGCCGCAACGGATAGTGACGAATCCCCTCCCCGAAGAGCGCACGCCGGTAGAGCTTGCCCCAGAGGCCGCCCCACACCTCGTTGCAGAGCAGCGCCTCGAGGAACTCCATGCCGGACATCTCGCCCGTGCGGCCCGAGCGGACGGGGGCCTCGTAGGAGGAGCTGATGCGCTTGTAGTCGCAGCAGACGATGTCGCACGCCGAGCGTTCGATCGCCTCGACAAGGCGCTGCAGCATCTCCGGCTCGAAGAGGTCGTCGCCGTCGAGGAAGGTGATGTAGCGTCCGCGGGCCCGCCCGAGCGCCGTCTCGCGGGCGCGGGCCACGCCGCCGTTCTCCTTGTGTACGACGATGATGCGCGGGTCGCGTTCGGCATGGCGGCAGGCGACGGCACGGGTGCCGTCCTTCGAGCCGTCGTCCACGACAATCGCCTCGAAGTCGGCGAAGGTCTGCCGCTCGACCGACTCCAGCGTGGCGTCGAGGTACTGCTCGAGGTTGTAGACCGGGATGATGATCGAGACCGCCGGCTGCGGCGGCTGCATGTGGGGTGTATCCATCGGTAGATCGTTCATTTCAATACATGGTTGCGCACCGCCCCGGCGATGCGTTCGCCGTCGAGTGCCGCGGAGATGATGCCGCCGGCATAACCGGCCCCCTCGCCCGCCGGGAAGAGCCCCACGACTTCGGGGTGCATGAGCGACAGCGGATCGCGCGGGATGCGCACGGGGGTCGACGTGCGCGACTCGACCCCCACGACGACGGCCTCGGGCGTCACGAAGCCCCGCATGCGGCGCCCGAAGGTTCCGAGCCCGGCGCGGAGCCCCTGCGCGATGAAGCGGGGCATCCAGCTGTCGAGCCGCGAGGGGGTGATGCCGGGGATGTACGACGTGCGGGGCAGCGACGTCGAGGCGCGCCCGGCCACGAAGTCCGTGACACGCTGCGCCGGGGCGATCTGGTGCTCGCCGCCCATGCGGCGGGCCAGCTCCTCGAACTCCTGCTGGAACTTCAGCCCCGCCAGCACGCCCCATTGGGGTTCGAGGTGGGCGAAGTCCGCCAGGCGCACCTCCGTGACGAGCCCCGAGTTGGCGAAAGGCGAGGTGCGGCCGCTGGGCGACATGCCGTTGACGACCGACTGCGCGGCGTCGGTCATGGCCGGGACGATGAAGCCTCCCGGACACATGCAGAAGGAGTAGACACCGCGGCCGCCCTCCTGGCTCACGAGCGAATAGGAGGCTGCGGGGAGGTATTCGCCCCGCTCGGGGCAGTGGTACTGGATCGAGTCGATGAGCGCCTGCGGATGCTCGATGCGCACGCCCATGGCAAAGGGCTTTGCCTCGAGACGCACGCCGCGGCGGTGCAGCAGTTCGTAGATGTCGCGCGCCGAGTGGCCCGTCGCCAGCACCACGGCGGCCCCCTCGATCCGTTCGTCGCCGCAGCAGACGCCCCGGATGCGGCCGTCGTGCAGCAGCAGGTCGGTCACGCGCCGTTCGAAGAGGAACTCGCCCCCGGCGTCGAGGATCGTCTGCCGGATGCGCTGCATGATGCGCGGCAGCTTGTCGGTGCCGATGTGGGGATGTGCCTCGTAGAGGATTTCGGGCGATGCGCCGTGGAAGACGAGCGTCTGCAGCGCCTTGTTGTAGTCGCCGCGCTTCTTGCTGCGCGTGAAGAGCTTGCCGTCGGAGAAGGTCCCGGCGCCGCCCTCGCCGAAGGCGTAGTTGGAATCGGGGTCGACCGCGCCGTTGCGGTTGATCTGCGCGATGTCGCGCTTGCGGGCCGAGACGTCGCGCCCCCGCTCGAGGATGACGGGCTTCAACCCCAGTTCGATGAGCCGCAGCGCGGCAAACAGTCCCGCGGGTCCCGAACCGACGATGATGACCTCGGTGCGGCCGCCGACCTCGGGATAGTCGAAATGCACGGGTGCGGGCTGCGGCTCGCGGTCGATGTAGAGCTCGAGCGTGAGGTTCACCCTGACCTGTCGCTGCCGGGCGTCGATCGAACGTTTGACCACCCGGACCAGCGCCACGTCGGCACGTGCCACACCGGCCTGCCGCGCAGCCAGCGAGGTGTAGGTTTCGGCTTCGGCAGCCTGACGGGGAGTGAGCACAAGGGTTATCTGACGGGGCATGATCGCACGATATTATGTGCAAAAATAGCGAAAAAAGCCGTACTGCAGCCAAAGTGCGGTTGCGATTTCGTTTTTTTTGTCTACCTTTGTGACAGTCAACGCGGATATGGTGTAATTGGTAGCCACGTCAGACTTAGGATCTGATGCCTTACGGCGTGGGGGTTCGAGTCCCTTTATCCGCACTTCGGGAGCCTCCGCCGGGGCTCCCTTTTCATTATCCAGGTCCCCGCCGGACCGGTCACACCGCAAACCGCCGCACGGGAGGCATCGCCGACACCGAGAGCCGCACCGGCACCCGAAGGGAGGGACAGCCGCCGCACGCCGCCCAGCCGCGCAGACAAAAATCGGGACGGGAATTTTGAAGAGTTCCCGATTTCTTGTAATTTTCGTAAAAATTCACGCACTTTATTTATTAGTATCCACATGAGAAAGGATTTCGGAGCGAAAAGCTGGCTCTACCCGATGCCGGTGCTGATCGTGGCGGCCTACGACGAAGCGGGCGTGCCCAATGTCATGAATGCCGCGTGGGGCGGGATGTTCACCGACGAGACAATCGGCATCTGCCTTGCCGCGGAACACAAAACCACGAAAAACATCCTCTCGACGCGGGCCTTCACCGTCAGCATGGCCACCGTCGGGCAGGTCACGGCCTGCGACTATGCGGGCATCGTTTCGGGCAACAGGGTCCCCGACAAGTTCGCCCGGGCCGGATTCCACGCCACGCGCTCGGCACACGTCAACGCCCCGCTGATCGACGAACTGCCGATGGCGCTCGAGTGCGAACTGCTCTCCTACGACCCCGGGAGCTGCCATCTGGTCGGCCGCATCGTCAACGTCTCTGCCGACGAGAGCATCCTCACCGACGGCCGGATCGACCCGCGCAAGCTGCGCCCGATCACCTACGACCCGATCCGTCTCGAATATGTCGAGCTGGGCGACACGGCCGGCAAGGCCTTCTCCTGCGGCAAGGAGCTGAAGTAACCTTCCCGTGCAAACCGGCCAGCCGGAACAAAACGGGGATGAAATTCCCGAAAACCATATAGGGAAATCGCGTGCATGTAAGGCATACGGAGAATCGGGTTAATTGCGTTATGATGCGGGCCGCCGCCTCCCGAAGGGGACGGAGCGGCCCGATGAACCGTCAATGAAATGATACAAGCTGCCATGAACATGAAACAACGTCTGGAAAGTGCAGCCGATGTGGAGCAGCGCTGTCTGGAGCTGGGCTTCCTGCCCTTCTTCCGGTGCGGCATCCCCGGCTTCTCGATCGAGGAGATGATCGCCCCCGAATACTGGTTCACCGACGAGGAGGGGGCCTGGGAGTGGAAAGGCCCCGTCATCCGCGAGGGACACTGCGCCTACGGCAAGTTCTTCAACCGCAAGGCGGGCTTCGTCAGCCGCGAGTGGCTCGCGGACTGGGCCAACTACCGGCGCTCGCGGCCGCTGGCGCCGGACGAGGATACGGCGGCGCTCGACGACGTGGTCATGCAGACCATTCAGGTCGAAGGATCGGCCACCATCCAGGAGCTGCGCCGCATGCTCGGATTCGCCAAGGGGCGCGGACGGCGCACGGCCCGGGACCTCGCCGCCGAGGTCCCGGAGGATGAAAAAATCTCGCTCGACCCGGTGCTGACGCGCCTGCAGATGGAGATGCGGCTCGTCATCGCTGACTTCGAGTACAACCTCGACCGCCACGACAATCCCTACGGCTGGGGCGTGGCCCGCTACACGGCGCCCGAGACGCTCTACGGGCCGCTGACCGCCGACCGCACGCCCGAAGAGTCGTTCTTCCGGCTGCGCGACCACTTCTGCACCCTCTTTCCCGACGCGCCCGCAAACCGCCTGCTGAAACTCATCGGCTGATCCGCCGCGGCCCGAACAGCCCCGCAGCCCGCACAAACGGCTCCGGCCACACGAACATGCCGCCGACACGTCACGCCCGGCGGCCGATCCGCATATTTTCCCGCGCACAATGTTTCCGGTTACAAGGAAACTTCGTATATTTGCCGTCTGAAAACGAAGCGAAAAAACAAAACAAAAAATATTTGACTATGGCAAAGGAACTCAAGGACCTGACGAAGTCGGACGAGAACTACTCGCAGTGGTACAACGACCTCGTGGTGAAGGCGGGCCTGGCCGAGAATTCGGCCGTCCGCGGATGTATGGTCATCAAACCCTACGGCTACGCCATCTGGGAGAAGATGCACGACGCGCTGGACAAGATGTTCAAGGAGACCGGGCACCAGAACGCCTACTTCCCGCTGTTCATCCCCAAATCGTTCTTCTCGAAGGAGGCGCACCACGTCGAGGGCTTTGCCAAGGAGTGCGCCGTGGTGACGCACTACCGCCTGAAGAACGACCCCGAAGGCAAGGGCGTTGTCGTGGACCCCGACGCCAAGCTCGAGGAGGAGCTCATCGTGCGCCCGACGTCGGAGACGATCATCTGGAACACCTACAAGAACTGGATCCAGTCCTACCGCGACCTGCCGATCCTCTGCAACCAGTGGGCCAACGTCGTGCGCTGGGAGATGCGCACGCGCCTGTTCCTGCGCACGGCCGAATTCCTCTGGCAGGAGGGACACACGGCCCACGCCACGCGTGAGGAGGCCGTCGAGGAGGCTACGAAGATGATCAACGTCTACGAGCGCTTCGCCCGCGAGTGGATGTCGCTGCCGGTCATCGTCGGACACAAGTCCCCGAACGAGCGCTTCGCCGGCGCCGAGGACACGCTCACGATCGAGGCGCTGATGCAGGACGGCAAGGCCCTGCAGAGCGGTACGTCGCACTTCCTCGGGCAGAACTTCGCCAAGGCCTTCGACGTGCAGTACGTCAACAAGGAGGGCAAGCTGGAGTATGTATGGGCCACGTCGTGGGGTGTCTCGACACGTCTGATGGGCGCCCTCATCATGGCCCACTCGGACAACAACGGACTGGTCCTGCCGCCGAAGCTGGCGCCGATTCAGGTCGTCATGGTCCCCATCTACAAGACCGCCGAGCAGCTGGCGGCCATCTGCGGGCGCTTCGACGCCATCGCTGCCGAGCTGCGCAAGCGCGGCATCAGCGTGAAGATCGACGACCGCGACAACGTCCGTCCGGGCTTCAAGTTCTCGGAGTACGAACTCAAGGGTGTGCCGGTGCGTCTGGCCATGGGCGGCCGCGACATGGAGAACGGCACGGTCGAGCTGGTGCGCCGCGACACGCTCGAGAAGGAGACCGTCCCGCAGGAGGGCCTCGCGGAGCTCGTGGAGAAGCTCATGGGCGAGATTCAGGAGAACATCTACCGCAAGGCGCTCGCCTACCGCGACTCGATGATCACGAAGGTCGACACATGGGAGGAGTTCCAGCGCGTGCTGGACGAGAAGGGCGGCTTCATCTCGGCACACTGGGACGGCACGGTCGAGACCGAGGTGGCCATCAAGGAGGCCACGAAGGCGACGATCCGCTGCATTCCGCTCGACGTCGTCGACGAGGAGGGCACCTGCATCTACTCGGGCAAGCCGTCGCACCGCCGCGTGCTCTTCGCCCGCAGCTACTGATCCCCGCCGCCGCGCGGACAAACGCAGAGTTCCCGGACCCCCGTTCGGGAACTCTTTTCATCGGAGGCCTGCGACCCGCGGCACACCGGAGCGGCGCCGGAGCCCCGCCGTCCGGAGGATGCCCCGCAGGACCGCACATCGCACCACAACCACATTCACAGCGTACAGAGATGGCAGTCGATACACAAACCCGCAAAAAAGAGATCTACCGCGTCACCTTCGTCGGATTCATCGTCAACCTCCTCCTCTCGGCGGCCAAGCTCGTCGCCGGCATGGTGGGGCGAAGCGGCGCCATGGTGGCCGACGCCGTACACTCGTTCTCCGACCTGGCGACCGACGTCGTCGTCATCGCCTTCGCCCGCATCTCGGCCAAGCCCCAGGACGACGGACACGACTACGGCCACGGCAAATACGAGACGCTCGCCACGATCATCATCAGCCTCGCGCTGACGGTCGTCGGCGCCGGGATTCTCGCCTCGAGCATCGGCTCGATCCGCACGGTGGCCGGGGGCGGCACGCTGCCCCGTCCGGGAGCCGTCGCCCTGGTGGCGGCCGTCGTCTCGATCATCGCCAAGGAGGTGCTCTACCGCTACACGGTGCGTGTCGGCCGACGAATCGACAGCCCGAGCGTCGTGGCCAACGCCTGGCACCACCGCAGCGACGCCCTCTCGTCGCTGGGCACCCTCGTCGGCATCGGCTGCGCCTATTTCCTCGGCGAGAAGTGGCGCATCGCCGACCCGATCGCGGCGCTGGTCGTCGCGCTGTTCATCTTCAAGATCGCACTGGACCTGATCCGCACGGGGCTGGGCGAACTGCTCGAAAAATCGCTGCCCGAAGATACGGAACGGGAGATTCTCGCGATCGTCACGGCCAATCCCGAAATCCGCGCGCCGCACAACCTGCGCACGCGCCGCATCGGGGCGTCGATCGCCATCGAGGTGCACGTGCGGGTCGACGGCTCGATGAGCGTCGCCCACTCGCACGCCCTGACCGTCGACATCGAGCGCCGGCTGCGCGACCGCTTCGGCCAAGGCACGATGATCGCCATCCACGTCGAACCGCTCAAATAGCGCCGGCCGGGACGGGGCGGGAAGACAAACAGCCGGGACGGTCGGATTTCGCGGCACGGTATTTGCAAAACGCACGGCAGAACCCGACGGCAGACGAAGAACAGGGGAAAAATTTGGATTTTCGGAGAAAAAAAGCTATCTTGCCAACCTGAAAACCCGGAAACAGGAAAACTGGCAAGGGGTCAACACACACGGAAACAGAACGATAAACTCTAAACGGATTGCCTATCGGAACAGAATTCTACTCTTAACCAAAAGGAGAAAAAGAGTATGAACGCACAGGTATTGAGCGACCAGACGTTGCTTAATCACTACCTTTCAGGCGACCGGAGTGCCATATCGAAACTCATCGAACGTCACAGCCGCCGCGTCCGCGACTACATCCACATGATGGTCAAGGACCGCGACATCGCCGACGATATCTTCCAGGAGACTTTCATCAAGGTTGTCCGCGTCATCGACGAAGGACGCTATACCGACAACGGCAAATTTCTCTCGTGGATTCTGCGCATCGCCCACAACCAGGTGATCGACTTCTTCCGTGCACAGCGGCAGAACAAGACCGTCACGGAGACGGATGCGGGATACGACGTGCTGGGAACGCTGCGCTTCGCCGAACGCACCGTGGAGGACGCGATGGTCGGTGACCAGGTCGAACGCGACATCCGCGCCCTGGTCGAACAGCTCCCGGCGGAACAGCGCGAAGTCGTCATGATGCGCTACTTCTCGGGATTGAGTTTCAAGGATATCGCCGAGCAGACCGACGTGAGCATCAATACGGCCCTGGGCCGCATGCGCTACGCACTGATCAACCTGCGCAAGATGATCAAGGAAAAAAATATGGTGCTTTGCTGATTCCGGCACAATATTCCCCGGCCGTGTCCGTTTTATATGCGAACAACCAATCGGAACACTGCCTATGGAGGAAATTGACAAAACGGAGTTTTCAAACAACGGCATCTCCGAGGACGAAGAGCTGATGTTGAGAGAAGTGGTACAAGGGGATGCGGATCTGTTCTATCTCCACCACTATCTCACGGAAATCTTCCGAAAAGGGGATAATTTTTAAGGGTTAATTTTTGATGGGGAAGGGGGTCGCAAGGCCCCCTTCGTTTTTTTGCGGGTTCCGCTGCGGCGCATGCGCCCGCAGCCGGACAGCCCCCACGGGCACATCCCCGGCGCCCCGCCCTCCCCCGCATTGCCGCCCCGGGGCGGATGATTCCCGAAAAAACAAAGGCCGGGAGCGTTTCGGTCACTACACATTTGTACCCAACTCCCTTTCAATGGATTATGCCGGCCGGACCGTCGCGGACACATGCGTAATCAACTATGTTTCAATTTTGTAATTTTTTTTGGAATACACATGAGTAACATATATGATACCGGACATTCGGCAAATTCTGACGAATTTTGCGTCGAAAATCGCCTAAAAAAACGGGAAGGAGCAATCTTTTTCGTATTTTCGCGTACATTGGGACATACAACAGACATGATTCGAATATGAACAAGAGAGTTTTTCTGTCATTTCTCGCGGCCGTATGTTGCTGGACGGCCGCATCGGCACAACAGGTTGCTGTGAAGTCCAACCTGTTCTACTGGATGACCACCACGATCAACGCCGGAGCCGAGGTCGCCGTGAGCAAACACTCGACAATCGGCGCCACCTTCAACCTCAACCCCTGGACAATCGGCGCGGACAACAAAATCCAGCACTGGTTCGTCCGTCCCGAATACCGCTACTGGGTAACCGAGAAATACACGCGCCTGTTCTTCGGCGTGCACCTCATGGGCGGCGGCTTCGAGGTGGGCGGATTCCGCATCCCGATCATCGGCGACCGCTTCCTGACGCGCTTCAAAACCAACTACTTCACGGGCTCGTTCATGGCCGGCGGCGTGAGCATCGGCTACCAGTTCTACCTCAGCCCGCACTGGAACCTCGAAATCTCGGGCGGCGCGGGTCTGGCCCGCATCAAGTACCACTGGGAGCCGACCAACCCCGCCCTGCGGAAAAAGAGCTACACGAATGCGGTGCGCTACCTGCCCGTTCCCACCGAAATCGGCTTCTCGTTCGTCTATCTGTTCAACTCCAAGAAATAACGCATCATGAAAAAATATCTCCTTATCCTCGTATTCCTTATGGGGGCCACAACGCTCCGCGCCCAGTTCGTCGGGGACCTTGCCGTGACGCGCAAGGTGTTGAGCAAGGAGGGCAACACGCTCCATCTGGTACTGGACATCCAGGTATCGGCCAACGCCGTTACGCGCTCGCAGAGCTGGACGATCATTCCCGAGCTGAGCACGCCGGACCGCCGGTCGATGAAGCTCTTTCCGCACATCCTCGTCAACGGCCGCTACCAGCAGCACATGATGGAGCGCCGGCTGGTGCTCAACGGACGCCACCTGGTCGAGCGCCAGCCCTACATCGTCATCAACGTCGACAGCAAGACGGAGCCGGAGTCGGTCCGCTACGAGATGCGCATTCCCTATGAGAGCTGGATGGACAACGCCACGCTCGTGCTGCGGCAGATTCTGACCAACCCGGGGCGCCGGAGCCGTGTCTTCACGGTCGACGTCAACGGTGCGGTGGATGTCGCGGAGACGAAACCCGCAGCCTCGGTCAACGAATAACAAGCCGGAACCATGAGACTGCGATACCATATCATCGGAGGGTGCGCGCTCCTGGCCGCCATTGCCCTGCTGGGGGGCTGCGGCAACCTGCACAAGCTGGCGGAGAGCGACCCCAAGACGCCCCTCAACCTGCCCCGGCACGCCTCGCAGGACATCGAAGCGGCAAAGAACGCCCAGCGGCACCAGACCGAACCGACCAGGGAGATTCACTATACGAACATCGACGGCACGACGCGCGTCTTCATCCCCACGGAAAACGTCATCGTCGACACAACGACCAACGAACAGATGTGGGCGCTGGACATCGACGCCGTGGAGATTCTCGCGCGCAGCAGCCGCAACCTCGTGGAGCGCAACGGCAAGATCAACGTCGAATTCATCGTCTCGGTGCCCGATACGCTGCTGGCCCGCGACTGGCAGCTGGTGCTCAACCCCTGGATCCGCGAGGGGCAGCACGGCGAGGCGCATCCGCTCGACCCGCTGGTCTACCGGGGTGACCGGTACGGCCGCATGCAGGGCCGCGAGTACGACCGCTACGACAAGGCCCACGAAGGGCTGATTCGGAATCTGCGCCGCTACGTGCGGTCGACGGACAACCGCGTCGCACGGCGCGTGACCTACATTCCGGACCCGAACGACAAGTTCGACCACCTGACCGACTACCTGACGCCGCGCTTCCGCTTCGACACGGTCGACGTGCTGCCGGGCGGCGACATCTACACGCGCGTCGACGGAGAGTATCCCGTCGACGGAGGACGCGCCCGCGAAAACTACCTGCAATCGCTCTCCGAAACGCCGCAGCGCGTCGCCGCGGAGGTGAAGCGCGCCGACAACCTCCAGGTCCGCACCCTGGCGTCGCAGCGCGTCGACTGGACCAACCGCCGGCGCCCGAAGGTCTATGACATGCTCCACGAGACGGACACGAGCGTCATCAACCGCAACCTGACGGAGTCGCGGTACTACGTTGCTCCGAACGCCGCCGAGGATGTCTTCGCCACGGCGGAGGTGCGCGGGCTGGCACAGCAGGAGGGCGGCAAGGGCAGCGCCGTCTACAAACGCATCGTGCACCACCCGATCTTCCCCAACGCCCGGCTCGACACGGTCATCTTCCGACCGGACCACCGCATCGACTTCTACTACTCGCAGCAGGTCGAGGCCAACGAGAACACGGACAAACTGCTCGTCTACCTCTCGGGAGGCGTCGAGAATCGCCGCGGCGACCGCTACGAGATGCGCCATTCGGACACGTTGAGTTTCAGCGTGAAGTCGATGATTTCGTTCCTCGACGAACGCACGCGCTACATGCACCGCATCGTGCTGCGCGACGCCGAGGCCAACGCCCGCTTCTACTTCACCTTCCCGTCGGGACGTGCGAAACTCGACACCACGGCCGAGAACCGTTCGCAGGTGCGTGCCGTGCGCAACCTGACGCGCGACCTGATGCTCGACCCGATCTACATCATCGACAGCATCTCGCTGCGCGCAACCTCCTCGCCCGAAGGCACGTGGCGGATCAACGACCGCCTGGCCCGCGAGCGCGCCGAAGCGCTGCGCAGCGTGCTGGTCGAGGAGTTCCGCCCGCTCTACGACTCGCTGCGCAACGAGTCGGTCAAGGCCTACGTCACGCTGGATGAGGAGGGCAAGGAGGTCGTCGTCGAAGGCGACGAGGAGGAGAAGCTCCCCGACCTGCCGAACCTGCTGCGCACGGAGTGGCTGGCCGAGGACTGGGACGAACTGGCCCGGCTGGTACGCGCCGACACGGTGATTGCGGACAAGGAGGCGGTGCTGGCGATGATTGCCGACCGCGAAACGGCCCCCGACGCCCGCGAATACCGCATCCGCCTGAAGTACCCGAAGGCCTACGCCCACATGCGCAAGAACATCTACCCGCAGATGCGTGCCGTGGACTTCCGCTTCAACCTGCACCGCCGCGGCCAGAAGCAGGATACGGTCTACACGACCGAAGTCGACCAGCGCTACATGGACGCCCTCGAGCTGCTGAAGAAGCGCCGCTACGAGGAGGCCCTGAACACGCTGCGCGATTACGACGACCGCAACACGGCCATCGCCTACATGTCGCTCGGCTACAACAAGGCCGCCTACCGCGTGCTGATGGCCCAGCCCAATGTCGACTGGACGGCCGAGGAGCAATACCTGCTGTCGATCATCTCGGCGCGTCTGGGCGACGAGGAGGAGGCCGTACAGCACTTCCTCCGGGCCTGCGAACTGCGCAGCAACCTGAAGTTCCGGGGCAACCTCGATCCGGAACTCTCCTACCTCATCCGCAAGTACGGTCTCGACCAGCAGGATTTCCAGGACAACTACTGACGATGCTGCCGGCAGACAAGATGCAGGCGGGGCCTCCTTTTCAACAAGGAGGCCCCGCCTGTTTCGGGCGACGGGCCGTGCGGAATGAGGGGGGGGGCTGAACAAAGACGACAAAAAAGCGGGAGACAAAAGTCTCCCGCCTGCGTATCTCCATATTCGGGGCGCCCCGCCGGAACGCCGGCGAAGCGTCAACAGGCATCGTGTGCGAAACAACGGTGGGCCTGCCGCAGCTGGAGGGAGAGCGAGACGGCGGCGATGCCTGCGAACAAGAGCGAGACGCCGACCCAGACAACCACGGCCGTCGACCCGAACTCGAGCGGACGGAAGAGAATCCACAATGAGCATATCAGCAGCAGGATGCCGCTGACAAGGGTCCATCCGGCCCCCGGGACGCCCAGCGCCCGCATGTCGCCGCCGAGGCCGATGGCGCCAAAGGCCCGCAGCAGGAGCCAGAATCCGAGGAAAACCGGCAGCGTGGCGGCCGAGAGGGCGACGTTGAAGATGAGGATAAGGCCGAGAAGCAGCTCGATGATACCCCCGGCAAGCATCCATCCGCGTCCGGTGATGAAGTGTCGGTTCGTGGAGGAGAGGATGACCTCGAGGAGGCCCGAGAGGAGCATCAGCCAGCCGAAGAGCAGGGACATGCCCAGATAGCTCCGTGCGGGGAAGGCGAAGACGAGAAGCCCGGCGGCGAAGAGCGCGATGCCGACGACGAGCAGCAGCCACCAAAAACGGATGGCCTGCTTCGAATGTTCGATCAGAGAGGTGATGTTGTTCATGCGATAAGGGTTTTCCGCCATGCGAAGCAAATCGCATACCAGAGTCCTCATTTCCTCCCCGAAACTCGTTCAGTCTCCGGCTTCGGCGTGATTCCGGAACAGGAATACACATTGGGGAGCCATCGGCTGCGCAAGTAACACGTAACTGAAGGAACAACCTATTGTTCAACGGTCAGTCCTGTTTCATCACCGGGCGACAACAACAAAAAAGCGGGCCGCAACATCGTTGCAGCCCGCTTCCGGCGGAAAGACAGGGTTTTGAACCTATAACTCTAACCGCCTGTATTTTAGCTACTTCTTATTCAATACTTCATTAAGGTAACGAAACAGTAACGATTTTCAATCGCTTTTTTGTCCGACTTTGACCGTTGTCTGCCTGCGTAACTTTCAGGTGCAAAGATACAAGTTTATTTTGAAATGAACAAGTAGTTGATAATAAATATTCTGGGGTTAGTGCAAGGTGCAAGCCATATATATAGATATATGCTTGCACCTTGCACTAAAAATCACTGTGTTGCAAATGATTGAAATAAAATCCGTATCTTCGTGTCCTATTAAAAACAAAGGTGTATGATAACAAACCGGGAAGAAATCATTGACAGGGCATTCGGGGTATTTGTCAGGATGAACTATGAGAAGGCAAGCATCATCACGCTTGCCAGAGCCTGCGGACTGACCAAGAC
>NZ_CASFQD010000040.1 GCF_949296715.1 uncultured Alistipes sp. | reverse complement strand
CACCCGCCACCCTGCCGCCGGAGGCCGTCGCCGTCATTGCCGCACCCGTCTACGGCGGGCACATCCCGCCGCTCGCGGCCGAACGCATGAAGCAGGTGCGCGGCACGCAGACTCCGGCCGTCGTGGTCGCGGTCTACGGCAACCGGGCCTTCGAGGGGGCCGTCGCGGAGCTGGCCGCACTGGCCGCGGCGCAGGGATTCCGCCCCGTTGCCGCCGGAGCCTTCATCGGCGAACACTCCTACAGCACACCCGCCACACCCATTGCGGCGGGACGTCCCGATGCCGACGACCTGGCCCACGCCGCCGCCTTCGGCGCCGCCGTGCGGCAGAAACTCGCCGCAACCGCAGCGGGCGAAGCCCCCGCCGCGGTCGATGTACGCAAATTGAAAGCCCCTGCCACGCCGCTGTGGCCGCTGCTGCGTTTCATCCGCTTCGTCGTGGGCTACCGCCGCCGACAGAAGCGCCATCCGGTTGTCTACCTGCCCGCAGGCGACGAGACGCTCTGCACCCGCTGCGGACGCTGCGCGGCCGTCTGCCCTACCGGGGCCATCCGGCGCGGCGACGAGCTGCACACCGATCCGGCGCGCTGCCTGCGCTGCTGCGCCTGCGTCAAGGGATGCCCCGTCGGGGCGCGCACCTTCGACACGCCCTTCGCCGCGGCCCTGGCCCGCAATTTCAGCCGACGCAAGGAGTCGGTCACCCTGATCTGACGACCAACCGGAAGAAAGGAAGAAAAGATGGAGATCGAGCACCTGACCGCCCCGACCGACGCCGATCTGGATGCGCTGACCGCGCTGTGGGAGGCCTCGGTACGGGCCACGCACCATTTTCTCGCCCCCGACGAGCCGGGGCTCTACCGTCCGCTCGTACGGTGCGAAGCGCTGCCCGCCGCGGACCTCTACCTCGTGCGCCGTCCGGACGGTCGTCCGGCCGCCTTTCTCGGGCTCGACGGGGAAAAGATCGAAATGCTCTTCGTGGCGCCCGACCGCCTGCGGCAGGGGCTGGGCCGGCAGCTCATCCGCCACGCCGTCCAGCGGTGCGGCGCGCGGCAGGTCGATGTCAACGAGGAGAACGCCGCCGCAAGGGCCTTCTATGCCCGCATGGGATTCCGCGTCGTCGCACGCGACGCGAAGGACCCGTCGGGCCGCAACCACCCCATCCTCCACCTCGCGCTGGAGGAGTAATCCGCATCCCGCCGTTCAGCCGAGCCGGCAAACCATGACCAGCTCGCCGTCCCGTTCCGCAAGAAGTTCGAACCCCTCGCGGAGATACCACGCCGCGGCGCGGTTTTCGCGCTGCACGGAGAGCGAAACCCGCGTGCACCCCTCCGTGCGCAACAGATCGAGCATGGCCCGCAGCAACAGCGTCCCGACGCCCCGCCCCCGGTATTCGGGATAGAGCGCGACGGCCAGTTCGGGCGTCGCGTCATCGACATGTCCGAAGCCATGCATGCGGCGCACCCACACGGCGCCCGCGACGCGGCCGTCGCACACGGCCGCAAGACACCGGTCGTCCGCCGCCCGGCCGAAATCCTCGACATAGCGCCGCAGCGCAGGCTCCTGAAGCACCGTCCGCGGCACGGGCGGCGCCCCGTCCGGCACCCAGACCGCCTCGTAGAGAAATTCCGTCAGCAGCCACCGCTCGTCCGAACGGAGCGGGCGGATCGTCACGTCCGTCATCCTACTCCATGTAGGCATCGACGGTCAGCGGTTCGTCGCCCACCTCGACCGTCAGTTCGGTCAGCTCGCCGCGCGCGTTCTCGTAGCGGAACAGGTAGCGGGAGTTCTTCTCAAGCAGGAACGACAGCACGTCGTTCATGTCCTGCAGCGGCCCGGCCGTGCGGCCGCCGCCCATCTGCTCGCCGTCGCGGAAGACATCGACGTTCGCCGCAACGCGGTCGCCCGACTGCGATGCGTGGCGCCGGTCGCGGAACATGCGCAGCGCCACCTTCACGTGCGTGCCCTGCCGCTCGGCATCCGACGCGAAAGCCTCATAGGTATCCACATAGCGCTGCGTGACATCCACGGCGTGCACGTCGCGCGACTGCTCGCTCCACACCATCGGGAACCAGTCGCCCGTCGGGCGGAACGACACGGCATAGATCGCATGGGTGCGGTCCCCGGCCACGGCCTGCCCGGCATCGGCCAGGTACCATGCACGGTCGAGCGCCCACGGCTGGTAGTACTCCGTGAAGTGCCAGGCACCGTCGATCCACACCTCCGTCCAGCTGTGGTTGCCGCGGTTGTCGTGCCAGGCCGCCGTGCCGGCGAAGCGCGCCGGGATGCCTACGGCCCGCAGTGCATCGACGAGCAGCACCGAGAGGCCCGTGCAGGAGGCCATGCCCTGACGCATCGACTCGGCGGGGCTCTGGTTGGTCTTCTCGCGCAGCGTGTTGTACTCCACGCCCACGACCGCGGGCAGGATGCGGTTCACCGTATCGAGCGCCGCCGCCAGCTCGCGGCACGCAGCCACGCGGGGCGCCAGCCGCTCGTAAAGGTCGCGGCGCCAGGCGTCGCGCACCTCGTCGACCACGGCATAGGGCAGCACCTCGTTCAGGAAGACGGAATCGGGCAACGCCTTCGCCCACGGGAACTCCGCACGGGCGCGGCAGGCATAGCGGACATTTTCGCGGAGCAGGTCGAGCGACATCGTGTCGCGGTCGCCGCGCGGCATCCACGCGATGAGCCACGCCATCGCGGCCCGCTCGCCGCGGGGCGTCTCGCGCAGCAGCGCCCGCAGGCTGTCGGCGCGGGGTGCATCAGCCAGCGCCGCATCGAGCAGCGGTTCGTATTCGGCCGGGATGCCCGCGCCGTAGGGGCCGCCGCAGGCCGTGGCCGCAGCGGCAAGCAACAGAAGCAGAAGTCTCTTCATGGGGAAGGTGTTTAGGACAATGTGTTCAGAATTTCGGCGATCGTCCGCTCGTCGCAGGCGACGGTGGCATACTCGGGGATTCCCTCGACGCCGCCCATCGAGACGGCGGGGTTGCGGTAGGCCATGCCGCTCTCGCGCAGGCAGCGGGCGCTGAAGTGCAGAGCATCGACCCCCGCGGCGGCGATCCGCGCCGCATTCGAGGGGCGCACGCCGCTGCCGGCCATGATGCCGATGCGGCCGTCGGCCTGCCTCACCAGCTCGCGCAGCCGCTCCAGCCCCTCCTCGGCCGTGTTGCGGCCGCCGGAGGTCAGCACCCGCCGGCATCCCGCCCGCATGAGGGCCTCGAGCGCCTCCCGCTGGTCGCGCACCATGTCGAAGGCGCGGTGGAAGGTCACCTCCATGCCGCCCGCCTCGGCAACCAGCGCCGCCGTGCGCGCCTCGTCGATCTGCCCGTCGGCGGTCAGCAGCCCCGCGACCACGCAGTCGGCCCCCTCGGCACGGGCGAAGCGCACGTCGTCGAGCATCTGCGCAAACTCCTCGTCCGTATAGAGGAAATCGCCGCCGCGGGGACGGATCATCACGCTCAACCGCACCCCGCCGACACGCCGGGCCTGCCGGATGGCCGCAGCCGAGGGAGTCGTTCCGCCCTCGTAGGGCGAAGCACACAGTTCCACGCGCGTCAGACCCGCGCGGGCCGCCGCACGGCACGCTTCGATGCCGTAGGCACACAATTCGGTTTCGATCATATCCGCGAATTTAGCGATTTGCGGCGGAATATGCAACCGCAGCACCCCAAAAAGCCTCGCCGCAACCGAAAACGCCTCACCCCGGCGCACCGAATCCGGCCCGGAAAAACGCTCCGCCCGGGCGCCGTCCCGAAAAAAGACCGCAATATCCCGCCTGCCGGAGCCGCAGGACCGGGGTCGGACAGGCCTCGCACAGGAGCCGCCGTATCCCGGGACGAGACGGGCCATCCGACACGCGCGGGGACTACGGCACAAAAAAGAGGGAGCACCCCTCGCATGAGGGGCGCTCCCCGGTCATTCTGCCGTGACCCGATCCCTACTTGATCTCGATCTGTCGGGCAGCGGGCGCCGTCACGGTCTCCTTCTTCTTGGGGATGTCGACCGTCAGCACGCCGTTCTCGACCGAAGCCGCGATCTTCTCCTTCTCCACATTGTCGGGCAGAATCAGGCTCTGCTGGAACTGGCTGTACGAAAACTCGCGCCGCAGGTAGGTGCCCTTGCGCTTCTTGTCCTCGTCCTTGTGCTCGCTCTTCTTCTCCATCGAGATCACCAGCTCGTTGTCCTCGTTGATGTGGACCTTGAAGTCCTCCTTGGTCATGCCCGGAGCGGCTACCTCGATCTTGAAATCGTCCTCCGTCTCGAGGATGTTCACGGCCGGAGCCGTAGCGTTCGATTTGTCCACCCACTCGTTACCGAAAAAGTCGTTGAAAATGCTCGGCAACCAATTCTGATTTCTTCTGACAGGCATCATAATCTTGTCCTCCTTATTTGATTTGGTTAAACATCTTTTTTCGTCCCCGCCCCTTCCGGAGCGGCTTCACCCTCAATCGGTCAAATCCTGTGCCACATCCGATAACAGGAAAAATTGTCACTATTTGTCACAAAAACGGAAAAATCGTCACGTCACGGTGGCAGGAACTGCCGTTTTTGCTATCTTTACGACATGAACGACGAACTGATATTCCGCCCGGCCCGGCCCGGCGAGGAGGAGCGCATCCTGGAGATCATCCGCCAGGCCCAGGCCCAGATGCGCGCCGCGGGCAGCGACCAGTGGCAGGACGGCTACCCCGCCCGCGAGGACATCGAGGCCGACATCGCCCGCGGCGCGGGTCACGTGCTCTGCCGCACCAACGGCACGGTCATCGCCTACGGAGCCCTTTTCTTCGACGGAGAACCCTCCTACGGGGCGATCCGCGGCGCATGGATCACCTCGGACGACTATGTGGTGCTGCACCGGCTGGCGGTCGCCGACGGCGAGAAGTGCCGCGGCGTAGCCACCGAATTCCTGCGCTGCACGGCCGCGCTGGCCCGCACGCGGGGCGTTCCGGCATTCCGCGTCGACACGAATTACGACAACCGGCAGATGCTGCACCTCATGGAGAAGGAGCAGTTCGTCTACTGCGGAAAAATCAGCTGCCGCAACGGCGAAAGGATGGCATTCGAAAAGGTATTGACCCCCGGGGAAACAACAGAATAAACCGCAACGCAACAGGACGCAAGGCCGCAAGCACCGCCGGACCCGCCCGAAACAAAAGGTAATGATGCCAAAATTGGTTGGAGATATAAAATGTAACCGACTTAATATTTGGCAGTTAGGAGGATAAAACAGAGATTAGTAGAAACCGGTTTCTACTAATCTCTGTTTTTATGTCAAAAAAACGAAAAAAACGATGT
>NZ_CASFQD010000039.1 GCF_949296715.1 uncultured Alistipes sp. | reverse complement strand
GGCCGTAACGACGGGGAAGTCGGCACCCTGACGCGCCTTGATGCGGTCGGGCTGCAGGAAGTGGCCCTCGTCGTCGATCGGCATGTTCGACTGGGCGACGATCTTGCCCTCCTCCTCTTCGGCCGAGTAGTAGCGGATATGCGAGTTGTCCATGTCGATGACGCCGTTCTCCACCGTACGGTAGGGCGTCTCGATGAATCCCATGGGCGAAATCTTCGCATAGACACACAGCGACGAGATCAGACCGATGTTCGGGCCTTCCGGCGACTCGATCGGGCAGAGACGTCCGTAGTGCGTATAGTGTACGTCGCGGACCTCGAAACCGGCGCGGTCGCGCGACAGACCGCCGGGGCCGAGGGCCGACAGACGGCGCTTGTGCGTGATCTCGGCCAGCGGGTTGATCTGGTCCATGAACTGCGAGAGCTGCGAGGTGCCGAAGAAGGAGTTGATCACCGACGAGAGCGTCTTGGCGTTGATCAGGTCCACCGGCGTGAAGACCTCGTTGTCGCGCACGTTCATGCGCTCGCGGATCGTGCGTGCCATGCGCACGAAACCGACCGAGAACTGGTTGGAAAGCTGCTCGCCCACGGTGCGGACGCGGCGGTTCGACAGGTGGTCGATATCGTCGACGTCGGCCTTCGAGTTGATCAGCTGGATCAGGTATTTGATGATGGCGATGATGTCCTCGCGCGTCAGCGTGCGGATGGCCGGATCGATGTCCAGGTCCAGCTTCTTGTTGATGCGGTAGCGTCCCACATCGCCCAGGTCGTAGCGCTTGTCCGAGAAAAAGAGCTTCTCGATGACGTCGCGGGCCGTCGCCTCATCGGGCGGTTCCGAAGCGCGCAGCTGTCTGTAAATGTAGACCACGGCCTCCTTCTCGGAGTTGCAGGGGTCCTTCTGCAGGGTGTTGTAGATGATCGAGAAGTCGATGCCCGAGAGGTTCTCCTTATGCAGGAGGATCGTCTTGGCGCCGCTCTCGATGATCTGGTCGATATGCTCCTCCTCGAGGACCGTCTCGCGGTCCACGATGACGTTGTTTCGTTCGATGGATACCACTTCGCCCGTATCCTCGTCGACGAAGTCCTCGACCCATGTCGAGAGGACGCGTGCGGCCAGCTTGCGGCCCACGGCCTTCTTGAGGGTGGCCTTCGACACCTTCACCTCGTCCGCAAGGTCGAAAATCTCGAGAATCTGCTGGTCGGCCTCATAGCCGATGGCGCGCAGCAGCGTCGTGACGGGCAGCTTCTTCTTGCGGTCGATGTAGGCATACATCACGTTGTTGATGTCCGTAGCGAACTCTATCCACGAGCCCTTGAAGGGGATGATGCGCGCCGAATAGAGTTTTGTGCCGTTCGTGTGCATGCTCTGTCCGAAGAAGACGCCCGGCGAACGGTGCAGCTGGGATACGATGACACGCTCCGCACCGTTGATGACGAACGTACCGCGTTCGGTCATATAGGGAATCGTACCGAAGTACACGTCCTGAACGACAACGCCGAAATCCTCGTGCTCGTCGTCCGTGCAGTAAAGCTTGAGTTTGGCCTTCAGCGGGACGCTGTACGTAAGGCCGCGCTCGAGACACTCCTCGATCGAATAGCGCGGCGGGTCGATATAGTAGTCGATAAACTCCAGAACAAAATTGTTCCGGGTATCCGTAATGGGGAAATTTTCCTGAAAGACCTTGTAGAGTCCCTCGTTCTTACGGTTTTCGGCCGTGGTGTCCATCTGGAAAAAATCCCGGAATGATTTAAGCTGTACCTCCAGCAAATCCGGATAGGGGACCCGGTTTTTTACTGACGAAAAGCTGATTCTCTGTTGTGTTTTTGCTGCGGACATCGTAAAATCCAAAATTATTTGAAGTGTAATGGGTTACGCTCCCCAAAAAGTGCGGGTCTCTATCCCGCCGAAGCCCCCGTATGCAGGCACTGCGGCCCCGGGAGCATCCAATCGCCAAAGAACGGACACAGCTCCTGCTCGGCACTTCCGTTCTTTAGACCAAGAAAAGGCATAGAGCCTACACCACGGTAAGCCCTATACCTGATCTGTCTGTCGCGGCTTAAGCAGCAATGCTACTTGAGCTCAACTTCTGCACCTGCCTCCTCGAGCTGGCCCTTGATCTGCTCGGCCTCCTCCTTGGAAACACCCTCCTTGACGGCCTTCGGAGCACCGTCCACGAGAGCCTTGGCGTCACCCAGCGAAAGACCGGCGATGTCCTTGACGGCCTTGATCACCTGGAGCTTGGCCTGGCCTGCGCTCTTCAGGATCACGTCGAACGACGTCTTCTCGGCGGGAGCGGCCTCACCTGCACCAGCAGCGGGAGCTGCAACGGCAACGGCGGCAGCTGCCGGCTCGATGCCATACTCCTCCTTGAGGATCTGTGCGAGTTCGTTTACCTCGGTAACTTTCAGGTTTACCAGTTCTTCAGCAAGTTTCTTTACGTCTGCCATAGTTGTAAGCTTATTAATTTGTTTTTAATTCTTGTTGGTGATTAGTTGTTTCTCGATTCGAGCGTCTTCACGAGGCCCGCAATCTTTTGGCCTGCATTAGCCTGCAATGCAGAAATAACATTCTTCGCCGGGGACTGGAGCAGGGCGATGATGTCGCCGATAAGCTCTTCCTTCGACTTGATGTTGCACAGAGCGTCCAGTTTGTCGTCGCCCACATAGACGCCGCCCTCGGCGAAAGCCGCCTTCAGGACGGGCTTGTCGGACTTCTTGCGGAACTCCTTGATCAGGACCGCAGGAGCCTTTGCCACGTGTGCGAAAAGGATCGACGTGGGACCCTCCAGTACTTTGACCAATTCAGCATCGGCCTTCTCCGCCTTTTCGAGCGCCTTCGTGAGTAGCGTGTTCTTCACGACCACCAGCTTCACGTCGCTCTCGAAGCACTTGCGGCGCAGGGCAGCGGTCTGCTCGGCGTTCAGCGCCTCGATGTCGGCGATGTAGAAGTGAGGATAAGCCTGGAGCTGCTCGGTGAGGCTGTTGATTACAACCAGTTTTTCTTCCTTTGTCATCTCTACTCTCCTCCTTCTTATTTGGTTTCTACTGATTTGGCGTCAATCTGCAAGCCGGGACTCATCGTGGTCGAGAGATAAATACTCTTCACATAAGAACCTTTGGCAGCAGCCGGTTTCAGCTTGATAATCATGTTCAGGACCTCCTTCGCATTGTCTACGATCTGGTCCGGCGTGAACGAAATCTTGCCTACCGTCGTGTGGATGATACCGAACTTGTCGACCTTGAAGTCGATCTTGCCGGCCTTTACCTCCTGAACGGCCTTGCCCACTTCCATCGTAACCGTACCGGTCTTGGGGTTCGGCATCAGGCCGCGGGGACCCAGAATACGGCCCAGGGCGCCGACCTTGCCCATCACGTTGGGGGTGCAGATGATCACGTCGACATCGGTCCATCCGGACTTGATCTTGTCAACGTACTCGTCCAGACCTACGTAATCGGCACCTGCGGCCTTGGCCTCGGCCTCCTTCTCGGGAGTGCAGAGCACCAGCACGCGGACCGTCTTGCCGGTACCGTGGGGAAGCGTCACCACGCCGCGGACCATCTGGTTCGCCTTGCGCGGATCCACGCCCAGACGCACGTCGATATCTACCGAAGCATCAAATTTCGTGAACGTGATTTCCTTCAGAAGAGCGGCAGCCTCCGGGAGCTTGTAAGCCTTGCCGGCTTCCACCTTTGCGTAGGCGATTTTTTGATTTTTTGTCAACTTACTCATCTTCTTACTTACATATTAGGAAATTCACCGACGACATTGATACCCATACTGCGTGCAGTACCGGCAACCATGCGCATAGCCGACTCCAGCGTAAAGCAGTTCATGTCGGACATCTTGTCCTGCGCGATCTCGCGGATCTGGTCCCAGGTCACCTGGCCCACCTTGTCGCGGTTGGGCTGTGCGGAACCTTTCTGCACCTTGGCTGCTTCCTTCAACTGGATGGCTACGGGCGGTTGTTTGACGACGAAGTCGAACGACTTGTCGCTGTAAACCGTGATGATGACCGGAAGAACTTTTCCCGCCTTGTCCTGCGTCCGTGCATTGAACTGCTTGCAGAAGTCCATGATGTTGACTCCCTTAGAACCCAATGCGGGACCAACCGGGGGCGAAGGATTGGCGGCACCACCTTTGATCTGCAATTTAATAAATGCAGCAACCTCTTTTGCCATAGTTTTCCTTGGTTAATTATTCTTTTTCTACCTGTGTGAAACCCAACTCCATGGGAGTTTTGCGCCCAAATATCTTCACCGATACTGTGAGTTTCTTGCGCTCGTTATCGACGGCCTCGATGGTACCCTGGAAGCTTGAGAAAGGACCATCGGTGACCTTGACGGTCTCGCCGACGAAGAACGGTATTTCGTTTTCCTCCTCCATGGCGCTCATTTCATCGACGCGGCCCAGGATGCGTGCAACCTCCTGTGGACGGAGAGGCGTTGCAATCATCTTGCGGGAATCTTCCTTCGTGTCGCCGAGGAAACCCAGCACATTGGGAGTATTACGAATCAGGATGGGAATCTGACCTACGAACGCGGCCTCGACGAGCACATAGCCCGGATAGGAGACCTTCTCCTTGGAGACCTTCTTTCCGTTGCGGATCGTGTAGACCTTTTCGGTAGGGATCAGTACTTGCGAGATATAGTCCTCGAGATGGTTATGACGGATTTCGGCCTCGATATACTCCTTGACCTTGTTCTCCTTACCTCCGATTGCACGGACGACATACCACTCTTTCTTGATTTCGCTCATCGTTCAGGGTAGATTAACGACCGATATTGGCCAGCGTCCTGTAGATGGCGGCCATCAGGTTCTCGAACGACAGGTCCATAATCAGCACGATGACGGCGAAGATGACCGTAGCGATCATCACGACGATCGTGGAGCTCTGGAGCTGCGGGAACGTCGGCCACGTCACCTTGTTTACAAGCTCGTTGTAGGATTCTTTGAAGTACTTGATCATAGTTTGACTCTTTTATTTGGCAGGAGCAGAGAGATTCGAACTCCCATCAACGGTTTTGGAGACCGCTATTCTACCCTTGAACTATGCTCCTATGAAGGAGAAGCGGGCTTGCGCACCGCTTCTCCGTGGCGGTCATGTCAATTACTTGACAACCTTCAGAATCTGACCTGCACCTACCGTGCGGCCACCCTCGCGGATTGCGAAACGCAGACCCTCGTTCAGGGCTACCGGGTAGATCAGCTTCACGCCGATGGTCACGTGGTCGCCCGGCATCACCATGTCGACGCCTGCCGGCAGGTGAACCTCACCCGTTACGTCCATCGTGCGCAGATAGAACTGGGGACGGTAGTTGTTGTGGAACGGCGTGTGACGGCCACCCTCCTCCTTCTTCAGGATGTAGACCTCGGCCTCGAACTCCGTGTGCGGGGTAATCGAACCCGGCTTGGCAACGACCATACCGCGCTTTACCTCCTTCTTGTCGATACCGCGGAGCAGCAGACCTACGTTGTCGCCGGCCTCGCCCTCGTCGAGCAGCTTGCGGAACATCTCCACGCCCGTGCAGGTCGACGTCAGGATCTTCTCCTCGAGACCTACGATCTCAACGGGATCACCCACGTGGATCACACCCGTCTCGATACGGCCCGTAACGACGGTACCGCGGCCCGTGATCGAGAATACGTCCTCGACAGGCATCAGGAACGGCTTTTCGTTCTCACGCTGCGGGATGGGGATATAGTTGTCGACTGCGTCCATCAGCTCGATCACCTTCTCCTCCCACTTCGGCTCGCCGTTCAGGGCGCCCAGAGCGGAACCGCGGATGATGGGAGCGTTGTCGCCATCGTAGTCATACTTCGAAAGCAGGTCGCGAACCTCCATCTCGACCAGGTCGAGCATCTCGGGGTCGTCCACCATGTCGCACTTGTTCAGGAATACGACGATCTTCGGCACGTTCACCTGACGGGCGAGCAGCACGTGCTCGTTGGTCTGAGGCATCGGACCGTCCGTAGCGGCAACAACCAAGATGGCACCGTCCATCTGAGCGGCACCCGTAACCATGTTCTTCACGTAGTCGGCGTGTCCCGGGCAGTCCACGTGAGCATAGTGGCGGTTGGCCGTCTGGTACTCGACATGCGCGGTGTTGATCGTGATACCACGCTCCTTCTCCTCGGGAGCGTTGTCGATCGAGTCGAACGAGCGGAGCTCCGACAGACCCTTCTTAGCCAGAACGGTCGTAATAGCGGCGGTAAGGGTCGTCTTACCGTGGTCAACGTGACCGATGGTACCGATGTTCACATGCGGTTTCGAACGGTCGAATTTTTCTTTTGCCATAGTATTAAGGTATTTAAAGAATTGTTAAAAATTGCTTTAAAGTTCATTTTGCAGGACAAGCGGGCGACACAAACACCCCGTCTTTCGACCGGGGTACGTTCGCATCACACGCTGCTTGCGTTCTGGAGCGGAAGACGAGGCTCAAACTCGCGACCCTTAGCTTGGAAGGCTAATGCTCTATCAACTGAGCTACTTCCGCAAAAATATACCGTATCAGAGTTATCCTTTCCCCTGCGCGGCCGCTTTCGCGGCTGCTCCCGGGGTTTGCAACTCCAACCGGTCTCCTTTTAGTGGGAAGTGATGGATTCGAACCACCGAAGGCGTACGCCAGCAGATTTACAGTCTGCCCCATTTGGCCACTCTGGTAACTTCCCTTTTTTTGCCTGCCGCGGCGGAGTGTCTGCTGCGCTTCGCAGCCTTTCGCCCGTCTCCGAGCTCCGTCTACCCCCCCCCCTCTCCGGCCGGCATTCCGAGCCGATGGAGGGATTCGAACCCACGACCAGCTGATTACAAATCAGCTGCTCTGGCCAACTGAGCTACATCGGCAGTATTCACCGTTTTGGATTGCAAAAGTAGGCATAAAAAATTTATCTCGCAAATAATTCGGGAATAAATTTTTCATTTTTTCACTCTCTTCAAAGAACCCGGTATGACCACCCCGCATTCGGGGATGAAATCGGGTGCAAAGATAGGAAAAGTTTTGAATATCGCAACAGCTTCCATAAAAAATATCGTCTTCGGGACGAAAGAGCGCCGTTTCGGAAACGCCGCGGCAGGCTGTCGGAAAGGGACCCGCCCGGCCGCCGCACCTTATAATATAAAGGGAATCGGAGCCGGCCCGCCGGAAACGAATGCCCCGGTCCGCTGTCGGGGCCGGGGCACGGGTGAAGGATCGCAGCTGTACGCCGCCGCGCGTTCGCAGGGTCACCCCTTCTTGATCGACGCGATCAGCTGGGCCGGCGTCGCATGGAGGTAGTTCTTGCAGAAACGGCTGAACTGCGTGTAGTGGTGAAAACCGTACTTGTTCATCAGGGCCTTCGTGCTGTCCTCGCCGTCGCGGATGTCGGCGAAAATCTTGAGCGCCTTCTGCCGCATCATCCAGTGGTAGACGCTGTCGTTGAAGTGCTCGGCGAAGCGCCGCTTGAAGACCGACAGGCTCATGCCGGCCAGTGCCGCCAGATCAGCCACCGACTGCGCCTTGTCGTAGTTGTTGCAGACGAAGACGCGGAAATTGTCCTGCGGCTGGATCATCGACTGGAAAAAGTAGGCATGTTCGGTCGGGGTGTAGAGCACCTTGATCATCATGAAGAGCTCGGCGACCTTGAGCTTGTGGAAGCGGACGCAATCGGCCAGTTCGCGGACCGGGAAGAGGTCCGTGAGCAGCCGTTCGATGGCCGGGTGCATCGAGAGCACGGGCGCGGCCTCCGTCGGGAGGGCCGAGTCGTAGGGCATGGTCTTGTTGAAGAGGTCCTGTTCGCAGAATTCGATGCGATGGATCAACGAGAGGATGACGACATGCGTCTCGGCATCCTGGGCCGTGACGATGTAGCGCTCGCCGCGGGCCAGGCAGACACACTGTTTCGAAGTCACCAGACGCACGGCATCGTCCGCATGTTCCAGCTTGAGCGATCCCGACAGGACGAAAAGAATGCGCACCATGCGGTCACCCGGGAAGGCGGAACCTTCGCCGGCGGCGTAGGTAACGGATGTGAAACGGCAATAGGACGAATCGCCTATGCGGCGAAACGGTGCAGGAAAGGTAGGACAACGACTACAATCCGCAGGACAATTCTCCTTCAATGCCGACTCCACAAACTGCGGTTTGGGTTGATAATCCATATAAAAAATGAACGGTATTGTTTTAATCGCGCAAAAATACAAAAAAAACGGTAATCGCAAACAAGCGGATGCCAAACTGCAAAAAAAAGCCCCGTCTGCGACGGGGCTCCTCCATGGCTGTTATCTGTAACTGATGATGAGCACTTTCGACGATTCCCAGAAGCGCGCGGGATCGGTGATGACCAACCGCGAGACGATCTTGCCGTCCCCTTCGAGGCGGTAGGAATCCTCGGGATGCGTCGTGACGAGCGTCACGCGCTTCTGACCGACGGGCACCTCGGTCAGCAGCCGGGCGTCGGCCTGCGTGAAGCTGTCGAGCCGGCTGTTGCTGTTGGCCGTCAGCGTCCGGCCGATGAAGCCCTGCTTGTCGATGATCTGCGCATCGCGCAGCTCCTTTTCGGCGCCCACGATGTAGTAGACCGTATTGAGCTGATTCTCCAGTTCGGTTTTGCGGCCGCTCAAATCCTCGACCTCGGCGTTGCGCTCGGCGACCGTCTCCGTGAGGGTCTTGACCTCGAGCCCCATCCGGGCCAGTTCGCCGCGCAGGCGCTCGATCTCACCGGTCTTCTCGGCCAGCTGGCCGTTCAGGTCCGAGATCATCTTGTCGAGCCCCTCGATCCGCTGGTTGGCCTTGCGCAGCAGGGCCGACGTGCGCTGCAGCGAGGCGATCTTCTCGCGGTTCTCCTGCAACAGCCGGTCGATGGCCGCAATGTCGTTGTTGATCTCCTGGACGGGGCGGCGCACCCCCTCCCCCTGGCCGGCCACCGAGATCAGGTTCTCGCGCGACTTGATCTGCGCGAGGTTCTCCGAAATGGCGTTGATGTCGGCGAAGATCGTGTTGATGAGCGAATCCTTGGCACTGACCACGACGGCAAGCGAGTCGCGCTGGCTTTCGGACTGCTGGGCCACCTGACGGCGCACGCAGGAGGTCGGCACGCACGCGGCACATGCCGCAGCGAACACGAACAGATATTTTACGAGTGTCTTTTTCATGTTTTTTGTTTTTTTGATAGTTTCCTTTCTGACGGGTTTTGTTTTCTGTCTGCCTGTGCCGCAAATATATGCATAAAAACGATAGCCTGTGCAAAATTTTTCCGCTTCGGTGAAGGGAAAGGCACAACGAGCATCTCCCGGAGGGGAGGAGCGGCGGCCGACGCGCGAAAAAAAACGGACCGCAATCATCAGATTGCAGTCCGTCGTTTCGGGAGCGGAAGTCTTACTTCGCGTTTTTCTTATCGTAGCGCTTTGCGTAACGGCTCATAAACTTATCGACGCGACCGGCGGTGTCCACCAACTTCATCTTGCCCGTATAGAACGGGTGCGAGGTGTTGGAAATTTCCATCTTATACACGGGATAGGTTTCGCCGTTCACTTCGATGGTCTCTTTTGTCGAAACGGCGGACCGACACAAAAACACGACGTCGTTGGACATGTCCTTGAACGCCACCAAACGATAATTCTCCGGATGAATACCCTTTTTCATTTCGTTGTTTTTGTTTTAATTAGTGCTTAAGCGGGACAAAGGTACGAATTTATTTACAACAAACAAGCCCCCAATGCAACTTTTTTCACCGCAGGGCGTCCGAAAGGTTGCGCAATCTGAATTGTTTTCGTATCTTTGCGCCACGCAAGGCCCGAAAGGAGCCGCAGCGAGGGCCCATAGCTCAGTTGGTCAGAGCAGCGGACTCATAATCCGAAGGTCGTGGGATCATGCCCCTCTGGGCCCACGCGACAAGCCGGAACATCCCCGAGATGTTCCGGCTTTCTTTTTTCCCAAAAGCGTGCCGGACGAAAGCCGCACCTGCCCCGCCACGGGCCGCACCGGGACGACGCGGCCGCAACCACCTTATTTATTATATGACTTGCCTGCGCAACCCATGACGCGCCCGAATGCGGTTCTTTCGGACAGGCATACCGGGATGGCACGTGTACTCTCCGGAATCGGAATCGGAACCGGAACCGGATTTTCCGGAGGCTCCGGCGTCTCCGCCGCGGCTGGCGGACGTTTCACCGCCCGGTTTTGCCGTTTCACCGATCCGGCGGAATATTCGGTTCCGGAACAACCTTGTTCTATTTGGGATTTTTCGTATCTTTGTAATCGTCCTTCACAGAACAGCACCACTTTGTCACGATGAACAAGAAAAAGAAATGGATTGCCACGGCCATCATCCTCGCGGTCTTCGCCGCGGCCCTGGCCATCTACAACCATTACCGCACCGGAAGCGGAAGTGCGGCCGACACCCCTGTGGAGAAGGGGCCCCGCAAAAAAAGCATCCTGAATGTCAACGGTCTGGTCATCCGCCCGACGTCGCTCACCGACGGCATCACGACCGTGGGCAACCTGCTGCCCGACGAGGAGGTGGACCTCTCGTTCGAGACCTCGGGCAAGATCGTCGCGATCAACTTCCGCGAAGGCACGCCCGTCGCGAAGGGCGAACTGCTGGCCAAGGTCAACGACAAGCCCCTCCAGGCCCAGCTCAAGCGCTATGAGGCGCAGCTCAAGCTGGCCGAGAACCGCGTCTTCCGCCAGAGCACCCTGCTTGAGAAGGATGCCGTGAGCCAGGAGGCCCTCGAGCAGGCCCGCACGGAGCTCGCCACGCTCAACGCCGACATCGACATCGTGCAGCAGAACATCGCCCTCACCGAGCTGCGGGCGCCGTTCGACGGCATCATCGGTCTGCGCAACGTCAGCGAGGGCGCCTACGCCTCGCCCGACGTCGTCGTGGCCAAGCTGACGAAGATCTCGCCGCTGAAGATCGACCTCTTCGTGCCGGAGCGCTACGCCAACCAGATCAAGCCCGGCACGCCGCTGTCGTTCACCATCGAGGGGCGCAGCGAGACCTTCCACGCCCAGGTCTACGCCACCGAGTCGAAGGTCGACATCGCCACGCGCACGCTGGCCGTGCGCGCCTCGTTCCCCAACACCGGGAGCCGGCCCCTGCTGCCGGGCCGTTTCGTGAGCGTGAAAATCCGCATGCACGACATTCCCGACGCCATCGCCGTCCCGACCGAGGCGATCGTCCCGGAGATGGGCGTCGACAAGGTCTATCTCTACAAGGGCGGCAAGGCCCGCGCCGTGGAGGTCCGCACTGGCCTGCGCACCGACCGCAGCATCCAGATCATCGAGGGACTGCACGTCGGCGACACGCTCATCACCTCCGGCACGCTGCAGCTGCGCACCGACCTGCCCGTCAAACTCGACGTCGTCGAATAATCCCGCCGCCGCATGAACATCTCCGAATTGAGCATCCGGCGCCCCGTGCTGGCCACGGTGCTGACGATCATCATCCTGCTGTTCGGCATGATCGGCTACGGCAGCCTCGGCGTGCGCGAGTACCCGAGCGTCGACAACCCGATCATCTCGGTCTCGTGCTCCTACCCCGGCGCCAACGCCGACGTGATCGAAAACCAGATCACCGAACCGCTCGAGCAGAACATCAACGGCATCCCGGGCATCCGCTCGCTGTCGAGCACCAGCCGCCAGGGACAGAGCCGCATCACCGTGGAGTTCGAGCTGTCGGTAGACCTCGAGACCGCGGCCAACGACGTGCGCGACAAGGTCTCGCGCGCCCAGCGCTACCTGCCGCGCGACTGCGACCCGCCCACCGTCTCGAAGGCCGACGCCGACGCCACGCCCATCCTCATGGTGACGATCCAGAGCGACAAGCGTTCGCTGCTCGAGCTGAGCGAGATCGCCGACCTGACGGTCAAGGAGCAGCTCCAGACGATCAACAACGTCAGCGGCGTGGAGATCTGGGGCGAGAAGCGCTACTCGATGCGCCTGTGGCTCGACCCGGCGAAGATGGCCGGATACGGCATCACGCCCGTCGACGTGAAGAATGCCCTCGACCGCGAGAACGTCGAGCTGCCCTCGGGCAGCATCGAGGGCAACACCACCGAGCTGACGATCCGCACCCTCGGGCTCATGCACACGACGCAGGAGTTCAACGACCTGGTGATCCGCGAGGATGCCGACCGCATCATCCGCCTGAGCGACGTGGGCCGCGCCGAACTCGGGCCGCAGGACACGCGCAGCTACATGAAGATGAACGGCATCCCGATGGTGGGTGTCGTCGTGATCCCGCAGCCGGGCGCCAACCACATCGAGATCGCCGACGCCGTCTACGAGCGCATGGCGACCATGAGGAAGGACCTGCCGGACGACGTCGTCACCGGATACGGATTCGACAACACGCGCTTCATCCGCGCCTCGATCGACGAGGTGAAGCAGACCGTCTACGAGGCCTTCGTGCTGGTCATCATCATCATCTTCCTCTTCCTGCGCAACTGGCGCGTGACGCTCATCCCGTGCATCGTCATCCCGGTGTCGCTCATCGGCACCTTCTTCCTGATGTACGTCGCGGGCTTCTCGATCAACGTGCTCTCGATGCTGGCCGTGGTGCTCTCGGTGGGTCTGGTCGTCGACGACGCCATCGTCATGACCGAGAACATCTACATCCGCATCGAACGCGGCATGACGCCGCGCGACGCCGGCATCGAGGGGGCCAAGGAGATCTTCTTCGCCGTGCTCTCGACCTCCGTGACGCTCATCGCCGTCTTCTTCCCGATCGTCTTCATGGAGGGCATGACCGGGCGTCTGTTCCGCGAGTTCAGCCTCGTGATCTCGGGCGCCGTCATCATCTCGACCTTCGCGGCGCTGACCGTCACGCCGATGCTCGCCACGAAGCTCCTCGTCAAGCAGGAGCGGCAGAGCTGGTTCTACAACAAGACCGAACCCTTCTTCGTGTGGCTCAACTCGTTCTACAGCCGCACGCTGGCCTCGTTTCTCCGACGGCGCTGGCTGGCGCTGCCCCTCACGGCGCTGACCATCGCGCTGATCGGCTGGCTCTGGAGCACGATCCCCGCGGAGATGGCGCCGCTCGAGGACCGCTCGCAGATCACAATCAACACGGTCGGATCGGAGGGTGCCTCCTACGAATACCTGCGCGACTACACCGAGGATATCAACCTGCTCGTCGACTCGCTCGTGCCGGAGGCCGAGGCCGTCACGGCGCGCGTGTCGAGCGGCCGCGGCAACATCCGCATCGCCCTCGTGGACATTGCAGACCGCAAACGCAGCCAGATGGAGATTGCCGAGGAGGTCTCGGCAGCCGTGCGCCGCAAGACCAGGGCCCGCTCGTTCGTGCAGCAGCAAAGCACCTTCGGCGGACGCCGCAGCAGCATGCCCGTGCAGTACGTGCTGCAGGCAACCGGCATCGAGCGGCTCGAGGAGGTGCTGCCCGAGTTCATGACGAAGGTCTACGAAAGCCCCGTCTTCCAGATGGCCGACGTCGACCTGAAGTTCAGCAAGCCCGAGGTGCGCATCCAGATCAACCGCGACAAGGCCAACCTGCTGGGCATCAGCACGCGCGACATCGCCCAAACGCTACAGTACGGATTGAGCGGCCAGCGCATGGGCTACTTCTACATGAACGGCAAGCAGTACGAGATTCTGGCCGAGATCAACCGCCAGCAGCGCAACCGCCCGGCCGACCTGCGGTCGATCTACGTGCGCAGCAGCAAGGGCGAGATGATCCAGCTCGACAACCTCATCGCGCTGGTCGAGGACGTGGCACCGCCGCAGCTCTACCACTACAACCGCTTCCTCTCGGCCACCGTGTCGGCCGGACTGGCCAACGGGCGCACCATCGGCGAGGGGCTCGACGAGATGGACCGCATCGCCGCCGAGACGCTCGGCGACGACTTCCGCACGGCGCTGGCCGGCGACTCGAAGGAGTTTCGCGAGAGTTCGTCGAGCCTGATGTTCGCCTTCCTGCTGGCCATCCTGCTCATCTACCTGATCCTCGCGGCGCAGTTCGAGAGCTTCAAGGACCCGCTGGTCATCATGCTCACCGTGCCGCTGGCCATCGCCGGCGCGCTGGTCTTCATGTGGGCGACCGGACAGACGATGAACATCTTTAGCCAGATCGGCATCATCATGCTCATCGGCCTGGTGGCCAAGAACGGCATCCTGATCGTCGAGTTCGCCAACCAGAAGCAGGATGCCGGGCACGACAAGCTCCACGCCATCGAGGAGGCGGCGCTGCAGCGCCTGCGCCCGATCCTGATGACGAGCGCCTCGACCGTGCTGGGTCTGCTGCCGCTGACCGTCGCCACGGGCGAGGGCGCCAACGGCCGCATCGCCATGGGCGTGGCCGTCGTGGGCGGCATGGTGGTCTCGACGCTGCTGACGCTCTACATCGTCCCGGCCATCTACAGCTACGTCTCGACCAACCGCATCCGCCGAACGAAAAAGAAAGTCTCATGATACGACCGATCCTTACCCTGCTGCTCGCCGCGCTCGCCGCACTGCCCGCCGCGGCGCAGGAGACCCTGACGCTGCAAAAATGCCTCGAACTGGGGCTCGAACGCAACTACGACATCCGCATCGTGCGCAACGAGGAGCGCATCACGGACAACAACGCCACGGCGGCCAACGCCGGGATGCTCCCGACGGTGGACCTCTCGACGGGCTACACCGGAGCGCTGGACAACATGCGCCGCACACAGCCGGACACGGGCGACGCCACGACCGACCACGGCATCTACGACGGGACGTTCGACGCGGGCATCGCCGTGAACATGACCCTCTTCGACGGATTCCGCATCCGCACCGACTACAAGCGGCTCAAGGAGATGCAGACGATGGGCGCGCTGCGCACGCGCATCACCATCGAGGACTTCGTGGCCAACCTCACGGCCGAATACTACAACTTCGTGCAGCAGACGCTGCGCCTGCAGAACTTCCGCTACGCCGTGTCGCTCTCGCGCGAGCGACTGCGCATCACCGAGGCCCGCTACCGCATCGGCGACTTCTCGCGCCTCGACCTGCTGCAGGCCCGCGTGGACTTCAACGCCGACAGTTCGAAATACATGTCGCAGCACGAGCTGGTGACCGCCTCGCGCATCCGCATCAACGAGCTGCTGGCCAACGAGGACCTCAACGAGCCGCTGCTGATCCACGACTCGGTGATCCGCGTCAACGCCTCGCTCACGTGGAACGCCCTGCTCGAGCGGACCCTGCGCACGAACGCCTCGCTGCTGCTCGCCGAGCACGACCGCACGCTCTCCGAACTGGACCTGAAGAGCATCCGCTCACGCAACTACCCCTACCTGAACCTCTCGCTCGGGTACGGCTACACGCACAACCTCTACGGGCTGGGTACGACCGCCCGGCGCGCGACGCTCGGTCCGACGGCCGGGCTCAAGATGGGCTTCACGCTCTTCGACGGCAACCGCCGCCGCGAGCAGCGCAATGCCCGCATCGAGGTCGAGAACAGCGAGCTGACGCGCCAGCAACTCGAACAGTCGCTGCAGGCCGACCTGTCGAACTTCTGGCAGGCCTACCGCAACAACCTCGAGGTGATCCAGCTCGAGGAGGAGAACCTCATCGCCGCGAAGGAGAACTACGAGATCGCCATGGAGCGCTACCTGCTGGGCGACCTGCCGGGCATCGACATGCGCGAGGCGCAGAAGAGCCTGCTCGACGCCGAGGAGCGCATCCTCACGGCACAGTACAACACCAAACTGTGCGAGATTTCGCTCCAGCAGATCAGCGGCAACATCCTCGTCTACATGCAGTGACGTGTTTTCGGGAGGCGCCGTGCGCTTTTTCGTGATTTTTTGCTACCTTTGTCCATCCAAAAACAACAGCTACCATGGAATTCGAAGGAACAGTCTACAAAATAATGCCCGTGACGAAGGGAACGTCGGCACGCGGCGACTGGCAGCGCCAGGATGTGGTTTTCGAGATGCAGGACGGCGCCTATGCGCGCAAGATCTGCGTCACCTTCTTCAACCGGCCCGACGACGTGGCCCGGCTCAAGGAGGGTGCAGTCTACAACGTCTCGGTGAACATCGAGTCGCGCGAGTACAACGGCCGCTGGTACACCGATATCCGCGCCTGGCGCATCCAGCCCAGGCAGACCGAGGCCCCGGCACCGATGCCCGACATGCCGCCGCTGGGCGAGGAACCCTCCTACGCCTCGACGCCGGCCGAGACGGACGACCTGCCGTTCTGACACCGGGTCGCGGGCGGTCGCGGGCAGAAGAATCCGGCCGCGCCGAAGACAAGACGCGCCGAGCCAGTCGAGGATCGGCGCGTCCGTTTTTCCAAAAGGTACTGCGGGCTTCCGCGCCGCTGCCTCCGGAACCGGACGGTTCCGGCATCCACGCACTGCGGCCCTCCCCGACCTTCGGTACCGCCCGCGTATCACCCGGCTCCTGTGCGGATCATGCCGGTCCCTGTCCGGGCAGACGTTCCGTCGGCGGCATATCCCGGCCGCACACCCCGGCATTGCGCGGAAGCAAGTCCCGGACGCTGCACAAGCGCAAAAAAAGAGCCGGACCTCATTGCAGGGTCCGGCTCCGGAATTGTGGCGGGATTCCGCCGCAAACTATTTCTCGGGCTGCTCTACAGCGGGGGCCACAGCGGTCGAATCGGCCGGAGCGGGCTCCTCATAAGGGGTCACGTCGAGCACCTCGACCTCGAACTCCAGCGCCTCGTTGGGGCCGATACCGCGGTTGCCGCGCGGTCCGTATGCCAGGTCGGAAGGAATCCAGAGCATGATCTTGCCACCCTTGCCGACAAGCTGCATACCCTCGGTCCAACCCTTGATGACGCGGTTGAGCGGGAACTCCACGCCCTCGTTCTTGTCATACGAGTCGGGCATGTACTGCTTGCGCTGCGCCTGCAGCTCCTCGGGCAGGTTCTCGAAGATCGAGCTGTCGAAGACGCGGCCCGTGCGCGTGCGGCCCGTATACTGCACCTTCACCACGTCGCGCGGATCGGAAGCCTTCACCGTCTCGTCACCGGCCTTGACGATCTTGTAGACCAGACCGGACTCGGTGGTCTGCGCACCGGACTTTGCGGCCATCTTCTCGAGCCATTCCTTCGAAGCGGCGGCGTTCTCGGCCGGACGCGTCACCATCATGTAGTGCTGCATATAGCGGTTCACGGCGTTCTCGTCCATCTTGGGGTTGCCGTCACGCACGTCCTGCATGGCCTGTGCGACCCATACCATCTGGAGCGGGAGCTCGCTCTTGCCGATGCCGTAGCCGAGGTCGTTGCCCAGCGCCTTCGACACCTCGGTGCGCTCCTCCTCCGACTCGAACATCTCGGGATCGGCAACCGGATACTCCACCTTCGTCGTGTCGCCGCTGGCCAGGCGCACGCTGTCGGCGGCGGCCCGCTTCTCGGCGATGGCGCGCATGCGCTCGCCGCGCTTGGTCATGAAGTACTCACGCAGCGTCTCCAGGGACTTCTCGTGCTCCTCGAACGTGCTCTTGCCCAGGGCGCTCTCCATCATGGAGGCCTCGACGGCCTTCCAGTCGAAAGGCACATCCTTCATCTGGTAGTTGAAACCCGTTGCGACGTTGGCACCGAGCACATACGACAGCGAGTCGAACTCCGACAGGCTGCCCATCTGCACGCTGTTGTTCTTGCTGCCGCAGGCAGTCAGAAGCGCAGCTCCCGCAAGGGCCGCTGCAAAAAGAATCTTTTTCATTGTTTAAGCGTATTTTATGTTTGCCTTTTTCCGCGCGCAAAGATACAAAATAATTGCGATATGGTTCATAATTTTCAACGCAAATTGCCGCGGCGCGTGCGATTTGCATATTTGTCCACCGCGATGAGCTCGATATCGTAACAGAGCGTCGCATTGGGCCCCACGCCGAACTCCTCGCTGCCGTCGGCCCCGTAGGCCGCCGACGAAGGCATCCAGGCGTTGATCCGTCCGCCCCGGCCGATGAGCTTCACGCTCTCCTTCAGGCCGCGCGTCATCTCCGACAGGGCCATGCGCAGCGAGTCGCCCCGCTCGTAGGAGGAGTAGAGCTCCTTTCCGTCGATCGAGCGGATCACCACGCGCAGCACCACGCTGTCGCGCTCCGAGGTCGGAATCTGGTTCTGGTCGCCCACATCCTCCACGGCATAGGTCACCCCCGACGACGTGCGGGCATACGAACGGTTCGACTTGGCGAAGTCGGCGAGGAACTGCTCCTCATAGGCCCGGGCCTTCTCGGGCAGGGCATAGTTGACGTAGGCCAGGTAGAAGGTCTCGGCCTCCTCCATCGTCAGGTCCGTCTTCCCGGCGAAGACGTCGCGGATGCCCTCGCAGACGGCGGCGACGTTGAGCGTCGAATCCATGCGCTGGAGGTTTAGCCCCACGTTCATGCCGATGACGTAGGCCACCGAATCGACATCCGTGCGGAGCTTCACCCCGCCGCCGGACGATTTTTCCGAGCAACTGCCGGCCAGCAGGCCCGCAGCGGCCAAAAGCACGATCACTGCAGTTTTCATACGTTTCATACGCACCTCAATTCTGTTTTTTTGCAAATGCCAGTATCAGCAGGCTTCCCAGCGCGGCGGCAGCCGTCGACCCCATCAGGATGGCGATCTTGCCGCGGTCGATGAGCGTGGGGTCCGTGTAGGCGAGCGAGTCGACGAAGAGCGACATCGTGAAGCCGATACCGCCCAGGCAGGCCACGGCGAAGAGCATCCGCCAGTTCGCCCCTTCGGGCATCACGGCCACGCCCGAACGCACGGCAAGCCAACTCGCGAGGAAGATACCCAGCGGCTTGCCGAGCAGCAGACCGAAGAAGACGCCCATGCCGACCGAGCCGATCTCGGGCGAGTAGTGGAAGATATTGAGATACTCGAGCGAGCCGATCTCGACGCCGGCATTGGCCAGGGCGAAGATCGGCATCACAAGGAAGGTGACATAGGGTGCGAGGGCATGCTCCATCCGGTAGCTCATGCCGACGGAGTCGGAGGCCAGCATGCGCATCTCGCGCAGGTAGAAGCGGTGCTCGTCGTTGGGGAAGTCGGGGGCTTCGACCTGGTTGAGCTTCTCCTTGAGCAGGCGCATCTTGCGGGCGAAGTACTCCTTGCCGTAGCGGGGCGACATGGGGATGAGCAGCGCCATGGCCACGCCCGAGATCGTCGAGTGCACGCCCGAATAATAGAAGAGGCCCCACACCAGGATCGCCGGCACGACATAGGAGATGACGTGCTTCTCGCCCATCTTGTTCATGAAGTAGACCAGCAGCATGATCGCCAGCGCAATCAGCAGGCAGGTGATCTGCACCTTGCCGCCGTAGAAGAGCGCGATGACGAGGATGGCCCCCAGGTCGTCGGCAATGGCCAGGGCCGTGAGGAAAATCTTGAGCGACAGCGGCACGCGGTTGCCCAGCATCGAGAGGATGCCGATGGCGAAGGCGATGTCGGTAGCCGTGGGGATTCCCCATCCGTTGGCGGCGTCGGTACCGTGGTTGAAGGCCGTGAAGATGATCGCCGGGACCAGCATGCCGCCCGCCGCGGCCAGCACGGGCAGGATGGCCCGGCGCACCGACGAGAGCTGCCCGCAGACGATCTCGCGCTTGATCTCGAGCCCCACGGAAAAGAAGAAGAAGACCATCAGTCCGTCGTTGATGAACTTCTCGACGGTCATGCCGCGCGGGAAGATCCAGTTGATGACGCCGTCGGGCGAATGGACCATCAGCGAGAGGTCGGTCTCCAGCAGGTGGTGGTAGTAGAGTTTCGTTGCCGGGAGGTTGGCCAGCAGCATGGCCACGATGACGCAGACGAGCAGCACCACGCCGCCCGACCACGGGGCTTCGAGGAAATGCCGGCCGCGGAGCCCGATGATGTGGCGTTTGCGGATCCAGCCGTAGAGCGAAAACAGTCTCATGCGGGTTCGTTGTTTTTATGGTTCGACAGAAGGGCCTGCCCGCAGAGTTTCCACAGCATGCGGGCGCCCGTGATGGCATCGAGCCGCTCTTCGGGTGCCGGGGCCACCTCCACCAGGTCGAACCCGATGATGCGGCGTCCCGAACGGGCCACGGCGGCCAGCAGCCAGACCGCCTTGTTGAAGCTCAGGCCGCCCGATACGGGCGTGCCCGTATGGGGGCAGTTTTCGAAGGAGAGGCCGTCGATATCGAAGCTGATGTAGACCTCGGCGGGCAGCGCCTCGACGATGCGGCGGCACTGCGCGTCCCACGTCTCGCCACGGAACTCCGCCGCGGCCAGCGACAGGTCGTCAAAGGTGACGATGCGCCCGGACGCGGCGGCCAGGTCGGCCTCGCGGCGGCTGAAGTCGCGCACGGCCACCTGCACGAGGCGCTCGACCTGCGGCACGTCGCGCAGGACGTTGTACATGATCGAGGCGTGCGAGAAGCGGAATCCCTCGTAGGCGTCGCGCAGGTCGCAGTGGGCGTCGATGTGCAGGATGCCGAAACGTTCGTGCCGGGCCCCGAGTGCGCGGATCAGCCCGTAGGGGGTCGAGTGGTCGCCGCCGACCAGTCCCACGATCTTGCCCGCATCGAGCCACTCGCCGGCCTGCGCCTCGATGTTGGCGTTCAGCACGGCGCACCCCTCGTTCACGCGGCGTATCTTGCGCACGACATAATCGTCGTCGGGACTGCCGCCGCCCTCGAGGTGCCCGATCACCTTTTCGGCGTCGGAGCGCAGGCGCTGCGACAGCTCCTGCAGCGTATAGTCGATGTCGGCCGTGGCGATGCCGCGCCGCCAGGCGTCCGGCGCCAGCGGATCGTGAAAGTCCAGCTGCGTGGAGGCCTCGATGATCGCATCGGGCGCATAGGCGGCCCCCGCACCGTAGGAGACCGTCACGTCCCACGGGGCCGAGACGAGCACCAGCGCGGCGGACGCCGGATCGAACGGCATGCCGAAATAGGTGCCGTTGTCGATGCCCACGCCGTCCGGATCGAAGGTTTTTTCTTCCATAACGTGATTATTAATGGACAAAGGTACGAAAATTTTATTTTTTACCTATATTTGCTCACCTCAAAGAACAAAGTCCGATGGCAGAAAATTCCATTCCGAGAATCGTGGCCGACAGCGCCATTCCCTTTCTGCGGGGGGTGCTGGAGCCGTGGGCCGAGGTCCGCTACCTGCCCGGAGCGGCCATCGGTGCGGAGGATGTCTGCACGGCCGATGCGCTGGTCATCCGCACGCGCACGCGCTGCAACGAGGCCCTGCTCGGGGCGTCGTCCGTGCGGCTGATCGCCACGGCGACGATCGGATTCGACCACATCGACACGGCCTGGTGCGCCGCCCGGGGCATCCGCGTCGCCACGGCCGCGGGCTGCAACGCCCGGGGCGTGTTGCAGTGGATCGGCGCCGTGCTGGCCCATCTCTCCCGCCGGCAAGGCTGGACACCCCGCGAGCGGACGCTCGGCATCGTCGGCGTGGGACACGTCGGGTCGCTGGTCAAAAGCTATGCCGAAGCGTGGGGATTCCGCACCGTATGCTGCGACCCGCCGCGCGAGGAGCGCGAACACGCCGGCTTCCGGCCGCTGGGCGAGGTGGTCCGCGAGGCCGACCTCATCACCTTCCACACGCCGCTCGACGCCACGACGCGCCACCTGGCCGATGCCTCGCTCCTTGCGCAGATGAAGCCCGGCGCCGTGGTCATCAACTCCTCGCGCGGCGAGGTGGTCGACGGCGAGGCGCTGAAGGCAAGCCGCCACGACTGCGTGCTGGACGTCTGGGAGCACGAGCCGCACCTCGACCGCACGCTGCTCGACCGCGCACTGCTCGCAACGCCCCACATCGCCGGCTACTCCGAGCAGGGCAAGGCCAACGCCACGGCGCAGTCCGTCGCCACGCTTGCCCGCTTCTTCGGCTTCCCGCTCGAGGGGTGGTATCCGCCCGAAGTGCCCCCCTCGACGCCGCGGCCGATCTCGTGGGAGGAGCTCACGGCCACGATCGGCGCCCATTACGATATCGAGGCGGAGAGCCGCCGCATGAAATCCGCACCGGAGGAGTTCGAGGCCCTGCGCGACCACTACCGCTACCGCCGCGAATACTTCTGATGAATAAAAACGGGTGAAGGGCGGCCGGACCCACCCGCCGCGCACGGCCGACGCCGCCCCCGGCAGCAGCCATCCGACCCCGACAACAGCCACTTGACCTGTCGCCCGGACAGAACGGAGTTCAAACGGAGCGGGACGGTTCTCCGTTGCCAGCCGGTCACCGCAGCTCACCCCGCGGCCGCAATATGCGCTGAAAGGCCCCGCAACCCGCTCGCCACAAGCCTCGCGGCATGTCCCGTCAGCCGCCCTGCAACACGGCCTCGACTCGCCCCGCAACGGCCGTCAGGCGGCCCGGTCGAAGGCTCCGACGGAGGTCCCAGCACCGTCGCAGCGTCGCCATCTCGTCGTTCCGACGTTGCAAAAAGGGCGGAAAGTGCACACAATCATCTTTTTTTTGTACCTTTGCGCCAATTTACGGAGGTTCGCATGTACCAACGAGTCATAAAACCCATACTCTTCTCGCTCTCGATCGAGCGGGCACACCGGGTTGTTATCCTGCTGCTGCGCATCATCGGCATGATCCCGGGAGGACGCTGGCTGCTCCACAAGTGCTACGGCGTGGAGCACCCGGCCCTCGAACGCGAGGTCTTCGGCATCCGGTTCCGCAACCCCGTCGGACTGGCCGCCGGCTTCGACAGCAACGGCGAGATCATCCGCGAATGCTCGGCCCTGGGCTTCGGCTTCGTCGAGGTGGGGACCGTCACCCCGCGCCCGCAGGCAGGCAATCCGCGCCCGCGCATCTTCCGCCTGCCGAAGGACCGGGCCATCATCCACCGCATCGGACTGGCCAACCGCGGGCTGGAGCGCATGATCCAGCACCTGCGCCGACCCCACAAGGGGGTCATCGTCGGCTGCAACATCGGCAAGAACACCGCGACGCCCCCCGAGAGCGCCCCTGCGGACTACCTGAAGCTTTTTCGCAACCTCTACCAGTATGCGGATTACTTCACCGTGAACATCAGCTGCGACAACGCCTGCCGTGACGGCGCGAGCCACTCGCGCGAATACATTCTCCAGATTCTCGATCCGCTCTTCGACTTCCGCCGCGGACAGAACCAGTACCGGCCCGTCATGCTCAAGGTCTCACCCGACATGACGGACGAGACGATAGACCTCATCAGCGACATCCTGCTGACCACGCCGCTCGACGGCATCGTCGCCACGAACGGATCGCTGCGCCGCGACGGGCTGCAGACCAGCCGCGAATCGCTCGACAAAATCGGCAACGGACGCATCGGCGGCGCCCCGCTCGCGGCCCGTGCCGTGGAAATCGTGCGGCGCATCCACACGCGCTCGGGCGGCAACTTCCCCATCATCGGCGTCGGCGGCCTCATGTCGGCGGACGACGTGCGGGCCATGCTCGATGCCGGCGCCGACCTCGTGCAGCTCTATACGGGATACGTCTACGAAGGCCCCGCACTCGTCGGGAATATCTGCCGGGCGCTGGTCGCCGATGCGGAGAAAGCCGCAGCAGAAAAAGCAGCAGCGGAAAAGGCAGCAGCTGAAAAGGTTGCCGCTGAAAAAGCCGAGGCCGAAGCCGCGGCTGAAAAGGTTGCCGCTGAAAAAGCCGAGGCCGAAGCCGCCGCACAGTCCCAAACGGAGGCCCAGGCGGCACAGGAGCCGGCGTCGGATAGCGCGCCGAAGTCTCCGCAGGCGTGAACATCGGGACAAAGCATACAGCCAAACCATGAAAGCCACCATCATCACCATCGGCGATGAGATTCTCATCGGCCAGATCGTGGATACCAACTCCGTATCCATCGCCAAACACCTCAATGCCGCGGGCATCGTCGTCCGCGAGAAGCTCTCGGTCGGCGACGACCGCACGCAGATCATCGGGAGCATCGAACGGGCACTGGAGGAGTCGAATGTCGTGATCCTCACCGGCGGCCTCGGCCCCACGAAGGACGACATCACCAAGAAGACGCTCGCCGAGATGTTCCACAGCGAACTGGTGCCCGACGCCCGCGTAGCCGAGCACGTCGAGCGCATGCTCACGGCGCGCGGCATCGAATACAACGAGCTCAACCGCTCGCAGTCGCTCGTTCCGGCCTGCTGCACGGTGCTTTTCAACGCCCACGGCACGGCCCCGGGCATGTGGTTCGAGCGCGACGGCCGCGTCGTCGTCTCGCTGCCGGGCGTTCCCTACGAGATGGAGCACCTGATGCAGGACGAGGTGATGCCGCGGCTGAAGGCGCGCTTCGCCCTGCGGCAGATCGTCCACCGCACGATGATCACCGCCGGACTGGCCGAGTCGATGCTCGCCGAGAAGATCGCCCCCTGGGAGAATGCCCTGCCGCCCTACCTGAAGCTGGCCTACCTGCCCAGCCCGGGCGTCGTGCGGCTGCGCCTGTCGGCCTACGAGGTCGAGGGCGAGAGCGTCATGCGGGAGATCGACCGGCAGTTCGAGGCGCTGCGCCGCCTGATCCCCTACCACGTCATCGGCTTCGAGCGCGCCACGATGCAGGAGCTCGTGCACGGCATCCTCACGCAGCGCGGCGAGACCCTCGCCGCGGCCGAGAGCTGCACGGGCGGCGCAATCGCCGCACGCTTCACGGCCATGCCCGGCGCGTCGGCCTACTTTCTCTGCGGCGTGGTGGCCTACAGCAACGAGGCCAAGAGCCGCATCCTGGGCGTACTGGCCGAAGAGATCGCCCGCTACGGCGCCGTGAGCGAGCAGGTGGCCCGCCGCATGGCCGAGGGGGCGCGGCGCATCTCGGGCGCCGACTACGCCGTGGCGACCACCGGCATCGCGGGTCCCACGGGCGGATCGGACGCAAAGTCCGTCGGCACGGTGTGGATCGCCGTGGCAACGCCCCGCGGCACGCAGGCCATCCTCAAGCAGTGCGGCACCGACCGCGGGCAGATCATCGACCGCGCCTCGGCCTTCGCCATCGGCCTGCTGCGCGACTGCCTCGAACAGGAGAAGGCGGCGGAGTAGTCCCGGCTTGCGGCGGCGGATTTTCACCGTCCCGCACACCGAAGAGCATTAATTTTACGATATTTTGGCGATTTGCCGAAAAGATTGTATATTTGCACTCCCTTTTATTACGGGGATTTAATTAAAAAACATCGAAAATGAAAGTTTGCGAAATCACAGGCAAGGTGGCGATCGTGGGCAACAACGTCTCGCACTCGCACCACAAGACCAAGCGCAAGTTCAGCCCCAATCTGAAAACCAAGCGCTTCTGGTCGGAGCAGGAGGGCCGCTGGATCACCCTGAAGGTATCGGCCGCCGGTATGAAAACCATTAACAAGAAGGGTCTTGCAGTCGCTCTGCGCGAGGCTGTCGCAGCAAAGGCCGTACACTAAAAACTCGTAACAAATGGCAAAGAAAGGCAACAGAGTTCAGGTCATCCTCGAGTGCACCGAACAGAAGGAGAGCGGCGTTCCCGGAATGTCCCGCTACATCACCACCAAAAACAAGAAGAACACCCCCGAGCGTCTGGAGCGCAAGAAGTACAATCCGTACCTGAAGAGGGTCACCGTTCACCGTGAAATCAAATAGTAAGGAAGTTTTATGGCAAAGAAAGTAGTCGCAACGCTGAAGACCGGCACGGGCAAGCAGTTCACCAAGTGCATCAAGATGGTCAAGTCGGAGAAGACCGGAGCCTACATGTTCAAGGAGGGCATCATCGCCAACGACCAGATCAAGGATTTCTTCGAGGAGAAGAAGTAGTATTTTAAGAGCGATCTTAAATACAAAGGGCGTCTTTCGGGACGCCCTTTGTGTGTCTGTATGCCTGCGGCCGGAAATACGGGACCGACGGCCGCAACCTCCGCACGGCTGCATGCGACACGGGGGAAGGCCGGAAATGCAGATGCGGGGAAGGCCGGAAATGCAGGTGCGGACGAAACGGCCGCCGCGGGTCAGAATGCGTGCACGGCCCGCACGAGGAACTTGTTGTACTTGGGAATCTCGACGACATAGGGCGGCTTCATGTCCATGTGGGTGGTATGAGCCTCCTTTTCGTTCAGTTCCGTCGAGGAAAAGTAGTAGACCAGCCGGTCCATGCGTTTGCCGCCGTGCTCCTTGAGCGCGTCGTTGAAGCGGTTGCGGGCCTGGCGGTCGTAGTGGACGCGCGTCCCGCCGTTGAAGCTGTTTCCGAGGACCAGCAGCTCGTCGATGGAGGGCAGATACCACCCTTCGCCCTGCTCCCGGCACCACTTGAAGGCCGGGAAATCGTCCCACGACAACCCCTTTTCGGCGATGTAGCGGGCGACGGCCTCCATGTTGGCACGTCCGTCGGCGCTGTCCGAAGCCCCCACCGTGCACAGATCGCCCTTGCGGAAGAGGCTCCACGGGAGCATCGCCTCGTCGAGCGAAACGAGCAGGCCGTGCAGGCCGTCGTCCGACACCTTGAAGACCACCCCCTTCACGCCGTTGCCGTCGTAGAGATCGCCCACCTTGTAGCGCTTGAGCTCATACTGTACGGGGTATGCCCCGGTCTGTCCGGCCGGAGTCTCCACGGCGGCCGTCGGAGCGGCCGGGGAAGCAGGGGCGGCAGGCCCCTCTGCCGCCGGAGCCGCCGGGGCATCCGGAGCCGCCGGAACAGGGGCGGGAGCCGGGCGGTTGAAATACTCGGTTTCGCCGTTGGCGTACTCGATCCGCTCGACATCGGCGACGGGCAGGAGGTAGGTCGGGCCGTCGGGATTCGAGAAGCGTTTGTAGCGTATCGTCTCGGGAGAGATTTCGGTCACGCGGGCCTCGATGCGCGAGGCGTCGGTCTTGACGATCAGATCCTGCGCAAGGGCGGCCGGGATGCCGCAGCAGAGCATCAGGAAGAGCAGGAAGGTCCTTTTCATCATCTTCGTAACTGTATATATAAGGTATATCGCAAAGGTAACGCTTTTTTCCAAACTTTCTTCGTATCTTTGTGCAGATATACGGACTGCTATGGGATTCTTCGACATTTTCAAAAAGAAACAGGATAACGCCGCACCGGCCCCCCAGGAGGAGGTGCGCGAGGAGCAGCGGCAGCTCGACGCCGGGCTGGAAAAGACCAAGACGGGGCTCTTCTCGAAACTCGCACGCGCCGTGGCGGGCCGCTCGACGGTCGACGCCGACGTGCTCGACGAGCTGGAGGAGGTGCTCATCACCTCGGACGTCGGCGTCGAGACGACCGTGAAGATCATCCGCCGCATCGAGGAGCGCGTGGCGCGCGACAAGTACATGAACACCTCGGAGCTGCAGCGCATCCTGCGCGAGGAGGTCGCCGCCCTGATGGAGGAGGCGCACGCCACGGAGGGCAGCTTCGGGCTCGACGCCCGGCCGGGCGAACCCTACGTCGTGATGGTCGTGGGGGTCAACGGCGCAGGCAAGACCACGACCATCGGCAAGCTCGCGGCCCAGCTCACGAAGGCCGGACGCAAGGTGTGGATCGGCGCGGCGGACACGTTCCGCGCCGCGGCCATCGACCAGCTCAAGGTGTGGGCCGACCGCGCCGGGGCGACGATGATCCGCCAGGAGATGGGCTCCGACCCCGCATCGGTGGCCTTCGACACGCTCACCTCGGCCAAGGCCAACGGCGCCGACGTCGTGCTGATCGACACGGCGGGCCGCCTGCACAACAAGATCAACCTGATGAACGAGCTGACGAAGATACGCAACGTCATGTCGAAGGTCATTCCCGGCGCACCGCATGAGGTGATGCTCGTGCTCGACGGCTCGACGGGGCAAAACGCCTTCGAGCAGGCCCGGCAGTTCACGCAGGCCACGCAGGTCACCTCGCTGGCCATCACGAAGCTCGACGGCACGGCCAAGGGCGGCGTGGTGATCGGCATCAGCGACCAGTTCCGCATCCCGGTGCGCTACATCGGCATCGGCGAGGGCATCGACCAGCTGCGCATCTTCGACCGCCGGGAGTTTGTCGACGCCCTGTTCGGCGACGCCGGGAAATAGGAAACGACAAGCGGCAAGGGCCGCAAAAACAACCCCGCATCCCGGCCGCGGCCCTGCGAGGGCCGGTTCTGGAGGCGGGGCGGAATCCGGGAAACGAACGAAATGAAGAAAATCAACGTCATCACGCTCGGCTGTTCGAAGAACACGGTCGACAGCGAGCACCTCATGGCGCGGCTTGCCGCGGCGGGCTACGGCGTGGTCTGGGACAGCGACCGCACCGACGCCCGCACCGTCGTCATCAACACCTGCGGCTTCATCGGCGACGCCAAGCAGGAGTCCATCGAGATGATCCTGCGCGCCGCGACCGCCAAGCAGGCCGGGAAGATCGACCGGCTGTTCGTCATCGGCTGCCTCTCGGAGCGCTATGCCGACGAGCTGCGCCACGAGATTCCCGAGGTGGACGACTACTTCGGCGCCCGCACGTGGGACGGCATCATCCGGGCGCTCGGCGCATCCCAGGACCCGGCGCTGGAGACCGAACGGCTGCTCTCGACGCCGCGTCACTACGCCTACCTGAAGATTTCGGAGGGCTGCAACTGGATGTGCGGCTACTGCGCCATCCCGCTCATCCGCGGGCGCCACGTCTCCGTGCCGATGGAGACGCTCGAGGAGGAGGCCCGCAAGCTGGCAGCCGCAGGGGTCCGCGAGCTGATTGTCATCGCGCAGGACACGACCTACTACGGCATCGACCTCTACGGCGAACGGCGGCTGGCCGAGCTGCTGCGCCGTCTGTGCCGCATCGACGGCATCGAGTGGGTCCGCCTCCACTACGCCTATCCGGCGGCATTCCCCGACGACGTAATCGAGGTGATGGCCTCCGAGCCCAGGATATGCAAGTACCTCGACATCCCCTTCCAGCACATCTCCGACGCCCAGCTGGCGGCCATGCACCGCCGCCACACGAAGGCCGAGGCGCTGGCGCTCATCGGGCGGCTGCGCGCTGCGGTTCCCGACCTGACGCTGCGCACGACGCTGCTGGTGGGCTATCCGGGCGAGACGGAGGCCGACTTCGCGGAGCTCATGGACTTCGTGCGCGACGTGCGCTTCGAGCGGCTCGGGGTCTTCGCCTACTCGGAGGAGGAGGGGACCTTTTCGGCGCGGGAATTGCATGACGACGTTCCGGAGGAGGTCAAGCAGCAGCGCGTGGAGCGCATCATGGAGCTGCAGCACACGATCGCCGCGGAGAACAACCGGCGCCGCGTGGGCCGCACCGAGCGCGTAATCATCGACTCGCGGCAGGGCGACTACTACGTCGGCCGCACGCAGTACGACTCGCCCGAGGTGGATCAGGAAATCCTGATTCCCGCGGCCGAAAGGCGGCTGCTCCGGGGTCGTTTTTACGATGTGCAAATCGTCAATGCCGCCGATTACGACCTCTACGGGCGGGTGGAGCCGAAAGGCCGCATAAAATAAAAAATTTGCTTTTTACCGTTCTTTTACGTACCTTTGAAAAGTTAAAGGAACTTTACCCGAAGCCCTATGGCCGACAAAAGCGTGATAGCGAACCTCGAAGTCCGGATCGGGAGGCTCATCGAAGAGCACGGGCGCATGAGCGCGCTTTGCCGCGAGCTGACCGCCGAGCGCGATGCGCTGAAGGTCGCGAACCGCAGGCTCGAAGAACGCATCCGCAGTCTGGATGCCGAAGTCGGACGCATGCAGCTGGTCGAAGGGTTGTCGGGAGGAGGGCGCAACCGGGAAAAGGCGCGGGCGCGCGTCAACCGTCTTATGCGGGAGGTGGACAAATGCATCGCGCTGCTCGAAAGACCCGAAAGCGCCGGGACGACACAGGACGCTGAACAGAGATAACGCACGGAAAAAAGATGGCCAAACAGTCGATAACGCTCAAGGTGGCAGGCCGGAGCTACTCGTTCAATATCGAGAGCGAGAAGGAGGAGATGTACCGTTTGGCCGAGCGCGAGGTAAACACCTACCTGGCCCGAATCACGCAAAAGCGCTTCGAAAACTGGAGCGAAAAGGACTACCTCTCGATGACGGCGCTGAATTTCGCCATCGCGAATGTCGAGATGCGGCAGAGCCGCGAAGTCGGAAGCGAGGACCTCAAGCGGCTGCACAGGCTCGATGAACGCATCGACGCCTATCTGAACGAGATGGACAAGCAGTGACCGCTACCCGGGAAGGGCCCCGGAGCCGATTTGCCGCAGAAGAAAACCCGGGAGACCACCATTCCGGGGGGGGGCGAGAGAGGAGAGACGAGAGACGGAGACAAGGAGGGACGAGAAAGGGACGAGAGAGGAGAAAAGGAGAGACGAAGGAGAGAGAAGGAGAGAGAAGGGATGGGCGAAAGCTCGTGGATGTGGGTGCGAGAGAGACGCGAGTCGGGAGACTAAAGGAAAAAGGAGAAAAAAGAGGATAGGCCGGAACGGGACGGCAGGAGATGCAGCGAAGAGAAAAGGTTGCGGCTCCGGTTTCGGGAACAGCCGACGTTCTTTAACATACGAAGGAAAAATCTACCCGCATAGATTCCTTACAGCTTTGCGAAACTGAACACTTTTTATATTGGGGCAACTCACGGTGCTTCAAAATCAGGCCTTGACCCTTCGGGGTGTCCGCCTCGGCGTACCGTTGGAAGATTGCGATTGCCGGAGCCCCCACAAATGACTTATCTTGCAGATTCGTCAAACAAGACTAAGGAATCCTATGCGGTTTTTTTATGGCAATATTCAGGAACCTTAATAATAACAATTAAAAAACACAGCGAACCAAATGGATATCATTTTGACAGCCTGCATCTCCGCCATCGCGGCCGTTGCGGTCTACGCCGTGGTCACCAACATGGTGGCCAGGACGTCGATCCGACGCAAGCGCGAGGCCGCCCTCAAGGAGGCCGAGGCCGAAGGCGAGATGATCAAGAAGGAGAAGATCCTCCAGGCCAAGGAGAAGTTCATACAGCTCAAGAGCGAATACGACCGTCAGGTCAACGAGCGGAACCAGAAGATCGCACAGAGCGAACAGCGCGCCAAGCAGATCGAGCAGAACCTCCAGAACCAGCAGCGCGACCTCGAGAACCGCATGCGCGAGAACGACCGACTCAAGGAGCAGCTCAAGAACCAGCTCCAGCTCGTCGACCACAAGAAGGAGGAGATCGACCAGATGATGCGCGAGCAGAACATGCGTCTGGAGCAGATTTCAGGCATGAGTTCCGAGGATGCCCGGAATATTCTCATCGAAAACATGAAGGCCGAGGCCAAGGCCGAAGCCGCATCGTATATCAACGAAACGATCGAGGAGGCCAAGATGACCGCCTCGAAGGAGGCCAAGCGCATCATCGTGGCATCGATCCAGCGCGTGGCTACGGAAACGGCGATCGAGAATGCCGTGACGGTCTTCAACATCGAGAGCGACGAGGTCAAGGGCCGCATCATCGGCCGCGAGGGCCGCAACATCCGCGCCCTCGAGGCCGCGACAGGCATCGAGATCATCGTCGACGACACGCCCGAGGCGATCATCCTCTCGGGCTTCGATCCCGTGCGCCGCGAAATCGCACGCCTGGCCCTGCACCAGCTCGTCACCGACGGCCGCATCCACCCCGCACGCATCGAGGAGGTCGTGGCCAAGGTGCAGAAGCAGATCGAGGAGGAGATCGTCGAGGTCGGCAAACGCACGACCATCGACCTCGGAATCCACGGACTGCACCCCGAGCTCATCCGCATGATCGGCAAGATGAAGTACCGCTCGTCCTACGGACAGAACCTGCTCCAGCATGCCCGCGAAACGGCCAACCTGGCCGGCATCATGGCCGCCGAGCTGGGGCTCAACCCCAAGATCGCACGCCGCGCCGGTCTGCTGCACGACATCGGCAAGGTGCCCGACGACGAACCCGAACTGCCGCACGCCATCATCGGCATGAAGCTCGCCGAGAAGTACAAGGAGAAGCCCGAGGTCTGCAACGCCATCGGCGCACACCACGACGAGGTGGAGATGACCTCGCTCATCGCCCCGATCATCCAGGTCTGCGACGCCATCTCGGGAGCCCGTCCCGGCGCCCGCCGCGAGGTGGTCGAGAGCTACATCAAGCGACTGAAGGAGATGGAGGACATCGCCCTCTCGTACCCCGGCGTGGTGAAGACCTACGCCATCCAGGCCGGCCGCGAGCTGCGTGTGATCGTCGGCGCCGACAAGCTCTCGGATCAGCAGTCGGAGAGCCTCTCGCACGACATTGCCAAGAAGATCCAGGACGAGATGACCTACCCGGGTCAGGTGAAAATCACCGTAATCCGCGAAACCCGCGCCGTCGCCTACGCCAAGTAGGCCGCCCGGGCGTCACGGAAGGCCCGGCCGGGAATCCGCAACGGCGGCATCCGGCCAACCACGACAAAGAGCTCCCCGCTGCGGCGGAGGGCTCTTTTCACACCGGAAAAAAAGAGACAAACAACCCACCCGATGCAGGCAACGGAACCAGAATCCCCCACCCCTTCGCTGGTCGACTATGTCGAACGCGAGATTATCCCGCGCTACGAGGGCTTCGACCGTGCACACGGCACGGACCACGTCCGAACGGTCATTGCGCGCAGTCTCGCGCTGGCCGGACACTACACGGTCGACCTTGACATGGTCTACGCCATTGCCGCCTATCACGACACGGGGCTCGTCGCGGGGCGCGAACGCCACCACCTTGTCTCGGCCGAAATCCTCGCGGCGGACCGAAACCTGTCCCGCTGGTTCTCGGCGGAACAGATGGCCATGATGTGCGATGCCGTGGAGGACCACCGTGCGTCGGCAAAGCGGCCGCCGCGCTCGCTCTACGGGCGCATCGTCGCCGAAGCCGACCGGCTCATCGACGCCGCAACAATCCTCCGCCGCACCATCCAGTACGGGCTCGACCACTACCCCGCGCTCGACCGCGAAGGCCACCGTGCCCGCTGCATGGAGCACCTGCGCGACAAATACGGCGACGGGGGCTACCTGCAACTCTGGATTGCCGAGTCGGAGAATGCCCGCCGGCTGGAAGAGCTGCGCGCCCTGATCCGCGACACGCCGCAGCTCGACCGGCTCTTCGACCGTCTCTTTGCGGAGGAGAGCGCCGTGCAGCCCATCTCCCGCCGCGGATAGCGCCGCGCAGACAAAACAACCGCCGCCGGAGACATCTCCGGCGGCGGTCAACTTTTCACAGAAGCTTACAGGAGCGCAGGGCTACTCCGCATCATGCGGGAAGTACTTCATGTACTGCACGCGCTGGTAAATGTCGTTTTCGGGATGCCCGAAGTCCATCTTGCCGCGGAACTCCTCGAGCGAGGCAAACCCATGACGCGCGGCCCACTCGTCGACGAAACGGTTGATCTCGGCAATGACGCCATATCCCTTCTCGTGGATCGCCGAGCAGACCTGTACGGCACGCGCACCGCACAGCAGGGCCTTGACTGCAGCCTCTCCGTCGTGCACACCGGTCGAGACGGCCAGGTCGAGCTGCGGCAGCGCTGCCGAGCAGAGGGCCGTCGAACGCAGCACGCTGCGCAGCTCGGAGGGGCTGCTGAAGGGGTTGCCCTTCGTGAACTCCATCCGTTCGATGTCGATGTCGGGCTCGAAGAAGCGGTTGTAGAGCACCACGCCGCGGGCGCCGCGCGCCAGCAGGGCATCGGCGACCGACAGCACGTTGGTCAGGCGCTGCGGCAGCTTCACCGAGACGGGGATCTTCACGGCTGCGGCCACGGCACGCACGACATCGGCATACTCCTGCTCGATCTCGGCAGCCGTGCGGTGGCGGTCCGTCGGCTGGAGAAAGATGTTCAGCTCGAGAGCCGAAGCACCGGCTTCGGCCATCATGACGGCGTAGTCGACCCACGCGGAGGCCGAAGCGATGCAGTTGATGCTGGTAATGACCGGCACGCCCTCGCCCGCCGCGTCGCGGACCAGCTGCAGGAACTCGGCCTTGTAGGCGTCGCCGAGGTATCGCTCGAGGTATTCGCCCGAATCCCCCATGCCGGCATCGGAGGCGTACTCCAACGCGGCGGCATGGCGGAGAATCTGCTCTTCAAAGATCGACTTCAGCACGACAGCCCCGGCGCCGTTGCGCACACACTGCGCGACGGAGGCCTTCGTGGCCGTATAGGGGGAGCTGCTGACGATGACAGGGCTCGAGAGTTCGAGTCCGAGGTATTTGGCCTTCATGGCGTTTTCTGTTTTGGTTGCGTTATGTGTTATACAAAAGGTATCTTGACGACCTCGGCCTTCACGGCCTTGCCGCGAATCACGACGGCAATTTCGCTGCCGGCCTTCGCATGGGCCGCGTCGACATAGCCCATGCCGATACCCACCTTCAGGCAGGGCGACATCGTGCCCGACGTGACATGGCCGATGACCGTGCCGTCCGGAGCGGCGAGTTCGTAGCCGTGGCGCGGCACGCCGCGCTCGACCATGCGGAAGCCCACGAGCCGGCGCTTCAGCCCCTCGGCCTTCTGCCGCTCAAGCAGCGGGCGGTCGATGAACTCCTTGCCCTCGGCGAACTTCGTAATCCAGCCCAGCCCGGCCTCCAGCGGCGAGGTCGTGTCGTCGATGTCGTTGCCGTAGAGGCAGAAGCCCTTCTCCAGGCGCAGCGTGTCGCGTGCGCCGAGGCCGATGTTCTTCAGCCCGTATTCGGCACCGGCCTCCCAGAGGGCCTTCCACAGCTGCTCGCCGTCCTCGTTGGCGACGTAGATTTCGCAGCCGCCCGAGCCCGTGTAGCCCGTAATCGAAAGGATGGCATCCACACCGGCGACCTTCATCTTGCGGAAGGTGTAGTACTCCATCTGCTCGACGGGCTCGTCGCACATCTTCTGCACAATCTTCATGGCCAGCGGTCCCTGCACGGCCAGCTGGCAAATCTCGTCCGAAGCGTTGTAGAGCTGCTTGCCGTGGCCCGCCTCCATGCCGAAGGCCCTGCCCTCCTCACAGATGTGGTTCCAGTCCTTCTCGATATTGGCGGCGTTCACGCAGAGCATGTAGGTCCCGGCGTCGATGCGGTAGACCAGCACGTCGTCGACGATGCCGCCGCGGCCGTTGGGCATGCACGTATACTGCACCTTGCCGTCGTAGAGCTTCGACACGTCGTTCGAGGTGATGCGCTGCAGCAGGTCGAGCGCATGCGGGCCCTTGACCCAGATTTCGCCCATGTGGCTCACGTCGAAGACGCCCGCACCCTCACGCACGGCCATGTGCTCGTCGTTGATGCCCGTGAACTCGATGGGCATGTTGTATCCCGCGAATTCGGCCATGCGGGCCCCTGCGGCGATGTGGTACTTGGTAAATACGGTGGTTTTCATCAGGAAAGTATTAAGGTTTTGGTCTTATTCGTAACGGCGCTTGACCCCCAGACGCGGGCAGCGGTGAAACTCCTTCGTGCGGTCGAACAGGTAGCGATAGGTCGTGTGCACCTTGTAGCGCTTGGCGCAGACGTAGGTCTCGATCATGCGGTTCATCACCGGGTTGAAGTCGCCGATCCACGCCAGTTCGAGCGTCTTGTAGCGCGTCTGCGTCTGCATCATGAAGTGCCAGTAGCGCACCATGATCGCCGACTCGACCCCCTTGCCGTGGAATTCGGGCGCGATGCCGAAGATGATGCCGAAGATGCGACTGCTGCGCTTGCGCACCTTCAGCTCCCACAACAACTGGAGCTTCTGCCACAGGCCGAACTTGCCGTTGAAGCGGCCGATGATGCAGTTCAGGTCGGGCACCGTGATGAAGAAGCCGATCGGCTCGTCGTTGAAGTAGGCGAAGAAAATGATGTTGGGGTCGATCAGCGGCTTCATTTCGTGCAGCATCTCGAGCGCCTCCTCGCGCGTCATGGGCTTGACACCCGAGAAGAGCGCCCACGCCTTGTTGTAGACCAGACGGAAGTTCTCGGCCGCCTCCTCCAGGTTGTTCATGTCGATGTTCTCGATGTGGTAGCCCGGAATCGAGAGCAGCCGTTCGGCCCGGTCGAAGGTGCGTTCGTTCATCTCCGAGATGTTGGCCCGCCAGATGTAACTGTTCTGGTTGAAGTAGTTCTGGAAGCCGTAGTTCTCGAACAGCTCCTTGTAGTAGGGCGGGTTGTAGGGGTTCGCGTAGAGGGGCTGGAACTCGTAGCCCTCGACGAGCAGGCCCCACCAGTCGCGGCGCTGCCCGAAGTTGACCGGGCCGTCCATGGCCTCCATGCCGCGGCTCGCAAGCCACATGCGCGCGGCGTCGAACATCATGTCGGCAACCTGCTGGTCGTTGATCGCCTCGAAGAAGCCGCAGCCGCCCGTGGGCTGCTCCTCGAGGGCTGCCTTCTCGCGGTTGTAGAAGGCCGCGATGCGTCCCACGACCTCGCCTTCGGCGTCGCGGACCACCCAGCGGATGGCCTCGCCGTCGGCGAAGAGTTCGTTCTTCGCCGGATCGAAGACCTTGCGGATATCGCAGTCCAGCGGGCAGACCCAGTTGCGGTTGCCCTTGTAGATGCGCTTGGGCAGGTCGAGCCACTCGCGCTCGACGGCCGGCGAGGTGACCTCCTGCAGGGTATATTTTCCCGTATTCATCTTTTTGCGTTTGATTCGTCCGAAAATTCGTTCATCCGAACAAAGGTAACCATTTTTTTGTGTATTTTTACATTTGACATCACTTGTTTTGCGACAAGAGGAGCACAACCACACAAACCGACCGACACGAAATGGCATTCCGCGCACTCCCGCTCCGACAGGCGTCCACGCCGCGGCACGCGCCGTCACCCGCGGCCGCGCGGCCTGCCCCTTCGTCCGGCAACCCCCGTACCGAAACAAACCCACGCCCATGAACCAGCATCTCGAAAAGTACCTCCCGGACGACAGCCTCGCCCAGTACCGCTTCATGAAGTACCGGATTCACAAGATTCTGCTCGTCTGTTGCAGCTACGACGGCTACATCCTCGAGGAGGACGGACACATCGAATCGCAGATCAACCAGGAGTACCTCGACCTGAACATGTCCAACCCGCCGTCGTTCACGCGCGTGAGCTCGACCTCCGAGGCGCTGGCGCTGCTCGCCGAGGACGACACGTTCGACTTCATCCTGACGATGTACAACGTCGGCGAACCCGACGTCTTCGCCTTCGCCCGGCTGGTCAAGGAGCGCCATCCGCAGATTCCCGTGGCGCTGCTGACCTCCTTCTCGAAGGACATCTACCGCCGCATCGAGGAGCAGGACCGCTCGGGGCTCGACTACATCTTCTGCTGGCACGGCAACACGGACCTCATCATCGCCATCATCAAGCTCATCGAGGACCACATGAACGCCCCGGAGGACATCCTCCAGGGGGGTGTGCAGGCAATCCTGCTCGTCGAGGACTCGATCCGCTTCTACTCGACCTACCTGCCCGAACTCTACAAGCTGATCCTGCTCCAGAACACCGAGTTCCTGAAGGATGCCTTCAACGAGCAGCAGCAGGTGCTGCGCAAGCGCGCGCGGCCGAAAATCCTGCTGGCCACGAGCTACGAAGAGGCCACGGAGCTCTACGACCGCTACAAGAAGAACCTGCTGGGCGTGATCTCCGACGTGGGCTTCGTGCTGCACCGCCACGACCCGCCGCAGAGCGAGAAGCTCGACGCCGGCATCGACCTCTGCCGCCGCATCAAGGAGGACAACCCGCTGATGCCGGTGCTGCTGCAATCCTCGCAGACGGAGTTCGCCGCCGAGGCCGGGCGCCTCGGTGCGGGGTTCATCGCCAAGAACTCCAAGACGCTGCTCACGCAGCTGCACGAATACATCTCCAAGGAGTTCGCCTTCGGGGACTTCGTCTTCAAGGACCCCGACACGGGGGCCGAGATCGGCCGCGCGAAGGACCTCGCCCAGATGCAGCAGATGATCGCCACGATCCCCGACCGGGCGTTCGAGTACCACACCTCGCAGAACCACCTCTCGAAATGGCTCTACTCGCGGGGCCTCTTCCCGCTGGCTGCCTCGATCCGCCAGTACAACAAGAGCCACTTCGCGACGGTCGAGGAGCACCGCCGCGTGCTCGAGAACCTCATCCGCGACTACCGCACGCTGCTCGGACAGGGCGTCGTCGCACGCTTCGACCCCGAGACCTACTCCGACGCCGTGGCCTTCGCCCGCATCGGCGAGGGGTCGCTCGGCGGAAAGGCCCGCGGCCTGGCCTTCATGAACTCGATGCTCATCAAGTACCGCCAGTACGACAAGCACGAGAACGTGCGCATCATGATCCCCCGCTCGGTGGTCATCGCCACGGAGTATTTCGACGAGTTCATCGACATGAACGGCCTGAAGTACGTCATCTCGCAGGAAGCTTCCGACGAGGAGATTCTCTCGGAGTTTGTCACCTCGACAATCCCGCAGCGGCTGCAGGAGGAGCTCAAGGCCTATATCCGCACCGTGCGCACGCCGCTGGCCGTGCGTTCGTCGTCGAAACTCGAGGACTCGCACTACCAGCCCTTCGCCGGCATCTACTCCACCTACATGATCCCCTACACGGAGAACGAGGACCAGATGCTGCGCCTCGTGCTGCGCGCCGTCAAGAGCGTCTACGCCTCGGTCTACTTCGCGGCGTCGCGCGCCTACATCCAGACGTCGCAGAACCTCATCTCGGAGGAGAAGATGGCCGTCATCCTGCAGGAGGTGTGCGGCACGGAGCAGAACGGGCTCTACTTCCCGACCTTCTCGGGCGTGGCGCGCTCGATCAACTACTACCCCATCGGCGACGAGAAGCCCGAGGACGGCGTCTGCAACATCGCCATGGGGCTGGGCAAGCTGGTCGTCGACGGCGGCCGCACGCTGCGCTTCTCGCCCCGCTACCCGCAGAAGGTCCTCCAGACCTCGACGCCCGAGCTGGCGCTGCGCGACACGCAGAGCGAGGTGCTGGCCCTGAGCCTGCGCCCCGAGGAGTTCCGCACGTCGATCGACGACGCGGTGAACCTCCACCGCCTGACGCTGCAGGAGATCGGCGACTACCGCAACGCACGCCACGTCTGCTCGGTCTGGGACCGCGAGAACGAACGCATATCGGACAGCCCGTTCGACCGGGGCCGCCGCGTCATCACCTTCAACAACATCCTCAAGTACAACACCTTCCCGCTGGCCGAGATCATCTCGGACATCCTGCGCATGGGCGCCGACGAGATGCGCTGCCCCGTAGAGGTGGAGTTCGCCGTGAACATGGACGTCGCACCCGGGCGGCAGCGGATCTTCAACCTGCTGCAGATCCGGCCGATCATCGACAACCAGGACAACCGCCCGATCGACTGGAGCCGCGAGAACCCGGCCGAAGCGCTCATCTACGGCGAGAGCGCCCTGGGCATCGGCCGCATGTCCGACATCGCCGACATCATCTACGTCAAGAGCGCCGACTTCGACTCGCTCTCCACGGAGAAGATCGCCGACGAGCTGCTGGGCCTCAACGCCCGCATGCGCGACGAGAAGCGCAGCTACATCCTCGTCGGTCCGGGACGCTGGGGCTCGTCGGACCCGTTCCTCGGCGTGCCGGTCAAGTGGACGCACATCTCCGAGGCGAAGGTCATCGTCGAGTGCAACATCGAGAAGTTCGACGTCGAGCCCTCGCAGGGCACACACTTCTTCCAGAACGTCACGTCGCTGGGCGTGGGCTATCTGACGATCAACCCCTCGCGCGGCGAGGGCATCTTCCGCGAAAAGCTGCTCGACGCCCGGCCCGCCGTGTGGGAGGGCCGCTACCTGCGCCTGGTGCGCTTCGAGAGGCCGCTGTGGGTCACCATCGACGGCCGCTCGAACAAGGGCATGGTGCGCGAGGAGCGGGAGGAATGACGATCCCGCAGATTTTTTTCACGAAAAGTTACGATCCATAATAAAATTTGCTATATTTGTAACAGACAACATCGCATTGTCCGACAAAACCGCAGAACGATCAACCAACCAAAATACCTATTGTTATGAACGTAAACAAAATTATGGCGGAGCTTGAGCGCAAGCACCCCGGCGAAAGCGAGTATCTGCAGGCCGTCCGTGAGGTCCTCATGACGGTGGAAGAGGCTTACAACCAGCATCCCGAATTCGAGGCCAACCGGATTGCCGAGCGTATCGTCGAGCCGGACCGCATCTTCACCTTCAAGGTGGTATGGGTCGACGACAAGGGCGAGGTGCAGGTCAACACCGGCTACCGCATCCAGTTCAACAACGCCATCGGCCCCTACAAGGGCGGTTTGCGTTTCCACCCCTCGGTGAACCCCTCGATCCTGAAGTTCCTGGGCTTCGAGCAGATTTTCAAGAACGCGCTGACGACGCTGCCCATGGGCGGTGCGAAGGGCGGTTCGGACTTCAACCCCAAGGGCAAGTCGGATCGCGAGGTGATGCGCTTCTGCCAGGCCTTCATGACGGAGTTGTGGTGCCACATCGGTCCCGAGACGGACGTTCCGGCCGGTGACATCGGCGTGGGCGGCCGCGAGATCGGCTTCCTCTACGGCATGTACCGCAAGCTGGCCCGCGAGAACACGGGCGTGCTGACGGGCAAGGGCATGACCTACGGCGGATCGCTCATCCGTCCCGAGGCTACGGGCTTCGGCGCCGTCTACTTCCTGCGCCAGATGCTCGAGAAGGCCGGCATGGACATCAAGGGCCAGACGATCGCCATCTCGGGCTTCGGCAACGTGGCCTGGGGCGCTGCGACGAAGGCTACGGAGCTGGGGGCCAAGGTCGTGACGATTTCGGGTCCCGACGGCTACATCTACGATCCGGAGGGTCTGAACGCCGAGAAGATCGCCTACATGCTCGAGCTGCGCGCCTCGAACAACGACGTCGTGGAACCCTATGCCAAGAAGTTCCCGGGTTCGCAGTTCTTCGCAGGCCGCAAGCCGTGGGAGGTCAAGGTCGACATCGCCATGCCGTGCGCCACGCAGAACGAGCTGGACGGCGAGGATGCCAAGAAGCTGCTGGCCAACGGCGTGAAGATCGTGGCCGAGGTTTCGAACATGGGCTGCCGCCCGGAGGCCATCGACGCCTTCATCGCGGCGAAGATTCCCTACGGACCGGGCAAGGCCGTGAACGCCGGCGGCGTGGCCACGTCGGGTCTGGAGATGACGCAGAACTCCCAGAAGCTCAACTGGACGGCCGAGGAGGTCGATGCCAAGCTGCATCAGATCATGTCGTCGATCCACCACGCCTGCCTGGAGTACGGAACGGAGAAGGACGGCTACATCAACTACATGAAGGGCGCCAACATCGCCGGCTTCATGAAGGTTGCCAAGTCGATGGTCGAGCAGGGCATCCTGTAATCGGAAGACGCGGAGATAATACGGGAAAGGCGGACTTCAGGGTCCGCCTTTTTTGGGTAATGATGCCAAAATTGGTTGGAGATATAAAATGTAACCGACCTAATATTTGGCAGTTAGGAGGATAAAACAGAGATTAGTAGAAACCGGTTTCTACTAATCTCTGTTTTTATGTCAAAAAAACG
>NZ_CASFQD010000038.1 GCF_949296715.1 uncultured Alistipes sp. | reverse complement strand
GTTTTTTTCGTTTTTTTGACATAAAAACAGAGATTAGTAGAAACCGGTTTCTACTAATCTCTGTTTTATCCTCCTAACTGCCAAATATTAAGTCGGTTACATTTTATATCTCCAACCAATTTTGGCATCATTACCTTTTTTACCTTTCACTTTTCACTTTGTACAAAAGCGGGCGGAAGTGCCGCAGCACCTCCGCCCGCTCTCGTACAGGGACCGGCTCCTGCTGACAGGGAATCAGTCGTAGAGCAGTTCGATGTCGTCGATCCACATGCGGCTGTTGCGGCTGCCGGTGAAGTAGTCGCCCAGGCGCGAGGCCGAGCAGACGACGACGATGTGCGTCGGACGCTTGTCCGTCGCGCTGTATTCGATCGGAATGGTGATCTGCGTCCACTCGTCGACACTTTCGTGGAAGTACCGTCCGCCGTAGCCGATGACATCCTTGCCGTTGGGGTCGAAGAAGGTCGAGGCGTCGCGCGTGTCGATGCTCACGGGGCTTTCGTCCGTGCCGAAGAGCTCGTGGTCCTTGCCGTAGCCGTACTCCTCCTTGGTCCAGGTGCCCAGTGCGATGTAGATGCTGCCGGTGTCGTAGTCGCCCACCTGGATGCTCTCGCCCACGGGTACGCTGCCGATATCCTTGGCGTTGTCGATTTGGCCGCAGGTGTATTTCATCCACAGCCGCAGGGCCGTGGGCCGCAGCGTGAAGGGACGCCCGAAGTTCACGATGCCGTGCGAGAGGCTGCGGATGCCGACGAACTCTCCGGTGAAGAGGTTGCCGGCGGCGAGCTTCATCACGACGTAGCGCGATTCGAGCCGTGCGGAGTATTTGCCCGTTGCTTCCGGGTGGAGGTCCGTGACGGGCGTGGTGAGGTTGTCGCTGCTGCTGATGACCGTGGCGCCGTTGTTGCCCGAGCCCCAGAAGGGGTCAATCGGGTTGCCGCTGTCGTCCGAGGCGAAGGGCAGCCAGGGGTTCTTGGGCTTCGACCAGGTCTCCAGGTCGCAGTTGGGCAGCTGCTGTTCCCCTTCGGTCGTGAGCGTGCGGACGGCGCTCTCCTCGTCACCGCAGAAGGCCTTGACCTCGTAGGTGGTCAGCGGCTCGACGGTCAGGCGGAGCGTGAAGCTGCCGCCCGTCACCTCGACGGGCGAGTCGGCATCGTCGCTGGCGATGCGTGTCCACTGCTCGTCGCCGGCCTTGCGGTAGCTGAAGCCCATCGTCGAGCCGGCGATGCCTTCGCCGTAGAGCCAGATGACGCGGGTCCAGGCGTCGGCCTGCCGCAGAGTGACGCTCTGGTCCGTGCGCTGCACGTCGAGCGTCCACTGCTCGGTGCGGCCGTGGCAGGTGACGTCGACGAAACGCACCGTTTCGAAGTTCGATCCCGACAGCTCCTCAAGCGTGGGCGAGTAGGTGGTGATGTCGGCCGGTCCGAGTTTCAGCTCCGTGACGGTGAGCGCCGCGAGGTCGGTCTCCTTGCCCACGGTGGCCGTGGCAATGCGGTTCTCCGCATCGAAGGTCGTGGCGCCGATCTGCCCCTCGACGGCGAAGCGGCGTTCGATGGTCTGCTCGGCCGTGATTGTCCAGTCGTAGTCCTGATAGAGCGAGAGGGTGACATAGAGCGGCGTGCGCAGGTCGAACGTGCCCGTGAGGGGCTGCGAGGTCTGCACCTTGCCGAGAAGCTGCTCCTTGTCGAGCGTAACGCTGTGGATTTTGGCGTCGAGCGTCACGTCGTCGATCCGCACGTTGCGGATGTCGGTCTGTTCGTCGAGCTGGAGCGTCACCTGGCGGTTGCCGAGGTCCACCTTGCCGACGGTGAAGCCTTCGCCCCGCACGTCGGTGATCTGCAGCTCCACGACGGGGTAGGGCACGTCGTTCCTGATGCAGGCCGAGAGCGCGAGTGCCGCCGCGCAGGCGAGAAAGGTTCTGATATGTGCGATCTTCATGGTCTTACTGCTTTTTCTTGTCCCACAGGTGGATGGTCATGCCGAAGTTGATGGCGGCGATGTTCAGCCGGAAGCGCATGTTCGAAGCCTTGCGCGTACCGATCTTGTTGCCGTCGGCATCCCGCTGCGTGACCGAGGTGTACTGTATGCCGCCCAGTCCGAACGAGAGCGTGGCGCAGACGTTCGGGAAGATGTAGACGGCCGCTCCGGGATTAAACGCGAGTTTGAGCTTCGTATTGTCCCCGTAGATGCGTTTGATTTCGCCGTCGCGCTTGTGGGCGTCGTTCGACGAGCCGGTCGAGACCGAGAGCTCGAATTCGGCGAAGAGCCCGAAGCGTCCGCGGAGATCGAGCCCGGCGTAGGAGCGGTGGAAGATGCCGAACGAGTAGTTGTTGCTCGAGATGTCGAGGTAGGGCAGCGACCCCGAGAAGTCGTTGCTCTCGCCGAAGTCGTAGTCGCCGTCGAGCGTGCCGCTCATGTGGTTGTAGCCGAAGCGGACGCCGAGGCAGCGGTTGTCGCGGTAGAAATAGCCGACCGAGGGTTTGATGGTGGCGATGGCGCCGTCGGCCGAGAGGCTCGACAGGATGGTCAGCACGTCGGCGTTGTCGCTCGAGAGCGTACCGTAGGAGGCCGTCAGTCCGATGATGACCTCGCCCTTGTAGGCGAACTTGAGCCGGTTGATCTCGCGGTCCATGCGCCGGCGCGTGGGCAGGAAGCGCTGCTTGCGCAGCTCGGCGCGCGCGCGGTCGAGCTGCTGGGAGCCGCTCTCCGCTGCGGTTGTCGCGGTCGTCGTGACGGTAGTCACGGCCGTGGTCGGCGTCGCCTGTCTCTGGTCCGCAAACCGGGGCTTCTCCGCACGGGCCGCAGCCACGGTGCAGGTCGTCAGAAGTAGAAGGATAATTCGTTTCATGTGCGTACCGGTTTTAGAGGTAGAAGGCCATGCCGAGGCCGATCGAGAAGATATTGACCTTGAAGTTCATCATGCTCGTGTCGAGCTTGCCCTCGCGCACCTGGTTGTGGACCTGGTCGATGTGGTTGTACGAGATGCCCATCACGCCGACGTTGACCTCCACGGCCATGTTGTTCGTCGCGAAGGCCACGATGCCGGGCGAGAAGCCAAGCGAGATGCTGTAACCGGTCTGGTAGGTGCCCTTGACGGGCGAGTCGTTCGCGAACTTGGCCTGCGAGCCGCTGCCCGAGAGCTGCATCTCGTTGAAGAGCGCGAAGCGCTTGCTGTTGCCCAGCGGGATGTACTGCCGCCAGATCACCGAGGCCGTATAGCTGTGCGTGAGCGTGTAGAAGTCCCGGGCGCGGAACTCCGTGGCGTCGACGTCGTCGCCGAACTTCAGCGAGGCGTTGTCGAGCTTGAGCAGCGACCTCGAGTAGGCGAAGCGCGCACCGATGGCCATGTTGTCGCGCAGGGCGTAGGCTATCATCGGGCTGACGCGGAAGGTGTAGCCCGTGGAGTTGATGTCCTCGATGATGAGCAGCTGGTAGCGGTCGTTGGTGTGGGTCGAGTAGGAGGCCGTACCGCCGAAGATCCACTGTCCCTTGGGGACGAAGAGGGTATGGCGGTCGGTCAGGCCGCGGCGCATGCGCATCTCGTTGATGGTCATGGGCCGCCGGGCCGGTGAGGCGGTTGCCGGTGCGGTTCCGGCATCGGTCACGGCGGCATATTCCGCCGTCGCGGCTGCCGGCTGCTCCGCCGTCTGTTGTGCCTGTGCCGTCCCGGCCGTGCCGGCGAGGCACAGCGCGGAGACGAGCGTTGTAAGTATTCTGTTGCGCATGGTCGTGCGGTTTATCGTTAGTATACCCATTCGAAATCCTCGACGTAGAGCAGGTTGTTCGTGCTGCCGGCCACGTAGTCGCCCTTGTAGCTTGTGGCGCAGGAGATCGACAGCGAGAAGTTCCCGGCCGCGGGAGCGGCGTTGCGGTCGTACCACAGGATGGGGATCGTCAGCGTCTGCCAGCCGTCGGTCGACTCGGTGAGCATCTGCGATCCGTAGCCGAGGATCGGGCCTTCGGGGAGCGATGTCGTGGCGGCGGGGTCCCAGAAGGTCGTCTCGTCGAAGCTCGAGCCCGACTTGACGGTATGGCGCGCCGTCCAGTCGGTGATGCAGACGAAGATGCGGCCCTGGTCGAGGTCCCCGGTGGTGAGCGAACTCTTGCCCGTGTTGGTCACGTTGGTGATCGTGGCGTTGTAGCGCAGGCGCAGCGCCGTGGGGCGGGCCGTGAAGTCGTAGACCGCGCCGAAATGGGCCAGGCCGTACATGTCGAGGAAGTTCGGACCTCCCTCGAACGTGCCGGTGAAGAGGTTGCCCGCGGCGAAGACACCCGCCGCCTCCATCGGTTTGAGCTGGGCGCAGAGGCCGTTGCTGCCCTCGATCTCCGCACCGGTGCAGAGGGCGTTGGTCTGCTTGTTGTTGCCGCCGACCCAGAAGACGGTCCCGCTGTCGGCGTTCGGGTAGGGCACCTCGCCGCTCAAAACGGACCATCCCGCGACGACGTAGGTTGACCAGTCGTCCATGCCGGCGTTGGAGATCGCGTCGCCCGCAGGGGTGTCGAGCGTCGCCGTATACTCCACGCCGTTGATCGTGGCCACACACGTGTAGTGCGTGCCGACGCGGAGGCCCTTTTCGTCGGGCGTATGGCACGTCAGGCCGTTCTCGTTCTCGGAGCTTGTCCATCCGGGGGCGAAGGTCGCCGTGTGGATGCCGTCTTCGCCGCGCACGCCCGGCAGCTGCTCCTCGCCCTCCGTCGTGCGGAGCGTGAAGAGCACTTCGGCTTCGGGATCGGCCGCCGAGGCGCGGAGCGTGAGCGTGCGGCTCCACAGGCTCCAGTCACCCTTTTCGATCGGCAGCAGGCCCTGGAGTTGGAACGATGCGTTGCGCTCCAGTTCGCCGCCGTTGGCGTCCGTGACGCGGAACGTCAGCGCCAGCACGCCGGCGGGGCGTCCCGCAAAGAACTCGTCGCCGAGCGTCACCGTGAGGTGGCGTTCGTCGGTCCGCACGGCCTCGACGCCCGCGGGTGCGGCGTTGAGCAGGTCGTGGACCTCTTCACCGACGGCGAGCGTCGCCGTGGCGATGGATGCGGCGCTGCCGATCAGGTAGCTCTTCGGCGTGCCGGGGGTGTACTCCTGCGTCTGGTCCATGTCGAAGCCGTCGCCCTCGATCGTGATGTCGGCCCAGACGAAGGTGTCGTCGCGGTCGTCTGTCGAGTCGTCCACCGTGATCGTGAAGCACTCGATGAATCCCGGCAGGTCGGGGCTGAAGCGGAACTTCAGCGTGCAGTTGTCGCCCGCCTTCACGTCGAGCGTCCCCTCCTTGACCACCTCGCCGCGCGAGGCGTGCTCGCCGCGGAATTTCCAGGCAAGGGTCGAGACCCCCTCGGGCAGGGTGAAGTAGCCCGTGGCGTCGGCCGTGAACTCCAGTCCGGCCTGGCTGCCCTGGGCGATCTGCGTCTCGTCGGCCGCATCGCCCGGTGCGATCCAGACGGCATAGTTCTGGCCGAAGGACTCCGGGACACTTTTGTCGAATGCGACCTGTGCCGCGACGCTCGTGCGGCGGCACGTCACCTCGACGGGGGTCGTGGCGCCGCACGAGACCGCGAAGCGCTCCTCGCCCGTGTAGCGGCGGAGCGTGAACGAGGCGGCCGCCTCTTCGCCCGCCTCGACGGCGATGCGGTAGCTGCCCGCCAGCAGTTCGTACCGTTCGGGGATGCCGTCCTGCGACGTGTAGCGGCGCAGCAGCTGCTCCGCGTCGTCGTAGATGCTGACGGTCAGGTGCTCCAGCGGGTCGTACTCCCCGCCTTGCGCGTCGCTGCGCGTGCCCGCGACGGTCAGCTCCATCGTGCCGCACGTGCCGCGGGCGGCATCGTCGGTCTCCGACTTCGAGCAGGAAGCGGCGGCGAGCAGGCAGCACAGCGCGGCGGCGTATGAAAATGCGTGTTTCATGGCGTGCGGGGGTTTATTGTGCCGGCGTGAGCAGCTGCACGGTCTTGGTGATCGTGGCGCCCTCGTTGTCCGTGACGTCGAGTTTGAAATTGTGCTCGCCGGGGATGTTCACCAGCATCTGCACGAAATAGGTGATCGAGAAGGGGACGTAGGTCTGATCGCGGACCTCCTCGTTGATCGGGAAGCCCAGACCGCCCTCTTCGATCGAATTGCCGAGCAGCGCCTGCAGCTTCTCGTCCTCGATGTTGCAGAGGTCGAACTGCGCCGGCAGTCCGATGGTCGGCAGCAGGGGCGTCAGCGTTGCGGATTCGATGGTGACGACGAACGAACGGATGCCCTTCGGCACGGTGACGTCGAGCTCGATCTGCATGTCGGCCGTTACGGTCTGCTGGCTGTCGATGTCGTAGCCTTTCCAGACGATCGAGGCCTCGTTGCCGGGTTCCGGATCGGTGCCGGGCTCCTCGATGCCCGGTTCTTCGGTATCTTCCGTGCCGTCGACGACGATCTCCTCGTCCTCGACGAAGTTGTCCACGGTGATGTCGAGCTGGATGTCGCCCTTGTCGGCGTGGGAGATCACCAGCGCGATCTTGCGCCACTGCCCGGCCTTCACGCCCGTGATGGTCTTCGAGAAGTCGGTGGGCTCCTGCGTGTCGGCGAACTTGCCCGTCAGCTTGAATTCGAGCGTGTTGGTCTCCGCCTGCGGCAGGAAGTAGGCCGCGCGGGTCTCATCGAGTGCAAAGACCGTGGAGACGTCGCCCAGCGAGACGGTCGATGCCGTGTCGTCGGTCAGCTTGGCCGCCAGGTCCGCCGAGCACATCACCGTGACCTTGATGCTCTGCAGCTTGCAGACCACCTCGCCCACGGACGTCGCCTCGTTCTTGCGGATCGCGAAGTCGACCGTCGTGCCGTAGACGGGGTGTTCCCATCCGACGGCGGGCGTGGCGGTCTCCTCCTCCGAGCGCACCTTCATCGTATAGCTGCCCACAGGCAGCTCCAGCCGCTTGTCGGCTCCGGCGAACGAGGCCTTCAGCTCGCCGTAGCTCTGCGTGAGCACCGGTTTGCCCGAGGCGTCGGCGATCTCCACGAGGAAGTCGTCCACCGCGGGCTGCGCCCCGTCGGCGCGTGAGGCCGGACGCTGCGTCTCGTCCCCGGTGTCGTCCGGACGGATTTCGGTATCGGCGTCGTAGATGACGCGCATCGAGAGCCCCTCCAGCGAGAGGTATCCCACGGCTTCGGCCGTCCCCTGTCCGCCGTTCTGCCCGTTTTGCCTGTAGTTCGGCTCCTCCTTGACGCAGCCCGTCGCGAGCATCGCCGCGATGGTCATGGCTGCCAGAATCTTGGTAAAGATTTTCATATCGTCGTGTGTTTATTATTCGTTGTCGGTGGCTTCGTCGTTGAGTTCGATCTCGACGGGTGCGATGATTTGCTCGCCCTCGTCGAGCAGGATCGTGACCGTCGCGCTGCCCGCCTGCGAGGCGTCGAAGGTGAAGGTGTGGCACGTGCGGGCCTTCGTCACGCCCTCGAGCGTGGCCGAGAAGGTCACTTCCGGTCCCTCGTCCGTGCCGGTCTGGCTCTGGCGGCGGGCCGTGCCGCTCACCTTGAGCGTCGTCCCTGCCTGCACGAAGACCACCTCGCCGCCCTCGGCCGCGAAATCGAACGTGTTGCCCGCACCGGTGCGGACGGTGAAACTTGCGTCGTGGAAGTAGTTGCGGAACTGCTCCGTGGTGCGGACGCGCGTCTGCGAGTTGGCGACCGTGGCCGTGACCGAAACCGTGTTGGTGCGGCGGGCCTGCAGCGTGAACTGCCGCTCACCGGCGTAGCAGACCTTGTCGGCCCCTTCGGCCGCGGAGTCGCCCCACGCGATGCGGGCCGTGTAGTTCCCTTCGCGGAAGATCGTGTCGCACTGTGCGAAGGCGTCGACGCTCTCCCAGCGTCCCTCGTAGCCGTCGCCCGTGAGTGTCAGGGAGAACTCGCCGGCCGGGGGCGTCGGGACGCTCCGCGTGACGATCTGCGTGTCGGCCGACGTCTCGATCTCGAGACGTCCGAAGCCCCTGCCTGCGGCGCCCTCCTCCTTTTCGGCGCACCCGGCGGCGAGTGCCGCCGCGGCGATGATGTATGCGAAATATCGTTTCATGGCTGCTCGTTTATTTGTCGATGGAGACGCGGATGTTGTCGATGTAGACCCAGTTGTTGCTCATCGTGTTGCGGGTGAAGCCGCTGCCCGTCTCCTTGTCCTTCATGTAGACCTCCCAGACCAGGCGCTGCGTGTTGACCGCCCCCTCGATGCGCACCGGGGCGCTCTCGCCGCCGAGCGGAATGTTGTCGAACGATCCCGAGAGCTCGCCCGTCAGATCGGTGAGCAGCGCACCGGGGATGTTCCACGTATAGTACTCGCTGCCGGGGCTCGACGTGCCGACCGTGTTGAGGTTCGCGTCGTCGGTGATGCTGAAGGCCAGGTAGGGCTGGTTCGTGCCGCCGGTGTTGCACTCGCGGTTGAAGGAGTAGTTGAACGTGATGCGGATGTTCGGGCTCTTGCCGTCGCGGATGCCCGTCAGGGCCGGCGAGTCGACGCGGCCGTGGTAGGTGCCGTGGACGTAGACGAACAGCGATCCGGCGTATTCGTTGCGGCAGCAGATGCGCATCGCCTTGCCGGCCTCGACGCCGCAGCGGGCGCCGCTCCACCCCTCGGCCATGCCGTATTCGGAGAGCTGCTTGGCGGTGTTGCTGCCGCTGGAGGTTGTCGACGTGCTGTTGCCGGCGTTGTAGTCGAAGCCCGGCACGTTGTCGAAGGTCTCCTCGAGCAGGTAGGGCACCGAGAGCGGTGTGGCCACCTCGTTGACCTGGCCCTTGTTCAGGGTGGCGGGCAGCGCGACGGTGCGGTAGAGCACGGCGTTCTCGGATTCGTAGGCCACGGTGATGTTTTGTCCCTGCAGCGCCTCGGGGAACTCCTCGAAGATCAGGTCGTAGTCGCCCGCGCCCGTGACGGCGAAGGTGCGGCTCTGCGTGCCGTTGTCGAAGAGCACCCCTTCGATGTCGGTCGTGAGGGTGAATGCGTCGATGCGCTCGCCGAGCGTCTCCTCGCCCGTGTCGGCCAGGTGCAGACGCAGCGTCGTGTTGACCTTCGCCTTTTCGGGAATGTGCAGCGCAAGGGGCGTCGTGTGGCCCTCGGCGAAGAACTTGCCGTCCAGCGTCGCGGGCTTCGACTGCTCGCCCGTGCCGAAGGCCGTCAGGGTGATCTGCTCCTCGGCCGGGATGTCGACCGGGGCAATCACGGCGTAGACGACCGGTTCGTTTTCGGGCGTGACCTCTAAAGGTTCGGGGAAGCGCAGCGTCAGCACGTTGCTGCCGCCGGTCAGCTCGGGTGCGGCCTCCGCATCCGCGGCGTCGACCGTCAGACGGCCCGTGACGGGCTGCGGAAAGGCGATCTCGAGCCGTGTGACGGGCTCGGAAAGCCGGTTCTCGGCGAGGCGGATCTTCAGCACGTGCATCTTGTGCGCGAAGTCGAAGCGCACGGCGTCGCTGTTGTCGCCCTCGGTGAGGGCTGCGGCCGTGACGGGCGCGGCGACCATGACGTCGCACGCGCCGTCGAAGGCGCCGGACTGCTCGGCCGGAATCTCATACGTGGCGCGCGTTCCCTCGACCGCTGTGGGGCGGGGCGAGACGGCCAGGTAGGTGTACTCCCCGGCTTCGAGCTGCGGAATGTCGCCGCGGAAGCGGGCTTCGCCGAACGAGGCGTTGTAGTGCCACAGCGCGAAGGGTGCGGCGGAGAAGCGCTCGCCGCCTCCGGCGTCGAGGCCCCACAGGGCGATTTCGTCTCCGTCGGTCCAGCGGACCGTCACGCCGTCGTCGCCGAGTGCGGTGCGCGTGTCGGCGGAGATGTCGATCCGGGGACCGGAACCCACGGTCACACGGATGGTGCCTGCCTCCGGTTGCGGCGCGGGCTCCGGGTTTTCGGAGCACGAGGCGGCCAGCAGGGGCAGTGCGAACAGAGTTGTCCAGAGTTTCATATATCGGGAATAGGGTTGAATGCTGTTGTCCGAATGTCTGCAAAAATAGGTATACCGGCCGTTTCGGGAAAATAAATTCAACGAACACCGTGTTTTTTATCACGAAAACGGCGGTGTCGCGGCCCCGGCGGCGTGTTTTCCGACGGTTCGGACATGCCTCGTAGACACGCGTGTAGGACCCTTTGCGGGGTGTGCGGCATGCCGGTCGGGGAGGGTGGAAACGACCGCGGCCGTCCGGATCGGTTCCGGACGGCCGCGGGATGGCCGGAGTGCAGGGCGGCTACTGCTTGACGTACTTGTCGAGCCAGCCGAAGAACTCGCGGTTCCAGACGAGCGAGTTCTGCGGGCGGAAGACCTGATGGGCCTCGTCCTGGAACGAGACCAGACGCGCCGGGATGCCGCGCACGCGCGCTGCCGTGAAGGCCTCGAGCGACTGCGTGTAGGGAATGCGGTAGTCCTTCTCGCCGGTGACGATCAGGATCGGCGTGTCCCACCGGTCGACGAAGCGGTGCGGCGAGTTGGCGTAGGAGCGCTGGGCCGTGGCGTTCGTCTTGTCCCAATAGGGGCCTCCGTAGTCGTTGTTGACGAACCACAGCTCTTCCGTTTCGCCGTACATCGAGTCGAAGTCGAAGATGCCGCAGTGGGCGATGAAGGCCTTGAAGCGCTTGTCGTGGCAGCCGGCCAGGAAGTAGACCGAATAGCCGCCGTAGGAGGCACCCACGCACCCCATGCGGTCGCGGTCGGCCCACGGTTCGGCCGCCACGTCGTCGATGGCCGAGAGGTAGTCGCGGATGTTCTGGCCCGAGTAGTCGCCCGAAATCTGGTCGAGCCACTCCTGCCCGAACGAGGGCAGGCCGCGGCGGTTGGGCGCCACGACGACGTAGCCGCCCGAGGCGATCAGCTCGAGGTTCCAGCGGTAGCTCCAGAACTGCGAGACGACGCTCTGCGGGCCGCCCTGGCAGTAGAGCAGCACGGGGTACTTCTTCGCGGGATCGAAATCGGGCGGCAGCACGACCCACGTGAGCATCTGCTTGCCGTCGGTGGTCCTGACCCAGCGCTTCTGCACCTCACCCATGCGGATGTGGTCGTAGATGGGCTTGTTGATGGCCGAAATCTGCGTCAGACGGCCGTCTTCGGGGTTCACGTCGAAGAACTCCGTGGCCATCGAGATTTTGGTCATCTCGGCGACGATGCGTCCGCCGCCCATCGTGAAGGCGTTGATGTCGTGGTCGCCCGAGGTGAGGACCTCGACTTCGGCCGCCGGGTGCTCGGCCGTCGCCGAGGGCACCTGCACGCGGCATATCTGGTGCGTGGCCTCGATCGGGGCGATGAACCACAGGCGGTCGTTGCCCTCCCAGACGACGTTCATGGCGTTGTAGTCGAACTCGGCCGTCAGGTCCTCCATGCGGCCCGTGCGGCAGTCGTAGACGAACAGCCGCTCCTTGTCCGACTCGTTGCCCGCGCGGCGCATCGAGCGGAAGGCGATTTTCGAGTCGTCGGGCGACCAGACGGGATACTTGTCGTAGCCGGGCATGTCGCCGGCGGCGGCCGTCTCACCCGCCGGTCGGTTTGCCGGCTTGCAGATGTTCTGCGTCCGGCCCGTGGCCAGGTCGTAGATGAAGATGTCCGAGTCGGTCGATACGGCATAGGCCGTGCCGGTCAGCGGCTTGCAGGTGTAGGCCAGCTGCGTGCCGGCGTGGTTCCAGGCGATCTCGGCCATGTCGAAGTAGGGGGCCAGCGGGGCGTCCCATGCCGCATCGGGCATGATGTCGCGGCCCGAGGTGACGAGCCCCTTGCCCAGTTCTCCGACGAAGATGTGGCGGTAGGTCCCCTCGTCCCAGTAGTCCCAGTGGCGGACCATCAGGTCATCGTAGATGCGGGCCTTCGACTTGTCCATGTCCTTGTAGACGTCCGACGAGCGGATGGCGACACCGGCCGGCTGCACGCCCTGCACCCACCAGATGTGCTTGCCGTCGGGGCTCACGCCGAAGCCCTCGACGTCGGGGATGCCCTCGCTGCCGCCCTTGCCCGTCACGAGCGTGGCGTTGCCGCCGTCGGCATCCATCACCCAGACCTGCGACGAGCCGCTGCGGTCCGAGAGGAAGTAGATGCGGCTGCCGTCTGCCGACCAGGCGGGCGACGAGTTGTTCGACGCGAAGTCGGTGAGCTGGTGCACGGCGCCCGAGGCCAGCTCCTGCACGTAGACGGCCGTCACGCCGCGGTTCTCGGCCATGTTGTAGTGCGTCACGGTGTAGAGCAGGCGGCTGCCGTCTGCCGAGAGCGACGACGAGCCCGCACGGCCCATTTTCCACATCACTTCGGGTGTCAGGCGCCCGGCGGCGATCTCCTCGGACGTCAGGGCGTTGTCGATCGTAAGGGGCTTGGGCCGCTCGTCGCAGGCTCCGAGTCCCACAGCTGCAATAGCCATCATCAGGAGGATTTTTTTCATTTTCGTTGAGGTTTTCCCATTTATTCGTAATTTTGTTCCAAAATTTTTCCGGGTATGGAGCATACCGTCTATTTTGCCGACAAGTCCGTGATCTTCACGCGGACTGCACCTGCCGGGACCGACCGTGTCGTCGACCCGGCCTCCGACGGCCCCGTCGGCCGGACGAAGATAGGGAAAATTCTCGAAACGAACAACACCGTCGCCGTGGTCTCGGACGATCCCGACGCGGCCTTTGCGGCCTTTGCCGCGGAGTTCACGGCCGTGGAGGCGGCCGGCGGCGTGGTGGTCGATGCGCGGGGCGCCTGGCTGATGATCCACCGCAACGGACGCTGGGACCTGCCCAAAGGACATGTCGAGCCGGGCGAGAGCCTTGAGACGTGCGCCGAGCGCGAGATTGCCGAGGAGACGGGCGTTGCGGCGCACGTCGTGCGGCCGCTGTGCGCGACGCTGCATGCCTACTGGTTCCCGAAGACGGCGCGCTGGGAACTGAAGCGCACCCACTGGTTCGAGCTGCGCACGGAGGCGACGTCGTCGCTGCGGCCCCAGACCGAGGAGGGGATCGAGCAGGTCGTGTGGTGCACGCCCGACGAGGCTGCGGAGCACGTGCGCGAAGCCTTCCCGACGATCCGCTGCGTCGCCCGCGCCATGCGGGAGTAGCGCCCCGGGCGGCATTCGGCCCCTCACCGGACCGTAGTGCCGCGTATTCCGCAAAAAAGAAGCGACCCGTCATTGCGGCGGGTCACTTTTTTTGTGTTCCGGTCGGGGAGTGACCGGCTGAAAGCGTGGCGGATCAGTACTGCGGGGCGGCATTCATCGCCCGGGCGATGCCCTCGGCGATCTGGTCGACGGCCCCCTGCAGTTTCGAGCCGATCATCATCCGCATCATCATGTTCAGTTCGATGTGCAGCACCAGCCGCAGGCGCGTGTCCGTGTCGGAGACCTTGTGCAGCTGGATCCAGAAGGCGAAATCCATCGGGACGCCCCCTTCGTCGCCCACGATCTTCACGTGCTTGGGGGCGATGCGCTCCTCCATGCGGAGCTTCACGGTGAAGCCCTTGGCCTTGAACGAGCAGCGGTCCTCGGTGGCCTGCCACTCCTCGACGCGGTCCGCCAGGGCGGGCGTCAGGTTGTCGAAGCGGCTGATGACGGCGTAAATCTGCTCCGCGGGGCGGAGAATCTGATGCTGTTTGGAGATGTATTCCTGCATATTGGTGTGAGGTAAGTTGTTTATTCTATGGTGAGGGGCTCGGGTGCTGCCCAGAAACGCCCGTCGTCCGAAGTCCGCACGCCGGCCGGCCGCAGGGAGGAACCTCCGGAACCCGGCGGCAAAGATACGAAATGTCGCGTGCCGCGGCAAATGAAAATGCCGTTTTCGGAAAGGGAAGCGCCGCGGGTTGCCTTCCGCTTTCGTGAAGAGGGCGCAGGCCGGCGCAATGCCGGATGCAAACCGACGGGAGAGCCTCCGATACGGAAACTCTCCCGTCCGTTTACCGGCGTCGGCGCGTCAGTCAATCTCGAAGGTGCGGGCCGTCTCGCTGTCGACCGTGATGCGCACGTTCATCGTCTCCTCGGGCAGCAGCGGCTCGATCTTCTCGGGCCACTCCACCAGGCAGAGGTCGCCCGAGTAGAAATACTCCTCGTAGCCGAAGTCGTAGGCCTCGCGCAGGTCGTCGATGCGGTAGAAGTCGAAATGGTGGATGCGGCGGTTGCCCGAACCCTTGTACTGGTTGACGATGGCGAATGTCGGGCTCGTCACGGTGTCCGTGGCGCCGAGCTGTGCGGCGATTTCACGGATGAGCGTGGTCTTGCCCGCGCCCATCTCCCCGCGGAAGGCGACGACCGTGCGGCGCCCCAGCGCCGCGATCACGGCCTCGGCCACCTGCGGCAGTTCGTCCTGATCGGTGATATGGATGGTTTTCATAGGTTTGTGTTTTCGGTTGTCACTGTTTGGGTTTGAGCACGATGTACGGCACGATCATCTCCTCCATCGAGATGCCGCCGTGCTGGAACGTGTTGCGGTAGTAGCGGATGTGGCGGTTGGCGTCGTTGTTGTAGACCAGAAAGTCCGAATTGTAGGCGAAGATGTAGCTCGACGTGAGGTTGCTCGACGGCAGCTGGATGTCCTCGGGCTTGAGCACCTCGTAGACCTCGCGCGAGTTGTAGGCGAGGTTGCGGCCCGTCTTGTAGCGCAGGTTCGACGAGGTCTCGCGGTCGCCGGTGACCTTCACGGGGTTGTCCACGCGGATCGTGCCGTGGTCCGAGGTGATGACCACCGTGTGGCCGCGCTCGGAGAGCAGCTTGAGGATCGTGTAGAGGTCCGAATGCTCGAACCACGAGCGCGTGAGCGAGCGGAAGGCCGCCTCGTCCTCGGTCAGCTCGCGGATGATGTCGGTCTCGGTGCGGGCGTGCGAGAGGATGTCCAGAAAGTTGTAGACGATGACCGAGAAGTCGGCGTCGTAGACCTTCTGGATGTTGTCCACGAGCCTGCGGCCCTGCTCCGGGCGCACGAGCTTGTCGAAGGAGAACTTCCACTGCCGGCCGCTCTGGGTCAACAGCCGCCGCAGGAACTCCTCCTCGTACTGGTTCTTGCCGCCCTCCTCGTTGTCGTTGAGCCACTTGCCCGGCATCAGCCGGTCGATCGACAGCGGCATCAGCCCCGCGAAGATGGCGTTGCGGGCGTACTGCGTGGCCGTGGGCAGGATGGCGCAGTAGAAGTCGTCCTGCACGACGTCGTAGTAGCCGCGCAGCAGCGACGAGATCGACCGCCACTGGTCGTAGCGGAAGTTGTCGATGAGCAGCAGCGTGGTCTTGCGGTTCTCGTCCGCCACGGGAAAGATCTTCGACCGCATGAGCGTGTGCGACATGACGGGCGTGTCGTCCGCACGGCGGTTGATCCAGTGGTAGTAGTTGCGGCGCACGAACTTGCAGAACTCCTGGTTGGCCTCGGTCTTCTGGTAGGCGAGCACCTCCTTGATGCTCTGGTCCGTGGAGTCCTCGAGCTCGATCTCCCAGGCCGTCAGGCGGCGGTAGAGCGAGCACCAGTCCTGGAACGTCTCGGCCATCTGCAGCGACGCCGAGATGCGCCCGAACTCCGAACGGTAGTCGGCCGTCGTCTGCTCGGTGACGAGCTGCTGCGAATGGACGTTCTTCTTGATCGAGAGCAGCACCTGGTTGGGGTTCACGGGCTTGATGAGGTAGTCGGCGATCTTCGAACCGATGGCCTTGTTCATGATGTTCTCCTCCTCGCTCTTGGTGACCATGATGACCGGGGTCGTGGGACGTATCTCCTTGATCTTGGGGAGCGTCTCGAGCCCCGTCATGCCGGGCATCATCTCGTCGAGGATAATCAGGTCGTAGGCCTCGCCGGAGACCATGTCGATGGCGTCGTACCCGTTGTTGCAGGTATCGACTTCGTAACCCTTCTGCGTGAGGAACAGCACGTGGGGCTTCAGCAGTTCGACTTCGTCGTCGACCCAGAGTATCTTGACCATACTGTCGGATTTAGCGTTTGCAAAAATAGTGTTTTTATTGTCAAACGCAAAAACCGGGCTGTTTATTGGATTGCGGGGCGAATATCTTGCGGCGGAATGCGCAAGGCGTTGCCCCACAGCGCAATGGCGTGCCGCACCGGCAGGCCGCGGCGGACGGCCCTGTCCGCCGCGGTGCGAATCCGGCGTTTTTCGGTCGGCTTTTGCCCGATATTTGTTATCGCATTGTGTGACTGTGCCGTAGGGCCCCGGCCAAAAAACGCGAAAAAAAATTGCGGTTTGTTGGCGGAAATTCAAATAAAACGTATATTTGCAGTCCCAAGTGGGTGGATGAGTTTAATTTTTAATACAATAAAGACATGACAAAGGCAGATATCGTAAGCGAAATCGCTAAAAGCACCGGCGTCGAGAAGGTGCAGGTTCAGGCCATCGTCGAGGCTTTCATGGAGAGCATCAAGACGTCGCTGACCAATAACAACAACGTGTATCTCCGCGGCTTCGGCAGCTTCATCGTGAAGAAGCGCGCCAAGAAGGTGGCCCGCAACATCTCGAAGAATACGACCATCACGATTCCCGAACACAACATCCCCGCTTTCAAGCCCGCGAAGAGCTTTGCTGCGAAGGTGAAGTAAAATAAGTCAAGAACCTCTAAAATTTTAAGGATTATGCCAAACGGAAAGAAGCATAAGCGTCACAAGATGGCTACCCACAAGCGTAAGAAACGTCTTCGCAAGAACCGTCACAAGAAAAAGTAGGGTGGCACTTTCGTGCTGAACGACAGGTAAAGCTAAAGGGGCTCGGAGCTCTTTTAGCTTTACCTATTTATTAAAGATTTTCGATTCCGGGAGCCGCCGGGTGCCGCCCGCCCCTCCCGCCGCCGTGCCCGGAGCCTCCCGCGCAGGCACGTTTCATCCAAACATTGGAGTTCGCCGCCACTCCATCCCAACATGCGGCCCCAAACCTTTTTTCGTAGGATCGCAGCGCCCGTGCGGCGTGCGACACGCAATATACAATGAACAGAGAACTAATCGTAAACGTCAACCCGACCGAGATATCCATCGCGCTGTGCGAGGACAAGGTGCTCGTCGAGCTCAACAAGGAGCGCTGCCAGACGGGATTCGCCGTGGGGGACATCTACCTCGGGAAGGTGCGCAAGATCATGCCGGGTCTGAACGCGGCATTCGTCAACATAGGGCACGAAAAGGATGCCTTTATCCACTACCTCGATCTGGGAACGCAGTTCCCGTCGCTGCAGAAGCTCGTCGCCTCGCAGCAGCCCGGCAAACGGGGCCTGCGCGTCGAGAGCATGAAGCTCGAGCAGCCCGTCGAGAAGAACGGCAAGATCGGGGACTACCTCCAGGTCGGGCAGCAGATCATGGTGCAGGTGGCCAAGGAGGCCATCTCGACCAAGGGGCCCCGCCTGACGGCCGACATCTCGCTGGCCGGCCGCAACGTGGTGCTTGTACCCTTCTCGTCGAAGGTCTTTCTCTCGCAGAAAATCCGCTCGGCGGACGAGAAGAAGCGCCTGAAGCGCATTGCGGCGGCCGTGCTGCCCAAGAACTTCGGCGTCATCATCCGCACGGCGGCCATGGAGGCCAAGGACGAGGACATCGAACACGACATCCAGACACAGATCGACCGCTGGCGCAAGACCTGCGCGGCAATCAAGAAAAACGTCGCCGCGGTGCCCGCACAGCTCATGAGCGAGATGAACCGTGCGAACACGATCATCCGCGACTCGCTCAACGGGTCGTTCTCGCAGATCGCCGTCGACGACGAGGCGATGTTCAACGAGATACGCAACTACATCCGGGAGATCGAACCCGAGAAGGAGAAGATCGTCAAGCTCTACAAGGGCAACGTGCCGATCTTCGATAACTTCGACATCTCGAAGCAGATCAAGTCGTTGTTCGCCAAATACGTCTCGCTCAAGCGCGGCGCCTACCTCATCATCGAGCATACGGAGGCCATGAACGTCATCGACGTCAACTCGGGCAACCGCACGAAGGCCGAGGACAACCAGGAGCAGACGGCCATGGATGTGAACCTCGCCGCGGCGAAGGAGATCGCGCGGCAGTTGCGCCTGCGCGACCTGGGCGGCATCGTCATCATCGACTTCATCGACCTGCACAAGGCGCAGAACAAGCAGGCGCTCTACGACGAGATGGTCCGCCTGATGGCCACCGACAAGGCCAAGCACACGGTGCTGCCGCTCACGAAGTTCGGCCTGATGCAGATCACGCGCCAGCGCGTGCGCCCCGTGGCCGTGGAGAGCGTCTCGGACGTCTGCCCCACGTGCAACGGCACGGGCAAGATCGAACCCACGGTGCTGCTCGACAAGAAGATTGAGAACCAGATATCGTTCCTCACGCAGGACCGCGGACACAAATACATCAAGCTGGTGGTCAGCCCCTACGTGGCCTCGTACCTCAAGAAGGGGCTGTGGTCGCTGCGCCGCCGCTGGGAGTGGAAATACAAGGTGCGCATCCGCATCGCCGAGGACCAGAGCATCGGCATCGTCGAGGTGCACTACCACGACCGCAAGGACAACGACCTGATCCAGAAGTGACGCCGCGGCCGCAGGTGCGGGCGTCGCACGCCGGGAGGAGGTGGAAGCGGAGAGTGCGCAGCGCGCGGAGCGTGTGCGACTCCGGCGGCCTTCCGCGCGGTGCGGCGCTGCTCATCGGCGGCGACGCGGACTTATCCGATAGCAGACAATGACTGCACGCGAACAGCTGGCGCAGTATGCCGCCGGGTCGAAACCCCTCGGGCAGCTGTGCCGCGCATACGGGAAACACACGGCGACCGTCCATCTCGAAGAGTTGGTCGGCGGGGCCCTTTCGTTCTATGCCGCCGCGGCCGTGGCCCGTGTGGGCGGCATCCACCTCTTCGTCGCCGAGGACCGCGACGCCGCGGCCTACCTGCTCAACGACTTCTACAACCTGCTCGACGAGACGCGCGTCTGCTTCTTCCCTTCGGCCTACAAGCGCTCGGCGGCCTACGGCGCCGAGGATGCGCAGGGGGTCGTGCAGCGCACGGCGACGATGCGCGCCGTGCGGGCGTTCGGCGGCGCGAAGGGCGACTACCTCATCGTCTGCACCTACCCCGAGGCGCTGGCCGAACGGGTTGCCGACGCCGAGGCCATGCGCCGGGGGACGATCCCGGTGCGCGTGGGCGACCGCATCTCGATCGAGGTGCTCGAAGGGTCGCTCGTCGATGCGGGCTTCACGCGCGTCGACTTCGTCTACGAGCCCGGCCAGTACTCCGTGCGCGGCGGCATCGTCGACGTCTTCTCCTATTCGGAAAGCAAACCCTACCGTCTGGACTTCTTCGGCGACGAGGTCGACTCGATCCGCCGCTTCAACATCTCGAGCCAGCTCTCGGCCGATCGGCTCGAGGGCGTGGAGATCATCCCCGACCTGAACGGCGCGCAGGCCGCCGCCGCGCGGGTCTCGCTCGTGCAGTTCGCCGGGGCGGAGCTCGCCTGCTGGTTCTACGACGCCGACTACGTGCTGCGGCGCGTGAACGACCTGCGGCGCCGCACGTTGCAGGACATGGAGCAGCCCGAGACGATCGACGGGCTGATGACCTCGCGCAACGGCCTGCTCGCCGACATGGCCCCCTGCCGGCTCTTCCTGCTGCGCGACAACCTTGCGGAGCGGCCCGCCGACACGAAGGTGCGCTTCTCGACGGCGCCCCAGCCCAGGTTCAACAAGAACTTCGAGATGCTGGCCGACGACATGATCCGCAACTCGCTGCGCGGCTACGAGACACGCATCCTCTCGGAGAACAAGGCGCAGACGGAGCGTCTCGAAAACATTTTCCACCAGATCGGACGCGGGCAGGCCGTGATCCGTCCGCTCTCCGTCACGCTGCACGAGGGATTCGTCGACAACGACCTGAAAATTTGTCTCTATACCGACCACCAGATCTTCGACCGCTACCAGCGCTACCGCATCAACGGCGAAATCCGGCGCGACGAGCAGATGACCGTCGCGGAGCTCAACCAGCTGCGCCCGGGCGACTACGTCGTGCACATCGACCACGGGGTCGGCCGCTTCGACGGGCTGGTGAAGATCAACGAGAACGGCAAGACGCACGAGGCGATCAAACTCGTCTACAAGGACGGCGACGTGCTCTTCGTCAACGTCCACTCGCTGCACCGCATCTCGCGCTACAAGTCGGGCGACGGCGAGCCGCCGAAGGTCTACAAGCTCGGCACCGGGGCCTGGCAGAAGCTCAAGAACGCCACGAAGAAGGCCGTCAAGGACATCTCGCGCCAGCTCATCGCCCTCTACGCCAAGCGCAAGGCCTCGAAGGGCTACGCCTTCTCGCCGGACAGCTACCTCCAGCACGAGCTCGAGGCGTCGTTCCGCTGGGAGGATACGCCCGACCAACAGGCCGCGACGCAGGCCGTGAAGCGCGACATGGAGTCCGACCAGCCGATGGACCGGCTCGTCTGCGGCGACGTGGGCTTCGGCAAGACCGAGGTGGCAATCCGTGCGGCCTTCAAGGCGGCGGTCGACGGCAAGCAGGTCGCCGTGCTTGTGCCGACGACGATTCTCGCGTTGCAGCACTACCGCTCCTTCACCGAGCGGCTGCGCGACTTCCCCGTGCGGGTCGAGTACCTCAACCGCACGAAGACGGCCCGCGAGGTGGCGCAGATCCGCGAGGAGCTGGCCGCCGGGCGCATCGACATCCTCATCGGCACGCACAAGATGCTGGGCAAGCAGATACGCTTCCGCGACCTGGGGCTGCTCATCATCGACGAGGAGCAGAAGTTCGGCGTCGCGGCCAAGGAGAAGCTCACCGAGATGAGCGTCTCGGTCGATACGCTGACGCTCACGGCGACGCCCATCCCGCGGACGCTGCAATTCTCGCTCATGGGCTCGCGCGACCTCTCGGTCATCTCGACGCCCCCGCCCAACCGGCAGCCGATTCTCACCGAGTCGCACGTCTTCTCGGAGGAGATCGTGCGCGACGCCATCGAGGCGGAGCTGGCGCGCGGCGGGCAGGTCTACTTCATCCACAACCGCGTCGAGGACCTGCCGACGCTCCAGGGGATGATTACGCGCCTCTGCCCGAAGGCCCGCGTGGGGGTGGGGCACGGCAAGATGCCCGCCGAGCAGCTCGAGAAACTCATCATGGACTTCATCTACGGGGAGTTCGACGTGCTGCTCTCGACGACAATCGTCGAGAACGGCATCGACATCCCGAACGCCAATACGATTATCGTCGACAACGCCCAGAATTTCGGCCTGAGCGACCTGCACCAGCTGCGCGGCCGCGTCGGGCGCTCGAACCAGAAGGGCTACTGCTACCTGCTCTCGCCGCCCGACGAGCTGCTCTCGCCCGATGCGCGGCGGCGCCTGCGTGCCATCGAGGAGTTCTCGGACCTCGGGTCGGGCTTCAATATCGCCATGCAGGACCTCGACATCCGCGGCGCGGGCAACCTGCTGGGCGCCGAGCAGAGCGGCTTCATCGCCGACATCGGCTTCGAGACCTACCAGAAGATCATGAACGAGGCGATCGCCGAGCTGCGCGCCGAGGGGCTGGAGGTCGCCGGGCTCGACGAGGGGGCGCAGCAGGTCGTCGGACAGATGAACTTCATCGACGATTCGCACATCGAACTCGAGGTCGAGGCCTCGCTCCCGGACAGCTATGTCGCGCAGCAGGCCGAGCGCCTGAAGCTCTACCGCGAACTCGACTCGACGAAGGACGAACAGACCCTCGAAGCCTTCGAAAGCCGCCTTGCGGACCGCTTCGGCCCGCTGCCGCGCGCCGCGAAAGAACTGCTCAACGTCGTGCGCCTGCGCTGGGAGGCCATCCGCCTGGGCATGGAGCGCGTCAAGGTCAAGAACGGGCTGATGATCGTCCACTTCGTCGGCGAGGATAACTCTCCTTTTTATAAAAGCGACGTCTTCATGACGATGCTGCGGCATGTTACGCAGCATCCCGACAGATTTGTGCTCAAACAGCACAATAATCGGCTCGCCATGACCGTTAGGAATATCAAAGACGTCGAACAGGCTTGGAAAACACTCAAGGAACTCTGATTTGAATCTGATCGTCGACATAGGCAATACGCTGGTCAAACTGGCTGTTTTCGATGCGGGGCGCCCGGTGGCCGAACGGAGTGCCGAGCGGCTGCTGCCCGCGGCGGTCGATGCCCTGGTTGCGGAGTTCCCGGTCCGGCGTGCGATCCTCTCCTCCACGCGCGGCGATGCGGCCGATGCGGCCGCCATGTTGCGTCAGCGTGTCGGGAGCCTGCTGCACTTCACGCCGCAGACGCCCGTGCCGATCCGCAATGCCTACCGCACGCCCGCGACGCTCGGACGCGACCGCTTGGCCGCGGCCGTGGGGGCCACGGTCCTCTACCCGGGGCGCAACGTGCTGATCGTCGATTTCGGCACGGCCGTGACCGTCGATCTGGTGACGGCCGACGCCACCTACCGCGGCGGCTGCATCTCGCCCGGCGTGCGGACCCGTTTCCGGGCCCTGCACGACTATACGGCGTCGCTGCCGCTCTGCGGCCCGACGGACGACGAATCCCTGCAGGGGCTTACGACCGAGGAGGCGGTCTCACGGGGCGTGATGAACTCCGTGGCGTTCGAAATCGAGGGCTATATCCGCCGGATGAGGGCGCAAATAGACGATTTGTGCGTAATTTTTACGGGTGGAGACGCGAAATACTTTGTGAAAAGAATTAAAAATACGATATTTGCAAATTGTAATCTGGTCTTTTGCGGACTGGACAGAATTTTGGAGTACAATGCAAGTGAAGAATACCCTGATTAGACTTCTTGTCGTGGCTGCGGCCCTTGTTCCCGTGACGGTCGCGGCACAGACAAGCAGCATCAACGCGTTCTCGCCCTATACGATGTACGGTATCGGGGAGCAGAACACGCCCGGGACGCTCGCGATGCGTTCGATGGGCGGTGTGGGCGTGGCCGTGCGCAATGCCGGCGTCGTCAACCTGCTCAATCCCGCCTCGTACAGCGTGACTCCGCAGAAGACCTTTCTGTTCAGCTTCGGGCTCGAAGGCCAGAACTACTACAATTCGCAGACGGCCGAAGGCATCGCCAAACGCTCGGTCTACAATACGTTCAACTTCCACGACATCGCCTTTCAGATGCCCGTGGCCAAGAAACTCGGCCTGGGATTCAGCCTCACGCCCTACAGCTCGGTGGGCTACCGCACGAAGTTCTATCAGGACTTCAACGACCCGATCATGGGCGACGTGGGCCCCGTGCAGTACACCTATCAGGGGGAGGGCGACGTGACGGAGGTCAAGCTCGGTCTGGGCTGGGAGGTCTTCAAGAACTTCTCGGTCGGCGTGGCCGCACAGTACTTCTGGGGCGGCATCGACCGCAGCTACGTCATGACGCCGACGTCGATCGTGGGCGACGGAAGCTACGGCTCGACGATCGGTGCCGACAACTACAGCATCTCGAGCATCAAGGGGCAGGTGGGCGTGCTGTGGAGCCCGATCCTCAACCAGAAACGCCTGCTGACCGTCGGTGCGGCGTTCGACTTCGGCGGCGACCTGCGCCCCGACGTGACGAGCCGGATCTACAACTCCGACCTGAACTACACGACCGTGCGTTCCGATACGACGCAGCTGGCGCTCGTGCTGCCGCACCAGCTCGCCGCGGGCGTCTTCTACCGCACGGCCAAGTGGGCCGTCGGCGTGGATTACGTCTACCAGAACTGGGGCGGGCGCAACAGCTCGGTCGTCCGCACGGGCATGAGCGGTGCGGAGGGCTCCTACTTCACGGTGGGTTATACGAATACGAGTACGGTGAAGGTCGGCGTGGAGTTCACGCCCAACCGCTACGACGTGCGCCGCGTGCTGAAGCGCTGGTCCTACCGCGCCGGCTTCCGCTACGGCAACTACAACCAGATGTACAACGGGCACAAGCTCGCCCAGTATGCCGTGACGGCCGGTATCGGCATTCCGGTGAAGTTCTTTGCCGTCTCGTCCATCGACGTGGGGGTAGAGTACGGCCGGCGCGGATACAACATCGCCGACCGGCTGGGGCTGGTCCGCCAGCAGTATTTCAAGTTCGCTGTGGGCTTCTCGCTCTTTGCCGGCGCTGCGGAGAACAACGAATACTGGTTCACCCGCCCCAAGTACGATTAACCGCATGCAGACTGCTACAACAAAACATAACAAAAATTAATCTGACCGATGAAAAACGTTAAATTTCTGCTTTCCGCGGCTTTCGCACTCTTCGCAGCCGCAACGATGGCTCAGGACTTCAGCTCCCCGCAGTTCGCAAAGTGGGGCGACACTCCCGAAGAGAGGGAGCGCAACATCCTCAACAGCAACTTCCTCAAGGAGTCGTGCGACAACCGTGACTACAACGCCGCCGCACACTACCTCAAGGAGCTGATCGACCACTGCCCCGCCGTGCAGGAGTCCATCTACCAGCGTGGCGCCATCATCTACAAGAACAAGATCAACCGGGCCAAGAGCGCCGAGGAGAGAAAGGTTTACGTTGACTCGCTGCTGCTCATGTACGACCTGCGCGTACAGTATTTCGGCGACCACCCGAAGCGCGGCCGCGCCTACATCCTCGACCAGAAGGCCCGCGAGGTGCTCAACTACATGCCGTCGGACCGTGCGGCCATCCGCAAGGCTTTCCAGGAGGCCATCGCTGCCGGCGGTGACAACACCGATCCCGAGACGCTCGTCGCCTACTTCTCGAACCTCTGCGATGACTACAAGAGCACCGACGAGGTGATGCCCGACGAGGTGATTGCCGAGTACGAGCGCCTGGCCGCCATCTTCGACAAGAATCCCGAGGCTTCGGAGTACCGCAAGCAGGTCGATACGTTCTTCGGCACGAGCGGCGCTGCCAGCTGCGAGAACCTCGAAAAGCTCTTCAAGGCGAAACTTGAGGCCGCACCCGAGGACGAGGCCCTGCTGGCCCAGGCCGTGGCCCTGATGTCGCGCGGCAACTGCGACAGCGACTTCTACTTGGCCATCAGCGAGAAGTACTATACCGTCAACCCGTCGTCGGCCGCCGCACTGTCGCTTGCCCAGGCCTTCCAGAACAAGGGCGACTATGCCAAGGCGATCCAGTATCTGAACGAGGCGCTGGCCGTCGAGCAGGACCCCGCACAGCGTCAGAAACTCTATGTCCGCATCGCACTTGTCCAGATGGTTGCCAACAACACGACGGCTGCCGCTGCCGCCGCACGCGAGGCCCGCAACCTGAATCCCGAGGACGGTGTGCCCTACCTCGTGCTGGGTCAGAGCTATGCCGCTTCGGCTGCCGCATGCGAGGGCTTTGCCGGACAGGCAACCTTCTGGGCTGCCTACGACGCCATGGCCAAGGCCGTCGAGCTGCTCCCGAACAACCCCGACAGCGACACCTACCTGCCTTCGGCCAAGCAGCTGCTCAGCGCTTACCGCAACCGTTTCCCGACCTCGGAGGAGTGCTTCTTCAACGAGCTGCAGGAGGGAAGCCGCTATACGGTAACCTGCGGTACGGCCGCCGGCATCCAGACCGTCGTGCGTCCGCGGTAGTTCCAACTTCCGCATCCGGACATGAAAAGACTCGTAGCCCGATACGCTATGGTAGCACTCTCCCTTGCGGGGAGTGCTATCTTGCTATTCTCCTGCGAGGATCCCGCCGTCAGGACCTCGTCGTCGCAGAACGAGACGCTGATGACCGAGTACTGCGAGAACCTCTCGGTCGTGATGTCCCAGAACGGCAGTCGTTCCTACATCTTCGATACGCCGCTGCTGGAGGGCTATACGCAGGCCCGGGAGCCCTATCGCGAGTTCCGGAAGGGAGTGAAGATCACTACGTTCAAGGATGATTCGCTCTCGACGGTCAATTCCGTGCTGACGGCCAACTACGCCATCTATTACGAAAAGCTCGAGCTTTGGGAGGCCAAGGGCAACGTCGTGGTCGAAAAGTCCGACGGCACGAGACTCTACACGCAGCAGCTCTTCTGGAACGCCCGGACGCGGCGGATCTATTCGAACGTCGATTCGAAGATCGTGCAGCGCGGCGGGCGCGGGGATGCCGTCGGGGAGGGTTTCGAGTCGGACGAGGAGCTCACCGACTGGCGCTTCCGCCGTTCGAAGGGACGCTTCGAGGTCGATGTCCAACCCTCGGGACCGTCCGATTCGACGGCGTCGGCACGCCGGGAGCGTCCCGTGCCGCCCGATTCCGGACGCCGTGCGGCAGCTGCCGATCCGGTGCCGTCCGTTCCGCACGATTCGCCCTCCGCGCGTGGTACGCGCGAGACCGACGCCCGGGCAGAACGCGGTGCCGTCCCGCCGTCTGCGGCGGTGAGACCGTCGGTCAGCGACACTCGTCCCGACGGGATGCGTGCCGGGCGTGCCGCCGTGCCGCAGGAGGCCGGTGTGCGGGCGGGAAATGCCCGTTCCGAGGTGCAGAAGATGCAGCAGCTGCAGAAAACCCAGAAAATGGAGCCGATGACGCCGATGCAGACCTTGCAGTCCGCGGCTGAACCCCGCAAAGCGGAGACCGAAAGCTCCCAATCTCAAGAATAACCATGCTGACTTCGATCATACTGATTGTCGTGATGCTGCTCCTGTCCGCCTTCTTTTCGGGCATGGAGATCGCCTTCACGAGCAAGAACCGCCTCAAGCTGGAGATCGACCGCAAGCAGAGCCGCATGTTCGACTCCATTGCGGAGACCTTCTCGCGCAACCCTGGGCAGTACCTTACGACGATTCTCGTGGGCAACAACATCGCGCTGGTGGTCTATTCGCTCTCGATGTCGCTGCTGTTGCGTTCGGTCTACGAGGCGCTGGGGTGGGAGAGCCTGGCCGGCGACGGCTCCGTGGCGCTCGATACGGCGGTTTCGACCGTCATCATCATCTTCGTCGCGGAGTTCCTGCCCAAGTCGATCTTCCGCAGCGATCCCAACTTCTACTACCGGACGCTGGCGCCGGTCATCTACTTCTTCTACCTGCTGCTCTATCCCGTCGCGCGCTTCACGACGCTGCTCTCGCACGGCATCCTGCGCCTGATCGGCCGCCGGGTCGAGGTGCGTAACCTCGCGCCGAACTTCAGCCGCGATGACCTTGCGGCGCTGCTCGACACGTCGAATGCGGATGCGGGGCAGGAGACCGAAAACGAGCTGAAGCTCTTTCAGAATGCGCTGGACTTCGCCGACCTGCGCGTGCGCGACTGCATGGTCCCGCGTGTCGACGTCGAAGCCGTGGACATCGACTCCACGTCGATCGAACAGCTCACGGCGCGCTTCGTGGATTCGAAGTTCTCGCGCATCTTCGTCTGGCGCAACAACATCGACAACATCATCGGGTATGTCAACTCGAAGAGCCTCTTCCGCCGGCCGCAGCAGATAGCCGATGTCCTGATGGAGGTCAACTACGTGGCGGAGACCATGCCGCTGCAGGCCGTGCTGGAGAACTTCATCAAGCACCGTTCGAACATCGCCGTCGTGATTGACGAGTTCGGCGGCACGGCGGGCATCATCTCGCTCGAGGACGTGCTGGAGCAGATTTTCGGCGAAATCGAGGACGAACACGACGTCGACGACCTGACTGAGAAGCGGGTGGGCGAGGACGAATATGTCCTTTCGTGCCGCCTCGAGGTGAAGTACCTGAACGAGAAGTACGGACTGGATATCGAGGAGAGCCGCGAGTACGACACGCTGGCCGGATTCATCATCTACCACTACCAGGGCATTCCGACGGCCGGCGAGACGGTCAGCATCGGAAACCTGCAACTGAAAATCCTCCGCACGACGCGCTCGCGCATCGAGCTGGCCCGCGTCCGGAAGGTGTGAGAATTTTTGTGCGCAAGATAAGGTCTATTCCGAATAATTTACTACCTTTGACTGCTAATTCGAAACTATACGAATAATTCACTTTTATATGGCAAGTTTAAACACTTTACGAACCAAGTTCGGCGTGGTGCTGTCGATTATCATCGCACTGGCCCTCTTGGCATTCATCCTCTCTCTGAAGACCGAGATGGGATTCTCGGGCAACGATCCGAAGGTCGGTGTCATCGACGGTGACAAGATCAACTATTCGGAGTATTACGAGCAGTACGAACTGGTCAAGGCGCAGAGCGGTGCGCAGGAGAGCGACGAGCAGCAGTCGGCCATGCTGGCCAATGCCGCGTGGCAGTCGCTTATTGCCAAGCATGTGCTGGAGCCCGGCTTCGAGAAGATAGGCCTTCGCGTCACGGACCCCGAGCGCGTGGCCATGATCAGCGGCGAGCACATGTCGCAGGCTTTCTACAACGCCTTTGCCGATCCCCGCACGGGCCAGTATGACGTGGCTGCCGTCAGCGAGTTCCTCGCGCAGGCCACGACGGGCGAGGCGCAGCAGGCCTGGGCGCAGCTCAACGAGCAGGCCCGGCTGGAGCGCCTGCTGCAGAAGTATGCCGGACTGGTGCGCGGCGGCGCCTATGTCAACTCGCTGGAGGTGGCCAACGGCGTGAAGTCGGCGAACGAAACCTTTGCGGGCAAGTGGGCCGGCAAGAAGTACACCTCGGTGCCCGATTCGCTCGTTTCCGTGTCGGAGAGCGACCTGAAGGCCTACTACGGGAGCCACAAGGACCAGTTCAGGCAGACGCCGTCGCGTTCGCTGTCGTATGTGGTCTTCGAGGTGTCGCCCACGGACGACGACATGCTCGCTCTGGAGAAGCAGGCGCGTGAGGTCGGCGAAGGGTTTGTGGCGGCCGAGGACCTGCGTGCCTTCGTGCGTGCGAACCGAAACGGCCATATCGCCGAGAACTACGTCTCGGCCGCCCAGCTTACGGACGAGGAGTCGGCGGCGCTGATGGCCGGACGTGCCTACGGCCCCGTGCTGAAGAACAACGAGTGGACGATGTCGCGCGTGCTCGACACGAAGACGGTTCCCGATTCGCTGGGTATCCGCCACATTGTGCTTCCCTATACGGAAGAGGCGCTGGCGGACAGCCTGCTGACGGCGCTCCGCAAGGGCGGTGACTTTGCGCAGGCCGCTTCGCAGTACTCGGTTTACGATGCAACGGCCGCCAACGGCGGCGAAGTGGGCGTGCTGCCCTTCTCGGCCTTCACGGGCGAGTTCGCCTCCGCACTGGCCGGTGCCAAGCAGGGCGATATCGTGAAGATCGCTTCGGGTGACGCCATTCAGCTCATGCAGGTATACCGTACAACGAAACCCTCGAAGCATGTGCAGGTGGCTTCGATTACCTATCCGGTACGTGCATCGGAGGCTACGCGCCGCAGTGTGCACAACCAGGCCGGCAGCTTCTCGGTGAATGCCAAGGGTTCGTCGGAGGCTTTTGCCGAGGCGGCTTCCGCTGCGGCCATCACGCCGCGCGTGGCTACGCTGACGCGGGGCGAGCGGACGATCCGCGGTCTGGAGGATTCGCGTGAGGTGGCCCGCTGGGCTTACGGCGCCGAAGTGGGCGACGTTTCGGAGATTTTCACTGTCGGCAACGACTATGTGATCGCCATCCTGACCGGCATCGACGATGACGACTACGCATCGCTGAACAAGGTGATGACGCAGGTGCGTTCGCAGGTCGTGCGCGACAAGAAGTATGAATACATCGTCAAGAACCTTTCGGGTTCGACGCTCGACGAGAAGGCCGCAAGCCTCGGTTCCGAGGTGGCCGATTTCGAGGGCGTGACCGCCGCATCCTTCTATATCAACGGCCCGGGTGTCGAGCCGCGTCTGGTCGGCGCAATCGCCTCGACGACCGAGCAGGGTGTCGTTTCGGGTCCCGTGAAGGGGTTGTCGGGCGTCTATGTCTTCCAGGTGGATGACATCCAGACCGCCGACAAGCAGACCGCCGAGGGCGAGAAGGTGCGTGCACAGGCCATGCTGGAGGGCATGACGCAGCAGTACGCCCTGCAGGCCGTACAGCAGATGGCCAACATTCAGGACCTGCGCGGCAAGTATTTCTAACGGTCCGCGATGGCCGGTTGACAAAAACGATGGAGTTGCTTCGGGCAGCTTCATCGTTTTTTTCCAACGTCCCGTATAGCCCGTACACAGCGCCGTTCGCTTCGATTCCCGTTTCGCTTTCGGCTCGGGACGGTTCGGACGGTTCTGGGGCGTTTTGTCAGCCGATTTCCTCTTCCCGACGGTCGTGACAGTTGCGTATACGCCCCTTTTTTATTAAATTTGACCAGTCCATTGAATTTTACCGACTGTTTCAATACCTCTTCGTATGAACAACTTTATCTATTGCAACCCGACGAAGCTCGTCTTCGGAAAGGGACAGATTGTCCGGCTCGGCGAGCTGATTCCGGCCGACAAACACATCATGATTACCTTCGGCGGCGGCAGCGCGCGCCGCAACGGGGTTTACGACCAGGTTGTCCGCGCCCTCGAAGGGCGTACCTGGACCGAGTTCTGGGGCATCGAGCCCAACCCCTCGGTCGAGACGCTGCGCAAGGCCGTGGCGCAGGGCAAGGAGCAGGGTGTCGATTTCCTGCTGGCCGTGGGCGGCGGTTCGGTGATCGACGGCACGAAGCTTATTGCCGCGGGCCTGCTCTATGACGGTGATCCGTGGGAGATTGTTCTCAAGGGCCGCGCCGCCTGCGGCGTACCCTTCGCCTCGGTGCTCACGATGGCCGCCACGGGTTCGGAGATGAATTCCGGAGCCGTCATTTCGCGTTACGAAACGCAGGAGAAGTACGCCTTCTACGGCAACTATCCCGTCTTCTCGGTGCTCGATCCCGAGACGCTCTTCACGCTGCCCGGGCGGCAGATCGCCTGCGGCCTGGCCGACACCTACGTGCACGTGCTCGAGCAGTACATGACTACGCCCGGACAGTCGCGCCTGATGGACCGCTGGGCCGAAGGTATCCTCCATACGGTGATCGAGGTGGCCCCGAAGGCATTGGGCGAGGAGCGCGACTACGACACGATGTCGGAGTACATGCTTTCGGCCACGCTGGCGCTTAACGACATGATTGCCATGGGTGTGACGCAGGACTGGGCGACGCACATGATCGGACACGAACTGACGGCGCTGCACGGCCTGACGCACGGCGCGACGCTGGCCATCGTCATCAACGGCACGCTGCGCACGCTGCGCGAGCAGAAGCACGGCAAGCTGCTGCAGTACGGCGAGCGCATCTGGGGCATCACCGAAGGTTCGGAGGAGGAGCGCATCGACGCGGCGATTGCCCGCACGGAGGCCTTCTTCCGCTCGCTGGGGCTCTCGACGCACCTCTCGGAGGAGGGAATCGGCGAGGCCTCGATTGCCGAGGTGGAGCGCCGCTTCAACGCCTCGGGCGTGCATCACGGCGAGGCGCACAACGTCGATGGTGCCATGGCGCGTCGCATCCTCGAGGCCTGCCTGTAGGCGCTTTCGCGAAGCATTTTTTTTGCCGGATATTCCGACCTTCGGGGCGGGGTATCCGGCTTTTTTGTGCTCTTGCGGCGGCAGCCAATGTGTCAGGGTGGGGTGGGGCTGAAAGGATGGCTCGCAGCGCATCTCCGCAGCGCACCCTGTCGTCCGTTGCGGGAGCGGCTCACTGCCGGGGACGATTCGATGGGGTGTCCTGCGCTGCCGGACTGCAAAAAAAATTCCCTCCGACCACACGGGTCGGAGGGAATCGAACATAGTCGGTAACGCTCGGCGTTACTCGGCCATCAGGATTTCGAGAATCTTGATGGCGGCCGTGGCAATCGGCGTGCCGGGGCCGAAGATGGCGGCGGCACCGTCGCGGTAGAGCTCATCGTAGTCCTGAGCCGGAATCACACCGCCCACGATGACAACGATGTCCTCGCGGCCCAGCTTCTTCAGCTCGGCGATCAGCTGCGGCACGAGCGTCAGGTGACCGGCGGCCAGCGACGATACGCCCACCACGTGCACGTCGTTCTCGACAGCCTGCTTGGCAGCCTCCTCCGGCGTCTGGAACAGCGGGCCCATGTCGACGTCGAAGCCGATATCGGCGTAACCCGTCGCTACGACCTTGGCACCGCGGTCGTGGCCGTCCTGACCCATCTTGGCGATCATGATGCGCGGTTGGCGGCCCTCCTTCTTGGCAAATTCGGCGCACAGCTCCTTGGCGTGCTCGAAAGACTTGTCGTTTTTCACTTCTGAACTGTATACACCTGAAATTGAACGGATGACGGCTTTGTAGCGGCCTACGACCACCTCGCAGGCGTCGGAAATCTCACCCAGCGTGGCGCGGACCTTCGCAGCCTCGACGGCCAGCTCGAGCAGGTTGCCCTGCTTGGTCTTCACACACTCGGTGATGGCGGCGAGGGCCTTCTTCACGGCGGCCTCGTCGCGCGAGGCGCGCAGCTCCTTCAGACGCTTGATCTGGCTCTCGCGGACGGCCGTGTTGTCGACGGCGAGGATGTCGATCGGCGCCTCCTTCTCCAGGCGGTACTCGTTCACGCCGATGATCTTCTCGACGCCCGAGTCGATACGCGCCTGCTTGCGGGCCGAAGCCTCCTCGATACGCATCTTCGGAATACCGGTCTCGATGGCCTTGGCCATGCCGCCCAGCTTCTCGATCTCCTGGATGTGCTCCCAGGCCTTGTGTGCGATCTCGTTGGTCAGCGACTCCACGTAGTAGGACCCTGCCCACGGGTCGACCTCGCGGCATACGGAGGTCTCCTCCTGGATGTAGATCTGCGTGTTACGCGCAATACGCGCCGAGAAGTCCGTCGGCAGGGCGATGGCCTCGTCCAGTGCGTTGGTGTGCAGCGACTGCGTGTGGCCGAGGGCGGCGCCCATGGCCTCGATCGCCGTGCGGGCCACGTTGTTGAACGGGTCCTGCTCCGTGAGCGACCAGCCCGACGTCTGCGAGTGGGTGCGCAGTGCCAGCGACTTGGGGTTCTTCGGGTTGAACTGCTTGACGATCTTCGCCCACAGCATGCGGGCGGCACGCATCTTGGCAATCTCCATAAAGTGGTTCATGCCGATGGCCCAGAAAAACGACAGACGCGGTGCGAAAGCGTCGATCGACATGCCGGCGTTGATACCTGCGCGCAGGTACTCCAGACCGTCGGCCAGCGTGTAGGCCAGCTCGATGTCGGCCGTGGCGCCCGCCTCCTGCATGTGGTAACCCGAAATCGAGATCGAGTTGAACTTGGGCATGTTCTTCGACGTGTACTCGAAGATGTCGGCGATGATGCGCATCGAGAACTCGGGCGGGTAGATGTAGGTGTTGCGCACCATGAACTCCTTGAGGATGTCGTTCTGGATCGTACCCGAGAGATGGTCGAGCGTGCAGCCCTGCTCCAGACCCGTGACGATGTAGAAGGCCAGCACGGGCAGCACGGCGCCGTTCATGGTCATCGACACCGACATGCGGTCGAGCGGAATGCCGTTGAAGAGGACCTTCATGTCCTCGACCGAGCAGATCGAGACACCGGCCTTGCCCACGTCGCCCACCACGCGCGGGTGGTCGGCGTCATAGCCGCGGTGCGTCGCCAGGTCGAAGGCCACCGACAGACCCTTCTGTCCGGCAGCGAGGTTGCGGCGGTAGAAGGCGTTGGACTCCTCGGCGGTCGAGAAGCCGGCATACTGGCGGATCGTCCACGGACGCATGACGTACATCGTGGAGTAGGGGCCGCGCAGGAACGGGGCGATACCTGCCGCATAGTTCAGGTGCTCCATGCCTTCGAGGTCTTCGGCCGTATAGGCGCCCTTGACGGGAATGCGCTCGGCCGTGAGCCACGGTTCCACCTCGCCGCAGCCTTTCGAGGCGCAGCAGCTCTTCTGCGCGCCTGCATCGTATTTCAGTTCTGAAAATTTCGCTCTCATGATTAGATTCCCATCTCTTTAAGGTAGAACTTCAGTGTTTCGAGCACGTTCGACTTCACGTTGATGAAGTTCGTGATGCCCTGTGCCTCCAGTTCGGGCGTGCAGGCCGGAGCTCCGGCAACCACGAGGATTGCGCGGCCGGCGAGCAGCTCCTTGACCTTCGGAGCCACCTCTGCGTAGTCGTCGTCGCTCGAGCAGACCACCACGATCTCGGCTTTCGAGGCGATGGCTGCCTCGACGCCCTCCTCGATCGACTTGAAGAAGGTGTTGTCGATGACGCGGATGCCGGCGCAGGCGAAGAAGTTGCACGAGAACTGGGCGCGGGCGCGGGCCATGGCCAGGCTGCCGCAGGTGAGCATGAAGGCCTTGGGGCTCTTGCCCGAGCGGTCGACGTGCAGGCGCATCTCCTCGAAGGCCATGGCGCCGCGGTAGGGCGTGAGGATGTTGCCCTCGGCCGTCGTGCGCGTCACGGCATCGGCGGTGATCTCCTTGCCGGCGACCTCCGTGAAGTTGGGGTACTGGTTGGCGCCGAGCAGCACCTGACGGCGCGTGGCGATGTTCTTGTCCTTGGCGGCGGCCGAAGCCTTCACGCGCTCGACGATCATGCCGGCCTTGTAGGCCTCGGTGTAGCCGCCCTTCTGCTCGATCTCGAGAAAGAGCTTCCACGCCTCGGCAGCGATCGACTGCGTGAGGTTTTCGATATAGTACGAACCGCCGGCCGGGTCAACGACCTGGTCGAAGTGCGACTCGTGCTTGAGCAGCAGCTCGACGTTGCGGGCGATGCGCTTGGCAAACTCCGTGGGGGCCTCGAAGGCGCGGTCGAACGGCGTCACCTCGAGCGAGTAGACACCGCCGATGGCGGCCGACATGGCTTCGGTCGTGCCGCGGAGCATGTTCACGTAGGGGTCGTAGACGGTCTGGTTCCAGCGCGAAGTCTCGGCGTGGATCAGCATCTTGCCGGCGCAGTTCTTCTCGGGGTTGTAGCCCTTGACGATGTTGGCCCACAGCATGCGGGCGGCGCGCAGCTTGGCGATCTCCATGAAGTAGTTGGACGTAACCGAGAACGTGAAGCGCAGCTTGCGGGCGGCCTGGTCGATGGTCAGTCCCTCGTCCATCAGCCGCACGAGGTAGTCGTGGCCGGCCGAAAGGGCGAATGCGAGCTCCTCGACGATCGTCGAACCCGAATTGCCGAAGATCTGGGCGTTGACCGTCACGATGCGCACGTGCTTGTACTCGGCGGTCTTGCGGATCAGCTCGGCGATGCGGGCGAAACACTTTTCACCGTTGGGCGAGCAGAAGTCTCCCTTCGAGGAGAGGTTGCGCACGAGCGGGTCGATCGAGAAGGCGGCGTGCACCTCCTCCCTGGCGATACCCTCCTTCTCGACCTTGGCGAGGAAGAGATCGGCCAGATGGCCCACCTTCGCGCCGCAGAAGACGATGTCGATGGCGGGGATCGAGATTCCGTCGAGCAGCTGGTCGAGCTCCTCGGCCGAGAAGTTCTCCGAGGCGATCGAGAAACCGAGCGAGTCGACACCCGAGTTGAGGAGCTTGAGCGCCTCGGCGTTGGCCTCCTTCGGGCAGGCGACCGTCACGGTCTGGTGTACGCGCCAGCGGTTGTGCGCGCGCGTACCTCTTACATAGGGGAACTCGCCGGCCTGCGAGCTCAGGAACTGGATGCCTTCGAGGTTCTCGGCGCGGTAGTAGGGGCGGACGTTGAATCCTTCGCCCGTGCGCCATACGAGTTTACGCTCGTAGTCGGCACCCTTCAGGTCGGCCGTAATCACTTCCTCCCACTTCTCGGTCGGGACCGGAGGGAATTCCGTGAACAGCTTTTCACGATTGGTATTTGCCATAACTATTTAGAGATTAGTATGAGTGTTGTGTTCCTTTTGTTCAAATTGGCACGTAAAGTTACAAAATAATTGTCGATTGCAGCAAGAAATTGTTAACAAAATAACACTTCGTGCGCGGCTTCTTTTCCTGCACGGGGCCGGGCGGCCGGGCGGTCGGGCATGCAGGCAGATGGAAACGACGCTGTTTGTCGGGGATAAAAAGGACAATATTGGATGTTATTTTCTCTAAAATAATGAAAAGCGCAAATTGGTGTTTTTCTGCATTTCGGTGAAAAAACGGGTCTGTTTTTTGGAAAATGGCTTGAAAAAACAGCGGTATACCGAAAAAACAGGCCCTATTTTCGGAAAACGGCGAAAAAAATCGGGTGTTTTCCGGAAAAATGCAAAATTTGAATTGACAACGTATCGGGAAAATAATTACATTTGCAGCCGAAAGAGATTACGGACCGCACCGGGAAGGGGCCACGGCTCCGCGGGATCGGACGACGGCGTGGCAAACGCCCCTCCGCCCCCGGGTTTCAGGTTAGGTTAGGATGCAGATACGGGCTCCTTCCCGCGCGGTTTTCGTTTCTCGGCAACATGTCATCCAATAACGGAGTTTTATGTCATCCTTACTCAGATTCAAGATGGTCGATGCGGCCATCAACCACACGGCCGTCGAGGCGCAGGCGCCCGAGGGCCGTCCGTCGGATTATTTCGGCGAAAAGGTCTTCGGCCGTGCGGCCATGCGCAAGTACCTCGACAAGAAGACCTACGCCGCGCTGCTCGATACGATGGAGAACCGCACGCCGCTGACGCGTGAGGTTGCCGACTCGATCGCTGCGGGCATGCGCCAGTGGGCGCTCGAGCACGGCGCCGACCACTACACGCACTGGTTCCAGCCCCTGACGGGCGGTACGGCCGAGAAGCACGATGCCTTTGCCGAGCCCGACGGCCACGGCGGCGTGCTGGAGGAGTTCTCCGGCAAGCTGCTCCTGCAGCAGGAGCCCGACGCCTCGTCGTTCCCCAACGGCGGTATCCGCAATACGTTCGAGGCGCGCGGCTATTCGGCCTGGGATCCCACGTCGCCGGCCTTCATCGTCGACACGACGCTCTGTATCCCGACCGTCTTCATCGCCTATACGGGTGAGGCACTCGACTACAAGGTGCCCCTGCTGCGGTCGCTTGCGGCTGTGGACAAGGCCGCCACGGAGGTGTGCCGCTACTTCGACAAGAACGTGCAGCGCGTCTTTGCCTACCTGGGTTGGGAACAGGAGTATTTCCTCGTGGACGAAAGCCTCTGGGCCGTGCGTCCCGACCTGATGCTGACGGGCCGTACACTCATGGGTCACGAGTCGGCCAAGAACCAGCAGCTGGAGGACCACTATTTCGGTGCGATCCCGACGCGCGTGATGGCCTTCATGAAGGACCTCGAGTACGAGTGCCTGAAGCTGGGCATTCCCGTCAAGACGCGCCACAACGAGGTGGCGCCCAACCAGTACGAGCTGGCTCCCGTCTTCGAGGAGGCCAATCTGGCCAACGACCACAACCAGCTGCTGATGACCGTCATGGACAAGATCGCGCGGCGCCACAAGTTCCGTGTGCTGCTGCACGAAAAGCCCTTCAAGGGGATCAACGGCTCGGGCAAGCACAACAACTGGTCGCTCGGCACCGATACGGGCGTGAACCTGCTCGGCCCGGGCAAGACGGCGTCGGAGAACCTGCAGTTCATCACCTTCCTGGTGAACGTCATGTCGGCCGTCTACAAGCACAACGGACTGCTCAAGGCGTCGATCATGAGCGCCACGAACGCCCACCGTCTGGGTGCCAACGAGGCGCCCCCGGCCATTATCTCGACTTTCCTCGGGACGCAGGTCTCGGCCGTGCTGGACAAGCTGGCCGCCTCGAAGGGCGACGGCGTGATCCGCTTCGATGCCAAAAACGTCTTCAAGATGAGCGGTATCTCGCACATCCCGACGCTGCTGCTCGACAACACGGACCGCAACCGCACCTCGCCTTTCGCCTTCACGGGCAACCGCTTCGAGTTCCGCGCCGTGGGCTCGTCGGACAACTGCGCCGAGGCGATGATTACGCTCAATACGGCCGTGGCGAGCGAGCTGACGGCCTTCCGCAAGGCCGTGGATGCGAAGATCGAGGCCGGCGTCAAGAAGGAGAAGGCCATCTACGAGGTGCTCAAGAAGATGATCAAGGAGTGCAAGGCGATCCATTTCGACGGCAACGGCTACTCGGACGAGTGGAAGGCCGAGGCGAAGCGCCGCGGACTGGACTGCGAGACCTCCACGCCGCTGATCTTCGACCGGTACCTCGACGAGTCGTCGCTGCGGATGTTCGACGAGATGGGTGTCTTCACGAAGGTGGAGCTCGAGGCCCGCACGGAGGTCAAGTGGGAGACCTACACGAAGAAGATTCAGATCGAGGGCCGCGTGCTGGGCGACCTGGCCATGAACCACATCGTCCCCATCGCGTCGAAGTACGAGGCGATGCTGCTGGACAAGGTCTACAAGATGTCGCAGATTCCGGGGCTGAACGCCTCGTCGGATATCGAGCTGATCAAGAAGATTCAGGACCACACGGCAGCAATCCAGCGCCTGACGGGTGAGATGATCGACGCGCGCAAGCATGCGAACCGCATCGAGGACCAGCGCGAAAAGGCCATTGCCTACCACGACACGGTGGCCGTCTGCTTCGACGAAATCCGCCGCCACATCGACAAGCTGGAGGAGATCGTCGACGACCAGATCTGGCCGCTGCCGAAGTACCGCGAGCTGCTCTTCATCCGATAAGGGTGGCTGGTCGGCAGGCTCCGGCCGTGTCGCGGCAACTGCCTGTCCGCATAGGAAAGACGGGCCTGACGCATGTGCGTCAGGCCCGTCTTTTTTCCGGATTTCTCCTGCTGTTCTGGATCGGGTGTATTTATGTGGCAAGGGCCGCATCCTGCTGGATGCGGCCCTTGGCTTGTCGCAGCGAGGGGATTACTCCTCGTCGCGGTACATGTGCTCCACGTAAATGGCGTGCTGCATGGCCTCGCGCTTGGCGATCGAGGGCTTCGTGAAGTACTGGCGGCGGCGCAGCTCCTTCAGAACGCCCGTGCGCTCGTATTTACGCTTAAACTTCTTCAGGGCGCGCTCGATGTTCTCGCCCTCTTTTACCGGCATGATAATCATGGTCTTGTCTTTTTTATTGTTATTGTTTTCGTTTTCTTTCGTGTTGCGGGACATTGGCCTTTTGCCGTTCTGTCCCTTTTTTCGGAGGAATCGTATATCCCTTCCCTCTGTTGCGGGAGCCTGCGTCTTCCGTCGCCGCTCACCCTTTCGTTCCGTTTACTCGTCGTCGGGTCCGCTCTGTTTGCCGAACACCAGATACGGAGCCAGCCGTGCTGCCTCCTCCCGGGTCATTATGTCCTGTTCGATCAACTCTTCCGCGGTGCTCCAACCTCCTTTCAACTGGCGTACTTTCAAAAGTCTCCTCAGCGTTGCCGGCGCCATGTACGGATGCCGCCCCAACTCTTTCGGGCTTGCAAAGTTAATATCAATTTTCCGAATTTCACAACTGTCGCAGTAAATTTGTTTCAAAATTTTCTCGTAGTTGCGCTCCGTGATGCCCGGAATCTCTGCGAGTTGCTCCGTGCGGACGAAGCCGCCGAGCCGTTCGCGGTATTCGATGATCCGCATGACGGTCTTCTCGCCGATGCCCCATACGCGGCGCAGCGTCGCCGAGTCGGCCGTGTTGAGGTTGACGGGCTGCTCGATAGGGTGGGGCGTCCGCTCCGGGAAGATGACATAGGGCTCGAGCGCCGCGGCCACCGAGTCGCTCACGACGTAGCAGTCGCGCAGCTCCTCCATGTCGTAGATGCCGTGCAGGTCGCGCCAGCGAATGAACACGTCGGCCTGCCGTTTCGTCAGCGCCCCGATGGCGCGCAGGTATTGGGCGCCGACGGTGTCGATGCGGAAGGGTGCGGGGGCCATCGGCTCCGGAAGCGGGCGTCCGGTGCGGTATTCGTGCGGGGCCATGGCGTATTTGCGTCCGATGCGGATGTAGGGCTCCAGCTGCCGGTAGGTCGAGTCGCTGATGCCGTAGCAGAGCGAGACATCCTCCGGGATGCGGAAGACCTTGCCCGCCGCGCGGTATTTCAGCAGGCTGACCGCCTCGTAGTTTGTCAGCCCGAGGGCGAGCAGCTCGTCGCGGTCGGCCGTGTTCGGATCGAACGGCCGCATGCGGACCGTGTCGGTGCGCTGTTCCATGGCGAGCTCGACGCGGCGGGCCGCCTCGGGGTCGGCCTTCGGCCGGGCCAGCGTCAGTCCCAGGATCAAAAGTCCGGCCAGCGGCAGGAAGACCGCCAGTGCTCTGATTTCGCGTTCGGAAAAGAGTGCCATCTCCGTGTGTCGGGTTGGTTCGTGTCGGTTGCCGTGCAACGGGATGCCCCGTTGGCGATTCCCGGCATTTCATGTTCCAAAATTAGGAATTTTTCGGCGAATGGGGTTGTTCCGCATCTCCTTTTTTCTTTTCGGGGGGCGCCTGCCTTTTTGCGGGTGCGGCGACCTTGCTTTCCGCCCCCTGACCGGGCTTTTTTTTGATACAACTATAAAAAATAGTTGTACAATTAAATTTTTTAGTTACCTTTGCGGTGAACACTCCTCCCTGCCGGATCGCAGCGCCAGTCGGACGGCAAGCCTGCGAACCGCAATGGAGGAGCCAAAAAACGGACTGCCATGGAGAACAAGACGACACTGGAGCGGCTGACACGCCGCGAAGAGGAGCTGATGCACCGCTTCTGGGAGCACGGACCGATGTTCGTGCGGGAGTTGGTGGCGCTGTTCCCCGACCCGAAGCCCCATTTCAACACGATTTCGACGATGGTGCGCTCGCTCGAAGCCAAAGGCTACGTCGCGCATGAGGATTACGGCAGCACCTACCGCTACCATGCCGCCGTGAGCGAGGAGGAGTTCTCGCGCCGCACGCTGGGCAACGTCATCAGCCGCTATTTCGAAAATTCCTACCTCGGGGCCGTTTCGGCGCTGGTCGAGGAGGAGAAAATCTCGGTCGAGGAGTTGCGCGCCCTGATCGAACGCATCGAAAGGAACCGGACCGACCAAACCCGCTGACCATGGAAGCCCTGCTGACCTATACGTGGCGCGTGGCGGCCTGCCTGGCCGTGGCGTGGCTCTTTTTCCGGCTGCTGCTCGGGCGCGAGACGTTTCACCGGCTGAACCGCCTTGTCGTGCTGGCGCTGCTGGCGCTCTCGTTCCTCCTGCCCCTCTGTGTCATCACCGTCTGCCGCGAGGTGCCCGTACCCTATGAAATATGGGTCCGTGCAGCGGAGATGCGGCCGGCTGCCGTCCCGGCTTCGGTTGCGGCGCCTTTCCCGTGGGCGGCGCTTGTGGGCGGGCTTTATCTGGCCGGTGTGCTCGCGGCCCTGCTCCGCACGGGTTGGTCGCTTGCATCCGTCGTGCGGGTGATCCGCAGCGGGCACCGCGAACGCCTTGCGGACGGGGCGGTGCTGGTCCGCACGCCGCAGCCGGTTACGCCCTTCAGCTGGGGCCGCTGGATCGTGCTCGGCGAGCGGGAGGATGCGGCGGATACCGCGGCGATCCTGCTCCACGAACGGGCCCATGTGCGGCTGCGCCATACGTGGGACCTGCTTTTGGCCGATATGGCCGGCTGTCTGCAATGGTTCAATCCGGCGATGTGGCTGCTGCGGCGCGAGTTGTGCGCCATCCACGAATACGAGGCCGACCGTGCGGTGCTCGAGGCCGGGGCCGATGCCCGCACCTACCAGCTGCTGCTGGTCCGCCGGGCGGTCGGCGCGCAGGCCTTTGTCGCAGCCAACAATTTCAACCACAGTAAACTTCAAAAACGTATTGCCATGATGCTGAAAAAAAGATCATCCCGCTGGGCGGCGGCCCGCACGCTGCTCATCCTGCCGCTTACGGCGCTGGCGCTGGGGGCTTTTGCCCGCACGCTGCAAATCCCGACCGTGAAGGCGCCCGATACGGCGCTGCTCCCGGCCACGATGTCCGGAACGGACTCCGTGCGCGAGGCCTCGCTCGAATCCTCTTCGAGCACGATTGTTTCGGCGCCGGAGAAGGGCAGTAAGGCGCTCTCCGCACCGGACGCGAAGCCTGCATCGCTCTATATTGTCGACGGTGAGGTGGCGGACCCCGCCCGCGTGCAGCGGCTTCAAGCCGAGCGGATCGCTGCGGTCTCCGTACTCAAGGATTCGACCTTCACGGCCCGCTACGGGGATGCGGCCCGCAACGGGGTGGTGGTGATCTCGACGCGCGCAGCCCTGCCCGACAGCATCGCGTTGCGCGAGGCGCAGCGCCGGGCGGAGGAGGCGACGGCCTATTTCCGGAGCCCGGAGTGGAAGGCCGTGCAGCAGAGGCTGGACGGTGCGAACGGCTACTTCCAGAGTGAAGAGTGGGCCGAGGTGCAGCGGAAGATGAATGAGTCTCCCGACTATTTCCGGAGCCCGGAATGGAAGGCCGCGCAGGAGAAGCTGGCTGCCGTGGGCGACTATTTCAAGAGCGCCGAGTGGCGCGAGGCGCAGCGGAAGGTGGCGGCGACGGTCGATTACTTCAAAAGCCCCGAGTGGCTGGTGGCGCAGGAGCAGCTGGCGGCCATGAGCGACTATTTCGACAGTGACGAGTGGCGCGAGGCGCAGCGCAGCCTGGAGAAGGGGTGGCAGGGGCCCGATTCCGCGTCGTCCGCGGATGCTGCCGCGACGGCGGAGCAGGCTGCAGCCGTGCGCGAGCACGATATTGTGGTAGTCGGCACCGGCAAGATGAAAAAGGCGGACCTGCTTTACGTGGTTGACGGCAAGCGGGTCTCCTACCGGAAATTCTCGGCGCTGGATGTCTCGACGATCGAGGAGATCAATGTATTGAATAGTGAAAGCGCCGGGCGGAAGTACGGCCGCCGGGGCCGCAACGGAGCCATCGAAATCACCACGAGGCAGGCCGGCGGCGGGCAGTGAACGAATCCGTAAGCAAAAGATAAAAAGTTCATCGGAGCGGAGTGTCCTGTTGCGGGCGCTCCGCTCCTTTTTGGTGTCCGAAGGCGGGGGCCGGAGGCCGGAAGTCGGGACCCCGAAGCAGGAAGCCGGCTGGCTGTCCGTTTACTCGAACGAGACGATCTCGGGTCTTGTCGGGCGGTAGCGGACCTGCTCCAGGCGCGTGGAGTTCGACAGCCGGAAATACTCGCTCTCGACAAGGCCCTGCTTGCCGAAGGCGATGCCGAGCCGTATCTGGATTGTGTTGAAGACCAGCCGCTCGTTGCGCAGCCGCACGCCGATGCCCAGCGAGGTGTAAAATTCGTTCTTGAAGATGTTGGGCGAATAGCCGATCAGCCCGAAGTCCGCAAAGCCGAAGAAGGCGATGCGGAAGCCCAGCGGATGGTAGGGCGAGAAGAGCACCGTCTCGGTGTTGAGGATCATGCGGTTCGTGCCGATGGCGTACTCCTTGAGTGCCTGAAGGCCGTTTTCGCTCGTGAAGCGGATGCTTTCGTCGCTCCCCGCGAGGCGGTTCCAGCCCTGCGTGTAGTTGAGCGAGAGGAACTGGCGGATGCGGCTGCGGCGCAGCATGAAGAGGTTGGAGAACCACCGCAGGTCCACATCCACGGCGCTCTGACGCCACATGCCGTTCGTGGCGTCGATGTAACTGCCGAGCGTCAGCCCGCCCATGAGGTAGCCTATGGAGTGGAATCCGCCCGCCTGTCCGCTGATGCCCAGGTACATCGCATCGCGGAATTCCCCCCAGACATAGCCGCTGACCACCTCGGCCTTGTATCCCGTGGCGAGGTACTCGCGCAGTCCGAATCCGTAGACCATGTTGGCCGTGTAGAAGCGTTCTCGGTAGAGGCCTATGCCGGCCAGCAGGGCATCCTGGTCGTGCAGGATGGGGTTGTAGTCGGGGCTCACGGCGGGGCGTTCGCTCTCGCGGCGGTAGTTGTAGCGCCCCGTGATGTAGATGCTCGACCGGATCCCGGGCAGGAGGTGGGAATAGCCGCCCCAGGCGTCGAGGTTGCGCTGCTTGACGAGCCGCGACGTGTCCTGCTCGATCATGTAGAGTTTTTCGCGGATGTCGCCGTAGGTAAGTCCGATCTCGTAGTCCGTCGGACGGAGGAACTCCTTGCGGAGCCCGAGGCTGAGCGTCGAGTTGTAGAAGTCGCGCCCGGCGGCGAAGTCGGCCGTGCAGAAGGTCCCCATCACGTTGGGTATCTCGTATTCGACCATGTTGCCGCCGTAGGAGAAGTCCTCGCGGTTGAAGTTGGTCTTCAGGCGCAGGAGGTTGCCCGTGCCGAAGATGTTGGCGTCGTAGAGCCCCACCATCGTGCGCCCTTCGGAGTAGAGGCCGCCGTCGACACTGATGGTCCAGCTGTCGCGCGTGGCGATGACGATGTTCACGCGGGTCGTGTCCTCGGGGTCGGGCACGACGTTGATGTCGACGTCGGAGATGTAGGAGCGCGAGCGCAGCAGCTGTTTGTTGCGGATGATCGTCTGCGGGTCGAGCTTTTCGCCGCTGCGGAAGAAGAGGTCGCGGCGGATGACCCGTTCGCGCGTCAGGGCGTGCGTCTTGTTGGCCGTGCGTTCGAGCCAGTTGCCGTCGGGGTCGAAGACCTGCCGGCGTTCGATGGCGATTTCGCCGATCGTCTTGCCGGCGAAGGGTTCGAGCAGCACGCTTTCGTCGAAGGCCTGTCCGGTCGCCGTGGTGTCGAGCACGGGGCGCACGAAGATCATGCGGTAGAGCAGGCTGGACACCTTGCGGCGCGAGCTTTTCGAGCGGATGCTGTCGTAGAGCCGCTGGTTGTTGACGCCGCGCCCGGGGTTGAAGCGTCCGGCGCTGTCGGGGGTGAAATGTTCGGGTTTGTGCACTTTCGGTCCCACGGGAAGCGCGGCGGCGGGGAAGACCGTCGTCAGCAGCAGGAACAGTATGCAGATTCGGGCGAACATACGTCAAAGATAACGCATTTTCACGACAAAAAGTATCAAAAAACGCTGTGCGAATCACGCTGCATACAAAAAAAGGTCCGCATCATGCGAACCTTTTTTTCATATCGGTTGCGTCGGAAGGGATTTGTCTCCCGTCCCGAGCCGGAGGATCGGGCGTTCCCCCCCCCGGTTTCGGGTTACTTGCGGCGCTCCTTGGCCTCGATGCACTCCGTGGCGTGGGGCACCTTCATCAGCCGCTCCTTGGGGATGAGCTTGCCCGTGGTCTTGCAGATGCCGTAGGTCTTGTTCTCGATGCGCACGAGCGCCATCTCGAGGTTGCGGATGAACTTCATCTGATGGGCCGCCAGGCGTCCGCTCTCCTCCTTGGAGAGGGTCGTCGCACCCTCTTCGAGCACCTTGAATGTCGGCGAGGTATCTTCCGTATCGTTGTCTGCCGTATGGGTAATCGTGGCGCGCAGCAGCTCGTAGTCCGCACGTGCGTTCTCAAGCTTTTTCAGGATAAGCTGCTTGAACTCTTCGAGTTCGGCATCGCTGTATCGGGTTCTTTCGTCTGCCATAGTCGGTACTCTCTTTTTTGGTTTTATGTAAAATTAAGTATTAATTCTGAAAATACCAAATTTTACGGGAATAACGTGCGCCGGCCCCTCCGTATTGTGTGCGGACCTTAAATCCGCGTTACGGCGATCTTCAGCGGCTCGTCGTCCAGATCGGAATCCACGACGACGGCGCCGGACGGAGCCGCCGCGGCCTTCACCCCGACGGCCAGCGTCTGCGACGCGATGTAGTCCGAGAACTTGGCGAGGGCCTGCTCGACGGCGGGTTTTGCCTCGATCTCCACGCGTATCTTGTCCGTGACCTCGAATCCCGACTCCTTGCGGATGTTCTGGATGCGGTTGATCAGCTCGCGGGCCACACCCTCGGCGCGCAGTTCGTCCGTCACGGTGATGTCGAGCGCCACGGTGAGCTTGCCCTCCGATGCCACGAGCCATCCGGGCATGTCCTCCGAGGTGATCTCGAAGTCGGCCGGCGTGACGGTGATCCGCTCTCCGCCGAGGTCGAGCACCGTTTCGGGTGCGGCCTCGATCTGGGCGATGCGCTCCTGCGAGAACTCCGCGGTCATGGCGGCGATCTGCTTCATGTACTTGCCGTAGCGCGGGCCGAGGGTCTTGAAGTTGGGCTTGATGCGCTTGGTGATGATGCCCGTGGTATCCTCGATGAGCTCCACCTGCTTGACGTTGACCTCCGAAAGGATGAGGTTCTTCACGGCCGAGATGTGGGCCGCCATCGCGGGGTCGAGCACCGGGATGATAATCTTCGTCAGCGGCTGGCGCACCTTGATCGAGACCTTGCGGCGCAGGGCCAGGACCATCGACGAGACGCGCTGCGCGAGCGACATCATCTCCTCGAGGTCGGGGTCGATGAGCCGCTCGTCGGCCTCGGGGAAGGTCGACAGGTGCACGGACTCGTCGCCGTGTCGTCCGCTCACGGCGTTCAGGTCGGTGAAGATGCGGTCCGAGATGAAGGGGGCGAAGGGTGCCGCCAGCATCGAGACGGTCTCCAGACAGGTGTAGAGCGTCTGGTAGGCCGCGAGCTTGTCCTCGGACATGCCGCCGCCCCAGAAGCGCTTGCGGTTCAGGCGCACGTACCAGTTCGAGAGGTTCTCGCCGACGAACTCCTGAATGGCGCGGGCCGCGGGCGTCGGGTCGTAGTCCTCGAGCGAGCGCGTCACCTCACGCACGAGCGTGTTGAGCAGCGAGATGATCCAGCGGTCGATCTCGGGACGCTTTTCGACGGGAATCTCCGCCTCGCGGCCCGTGAATCCGTCGACGTTGGCGTAGAGGGCGAAGAACGAGTAGGTGTTGTAGAGCGTGCCGAAGAACTTGCGGCGCACCTCGTCGACGCCGTCGCGGTCGAACTTGAGGTTGTCCCACGGCTGCGAGTTGGAGATCATGTACCAGCGCGTGGCGTCGGGTCCGTAGGTTGCGAGCACCTCGAACGGGTCGACGGCGTTGCCCAGGCGCTTCGACATCTTGTTGCCGTTCTTGTCCAGCACCAGTCCGTTGGAGATGATGTTGCGGAAGGCCACCGAGTCGAAGAGCATCGTGGCGATGGCGTGCAGCGTGAAGAACCAGCCGCGCGTCTGGTCGACGCCCTCGGCGATGAAGTCGGCGGGGTAGACCTCGTTGAATCCCTCCTTGTGCTCGAAGGGGTAGTGTACCTGGGCGTAGGGCATGGCTCCCGAATCGAACCACACGTCGATCAGGTCGGGTTCGCGGCGCATCGGCTCGCCCTTCGACGAGACGAGGACGATCTGGTCGACATAGGGGCGGTGCAGGTCGATGCGGTCGGTCGAGTAGTTCTCCTTCGACATGTCGCCCACGCGGAACTTCGGGAAGGGGTTTTCCTTCATCACGCCCGCGGCGACCGCCTTTTCGATCTCGGCCATGAGCTCCCCGACCGAACCGATGCACTTCATCTCCGAGCGGTCCTCCGTGGCCCAGATCGGCAGGGGCGTGCCCCAGAAGCGCGAACGCGAGAGGTTCCAGTCGTTGAGGTTCTCGAGCCACTTGCCGAAGCGTCCCGTGCCGGTCGACTCGGGTTTCCAGCGGATCGTGCGGTTGAGCTCGATCATGCGCTCCTTGGCGGCCGTCGAGCGGATGAACCACGAGTCGAGCGGGTAGTAGAGCACGGGTTTGTCCGTGCGCCAGCAGTGGGGGTAGTTGTGGACGTGCTTCTCGATGCGGAAGGCCTGCGAGGCGGCCTTCATCTTCATGCAGATGTAGATGTCGAGCGACTCGGCAGCCTGCGCGGCCTGCTCGTCGTAGCGGCCGTCGACGGTGAACTGCGGGTCGTAGGCGTTCTTGACCCAGCGGCCGGCGTATTCGCGGTAGCGGTCGACGTCGACGCATTCGGCGACGAAGCGCTCGTCGAGCTCGTCGAGCAGGTAGAACTTGCCCGTGAGGTCGACCATCGGGCGGGTCTCGCCGCGCTTGTTGATCATGAAGAGCGACGGGATGCCCGCGGCGCGCGCCACGAAGGCGTCGTCGGCGCCGAACGTCGGGGCGATGTGGACGATGCCCGTACCGTCCTCCGTGGTGACGTAGTCGCCGAGGATTACGCGGAAGGCCTTTTGCGAGGCGTCGTGCCAGTTGCCGTCGGCATCCGTCTCCACGGGCTTGACCCACGGCAGCAGCTGCTCGTAGTGCATGCCTTCGAGTTCGGGGCCCTTGTATTCGGCAACGACCTCGAACGGCACGAGCTTGTCGCCCGGCTTGTAGGCGTCGAGCGAGAGACCCTCGGCCTTCTTGTTGAAGTGGTTGTAGAGCAGTGCCTTGGCCAGCACGGCGGTGACCTTCTCACCCGTGTAGGGGTTGTACGAGCGCACGGCCACGTAGTCGATCTTCGGGCCGACGCAGAGCGCCGTGTTCGAGGGCAGGGTCCACGGCGTCGTGGTCCAGGCCAGGAAGCAGGGCGTGCCCCAGCCCGTCATTTCGGGCTTCGGGTCGCGGATGCGGAACTGCCCGACGACGGTCGTGTCCTTGACGTCGCGGTAGCAGCCCGGCTGGTTCAGCTCGTGGGTCGAGAGGCCCGTGCCGGCGGCCGGCGAGTAGGGCTGGATCGTATAGCCCTTGTAGAGCAGCCCCTTGTCGTAGAGCTGCTTGAGCAGCCACCACAGCGTCTCGATGTACTTGTTGTCGTAGGTGATGTAGGGGTCGTCCATGTTGACCCAGTAGCCCATCTTGCGCGTAAGATCCTCCCACACGCCCGTGAACTCCATGACGGCCTCGCGGCACGTGCGGTTGTACTCCTCGATGGAGATGCGGCGGCCGATGTCCTCCTTCGTGATGCCGAGCTTCTTCTCGACGCCCAGCTCCACGGGCAGGCCGTGGGTGTCCCATCCGGCCTTGCGGTGCACGAGGTAGCCGCGCTGGGTCTTGTAGCGGCAGAAGACGTCCTTGATCGTGCGGGCCATGACGTGGTGGATGCCCGGCATGCCGTTGGCCGAGGGGGGACCCTCGTAGAAGACGAACGTGGGGTGTCCCTCGCGGGTGGTGATGCTTTTGTGGAAGGTGTCGTGCGCGTCCCATTCGGCGAGCACGTTGGCGGCCAGACCTGCCAGGTCGAGACCTTTATACTCCTTGAACTTCATAGGTATGTGTGGTTGTTATTTGCCGGTTTTCTGACAAGCAGCAAAGATAGGAAAAAAGATTGGAAAAATTGCAAAAAACAGCGCTTTCGGCGCCGCCCGATGCAAAACGGCACGCCGCGGGGGCGTGCCGTGAGTCGTTGTTGAGGCCGGGTGTGCCGTGCGCGGACGCTTGTCCGGAGGCGGAGGTGGCGCGTGAGGCCGTTTGTCCTGAAAGGGGAGGGCGCACCGGATGGCTGCCGCGGCGGGGCGTTTGGGCCGTCCCGCCGGAAGGCGTCAGTCGAACGACTGCATCTCGATGAGCTTGGCATAGATGCCGTTGCGGGCCATCAGCTCGTTGTGCGTGCCCTGCTCGGCGATGCGACCGTGGTCCACGACGATGATCTTGTCGGCGTTGTGGATCGTCGAGAGCCGGTGGGCGATGACCACCGACGTGCGGCCCACGAGCAGCTTGTTCAGGGCCTCCTGCACGAGTTTCTCGCTCTCGGTGTCGAGCGCCGAGGTCGCCTCGTCGAGGATCAGGATGTCGGGGTTCTTCAGCACGGCGCGCGCGATCGAGAGACGCTGCCGCTGTCCGCCCGAGAGCTTCACGCCGCGGTCGCCGATGTTGGTCTGGTAGCCCTTCTCGCATTCGGCGATGAAACTGTCGGCATTGGCGATGCGGGCCGCCTCGACGATCTCCTCGTGCGTGGCCGAGGGTTTGCCCATGGCGATGTTGCCCTCGATCGTGTCGTTGAAGAGCACGGTGTCCTGCGCCACGACGCTCATGTGGGCGCGCAGGCTCTCCTGCGTGTAGTCGCGCAGCGAAACGCCGTCGATGAGGATGTCGCCCGAAGTGGGGTCGTAGAAGCGCGGGATCAGCTCGCTGAGCGTCGACTTGCCGCCGCCCGACGGTCCGACGAGCGCCACGGTCTGTCCGCGGAGAATCTCGAACGAGATGCCGTCGATGACTTCGCGCGTGCCGTCGTAGGAGAAGTGCACGTCGCGGAACTCGATCTTCTTTTTCAGCCCCTGCAGGACGCGGGCCCCGGGCCGGTCCTCGATCTCGGGCCGCGAGTCGATCACCGAGAAGATGCGCTCGCCGGCGGCGATGCCCTGGTTGATGTTGGCGAACTGGTCGATGAAGGTGCGCACGGGGCGGGTGATCTGCGAGAAGATCGCCACGAAGGCGATGAAGCCGCCCGGGTCGAGCGACCCCTTGGCCACGAGCGAGCCGCCGAAGACGAGAATCACCCCGACGGCCGTGATGCCGAGGAATTCGCTCATGGGCGAGGCCAGCTGCTGGCGCCGCGCCATCGAGAGGGTGAGGCGCGCTAGGTCGGCGCTGATCTCGTAGAACTTCTGCTTGACGTACTGCGTGGCGTTGTAGCTCTTGATGACCTTGATGCCGGCGAGCGATTCGTCGAGCGTGGCGACCATTTCGCCGGTGCGCTTCTGGTTGGTGCGGGCCGGGTGGCGCAGGCGCTTGACGATGTTGCCGATGATGAGCGCCACGACGGGCAGGAACAGCACCGAGAAGGCCGACAGCTCCCACGAGATGGCGAGCATCATGACGATGTAGCCGATGATGAGGAACGGCTCGCGGAAGGCCACCTGCAGCGTGTTGGTGATGCAGAACTGCACGACGCCGACATCGGAGGTGATCTTCGAGATGATGTCGCCCTTGCGCTGCTCGGAGAAGTAGCCGACGTTCATGTCCATGACCTTCGAGAACATCTCGTTGCGCATGCGCTGGAGGGTCTTGGCGCGCATGCTCTCGACGGTCCAGGCGCCCATGTAGCGGAAGAAGTTGCTCAACAGGCTGATGCAGATGGCCACGCAGGCCAGCAGGATCAGCACGTTCTGCCGGTCGTAGGTGTCGAACAGGTGCGAGTAGGCGTAGTTGAACAGCGAGGCCAGGTACTCCTGATTGAGTTCGAGCGGCGGCAGCGTCTCCACGGGCTCCGGCGTGAACCCCTCGTCGAACATCGTGTTCAGGATCGGGATGATGAGCATGAACGTCAGCGAGTTGAACAGCGCGTAGAGGAGCGAGTAGAAGAAGTACGGGATGGCGTATTTTTCGATCGGGCGGGCGAAGCCCAGCAGCCGCAGGTATGTCTTGAACATTCCGGAGTGTTTGGTTGGTTAACGCAATGACGGCACAAAGATAGGAATAAATCGCGCGAAAAGAGAATAATAGGCGAAATATCGGCGAATTATGGTCGCATAACGGGCAGGAAACGGAGTCCCGGGCCGTGCCGCCTACTCCTCGCCGGGCGTATATCCGCGGTCTTCGGCCAGGTGGGCCGTGTCGTTGGCCGCGGCGACGGCGAGGCGGTCGCAGCGGTTGTTCTCGACGGTCTCGGCATGGCCCTTGACCCAGACGAAGCGGACCCGGTGGCGGCGGTAGACATCGAGGAAGCGGCGCCACAGGTCGGGGTTTTTCTTGCCGGCAAAGCCCTTCTTCTCCCAGCCGAAGAGCCACCCCCGGGTCACGGCGTCGACGACGTATTTCGAGTCGGAGTAGATCGTGACGTCCGAGCCCTCGAAGCGCAGCGCCTCGAGCGCCACGCAGACGGCCATGAGCTCCATGCGGTTGTTCGTCGTCAGGCGGAAGCCCTGCGAGAGCTCCTTGCGGTGCGGCCCCGAGAGCAGCACCACGCCGTAGCCGCCCGGCCCGGGGTTGCCCAGCGCCGAGCCGTCGGTGTATATGGTGATTGTCGGCATTCTTGCGTCGGTCTCTGCACGAAACCGGCAGGAAGCCGGACCTTTCCCGCTTCCTGCCGATTCGCCGGTGTCGTCTATTTCAGTGCCGCGATCTGCTCCTTGAGCGCCGCGATCTTGGCTTCGGCATCGGCCTGCTTGGCCCGCTCGTTGGCGACGACCTTCTCGGGCGCCGACTGCACGAAGCGCTCGTTCGAGAGCTTCTTCATCACCGAGGCGAGGAAGCCTTCGTAGTAGGCCAGGTCGTCCGAGAGCTTTTTGATCTCGGCCTCGGTGTCGATCTTGCCGGCCATCGGCACGAAGTACTGCGTCGTCTTGACGAGGAAGGCCGCGGCCGCGGGGTCCTTCTCCGTGATGAAGTCGATCGACGAGAGGTTGGCCATCTTGCGCATCAGCGGGGCGTACTCCTCGGGGTAGTTCTCGTCGCGGATCACTTCGAGGACGAGCGTCTCCTTCTGCGGGAGGTTCTTCTGGTTGCGGACGCTGCGCACCGCCGTGATGACCTCGCGCGCCAGTTCGAAGCGCGCCAGCACGCCGGGCTTCTCCTCCGCGGGCTGCGGCATCGGGGCCACGCAGATCGACTCGCCCTCGCCGCGGGGTGCGAGCGCCTGCCAGATTTCCTCCGTGACGAAGGGCATGAAGGGGTGCAGCAGCCGCATCAGCGCGTCGAAGAAGGCGCGCGTGGAGGCCATCGTCGCCGCATCGGCCGGCTCGCCGTAGGCGGGCTTGACCATCTCGAGGTACTGGCCGCTGAAGTCGTCCCAGAAGAGGCGGTAGGCCTCCTTGAAGGCCTCCGAGATGCGGTACGAGCGGAACTCCTCGTCGATCTGGCGCAGCGAGCGGGCGAGCGCCTGCTCGAACCATTCGACGGCCGAACGCTCGGTCTCGCCCTGGCTGCGGTTTGCGTCGACGCTCCAGCCGTTGACGAGGCGGTAGGCATTCCATATCTTGTTGCAGAAGTTGCGCCCCTGCTCGCAGAGCGCCTCGTCGAACATCACGTCGTTGCCGGCCGACGAGGAGATGAGCATCGCCATGCGCATGCCGTCGGCGCCGTACTGGGCGATCAGCTCCAGCGGGTCGGGCGAGTTGCCCAGCTGCTTGGACATCTTGCGGCCGATCTTGTCGCGCACGATGCCCGTGAAGTAGACGTTCGAGAAGGGCTTTTCGCCGCGGTATTCGTATCCGGCCATGATCATGCGGGCGACCCAGAAGAAGATGATGTCGGGAGCCGTCACCAGGTCGTTGGTCGGGTAGTAGTATTCGATTTCGGGGTTGTGCGGATGGCGGATGCCGTCGAAGACCGAGATGGGCCAGAGCCACGACGAGAACCACGTGTCGAGCACGTCCTCGTCCTGCCGCAGGTCCGAGAGCTGCAGCGAGGCGTCGCCGCTCCTGGCGCGGGCCTTCGCGAGCGCCTCCTCGGCCGTCGGGGCCACGACGAAACCGCCCTTGGGCAGGTAGTAGGCCGGGATGCGCTGCCCCCACCAGAGCTGGCGCGAGATGCACCAGTCCTTGATGTTCTCCATCCAGTAGCGGTAGATGTTGCGGTACTTCTCCGGCACGAAGCGGATCGCCTCCTCCATGACGGCCTTCGTGGCGGGTTCGGCCAGTTCCTTCATCGAGAGGAACCACTGCATCGAGAGCTTCGGCTCGATGGCCACGCCCGTGCGCTCCGAGTAGCCGACGTTGTTCGTGTACTCCTCGGTCTTCTCGAGCAGCCCGGCGGCGGCCAGGTCGCCCTCGATCTTGCGGCGCACGTCGAAGCGGTCCTCGCCGACGTACATGCCGACCTTGTCGTTGATCGTGCCGTCGTCGTTGAAGATGTCGATCGTCTCGAGCCCGTATTTCTCGCCGAGCATGTAGTCGTTCACGTCGTGGGCCGGCGTCACCTTCAGGGCGCCCGTACCGAACTCGATGTCGACATAGGTGTCGCGGATCACCGGGATCGAGCGGCCGACGAGCGGCACGATGACGCGGGCGTCGGCGGGCAGCCACTGGTAGCGCTCGTCCTCGGGGTTGACGCAGAGCGCCGTATCGCCCAGAATGGTCTCGGGACGCGTCGTGGCGACGATGATCGCGCGGTCGGAGCCCTCGACCAGGTAGCGCAGGTAGTAGAGCTTGCCGTGCGACTCCTTGAAGACGACCTCCTCGTCCGAGAGGGCGGTCTGTGCCGCGGGGTCCCAGTTGACCATGCGCACGCCGCGGTAGATGCGCCCCTTCTCGTAGAGGTCGCAGAAGACCTGGATGACCCCTTCGGTGCGGGCGTCGTCCATCGTGAAGCAGGTGCGCTCCCAGTCGCACGAGGCGCCCAGCTTGCGCAGCTGCTTGAGGATCACGCCGCCGTACTTCTCCTTCCACTCCCAGGCGTAGCGGAGGAACTCCTCGCGCGAGAGCGACGACTTCTCGATGCCCTTTTCGCGGAGCATCGCCACGACCTTGGCCTCCGTGGCGATCGAGGCGTGGTCCATGCCGGGGACCCAGCAGGCGTTCTTGCCCGACATGCGGGCGCGGCGGATCAGCACGTCCTGCAGCGTGTTGTTGAGCATGTGTCCCATGTGCAGGATGCCGGTGACGTTGGGGGGCGGAATAACGATCGTATAAGGCTCTCTTTCATCGGGTTCCGAGTGGAAAAGCCGGTGCGAGACCCAGTAGTCGTACCATTTCGCCTCGATCTGTTGCGGCGCGTATTTGTCTGCGATTTGCATAGGACGTAGTGTTTTGCTTAGGAAATTCAGGGATGCAAAGTTATCAACATTCTGTCAAAGTTAAAATAAAATCCGTGAAAAATCGTTACCTTTGCGACATTATATATCGTATTAGCAAGGAATATGAACGAGAAAGATAAGATCGAAACCGTCGAGGTCGACGACATGAACCTTGTCCCCGAGCTGCTCGACGGCAAACACCGCGTCATCCCCATCGTAACGGGCGGGGACGAACCCGTGGAGGAGGTCGAAGTCCCCGAAATCATACCCATCCTCACGCTGCGCTCGTCGGTGCTCTTCCCGGGCGCCATCACGCCCATCACGGTGGGCCGCGACAAGAGCATTTCGCTCGTGCGGGCCGTGAACGCCGAAGGCGGCATCCTGGGCGCCGTGCTGCAGCGCGAAAGCGAGGTCGAGGACCCCGCGCCGGACGACATGTACAAGGTCGGCACCGCGGCGCGCATCATCAAGATACTCGAAATGCCGAACGGCAACCTGACGGTGATACTCAACGGTCTGGAGAAGATCGAAATCCGCGAGTACGTCTCCGTGGAGCCCTACTTCAAGGCCCGCGTCACGGCGCTGCGCGACACCTCGCCCGACATGAAGAGCATCGAGTTCGAGGCCCTCGTGGATTCGATCCGCGACGTGGCGCTCGGCATCATCAACGTCTCGCCGTCGATGCCCAAGGAGGCGGCCTTCGCCATCAAGAACATCGACTCGAAGCGGGGCATCATCAACTTCATCTGCTCGAACATGGAGCTCTCGGACGAGGACCGTCAGTCGCTGCTCGAGGCGCCGGGGCTGCTGGCCCGGGCGCGCAAGCTGCTCGAGATACTGATCCGCGAGCAGCAGCTGGCCGAGCTCAAGAATCAGATTCAGGAGCGCGTCAAGCAGGAGATCGACAAGCAGCAGCGCGACTACTACCTCCAGCAGCAGATGCGCACGATCCAGGACGAGCTGGGCGACGGCGTCGATGCCGACATCGAGCGCATGCGCGAGCAGGCCAAAAAGAAGAACTGGCCCAAGGAGGTGGGCGAAACCTTCGAGAAGGAGTTGCAGAAGGTCGAGCGGCTGAACCCCGCCGTGGCCGAATATTCGGTGCAGATGACCTACCTGCAGCTGCTGCTCGAGCTGCCGTGGAACGACGTGACGAAGGACAACCTCGACCTGCGCTGCGCCCGCGAGCAGCTCGACCGCGACCACTTCGGGCTCGACGAGGTCAAGGACCGCATTCTGGAGCACCTGGCCGTCATCAAGCTCAAGGGCGACCTGAAATCTCCGATCCTCTGCCTCTACGGCCCTCCGGGCGTGGGCAAGACCTCGCTGGGCAAGTCCGTGGCCGCGGCGCTGGGCCGCAAGTTCGGCCGCATCTCGCTGGGCGGTCTGCACGACGAGTCGGAGATCCGCGGACACCGCCGCACCTACATCGGCGCCATGCCGGGCCGCATCATCCAGACGATCAAGCGCTGCGGCTCGTCGAACCCGGTCATCATCCTCGACGAGGTCGACAAGGTGACCGTCTCGAACCACGGCGACCCGTCGAGCGCCCTGCTCGAGGTGCTCGACCCGGAGCAGAACACCACCTTCCACGACAACTACATCGACATGGAGTACGACCTGTCGAAGGTGCTCTTCATCGCCACGGCCAACAACGTGGCGAACATCGCCCCGGCGCTGCGCGACCGCATGGAGATGATCAACATCCCGGGCTACCTGCTCGAGGAGAAGATACGCATCGCCCTGGACCACCTGCTGCCCAAGCAGCGCGAGGCCCACGGCATCAGGGAACACGAACTGACCCTCACGCCGGAGGTCGTCGAGCAGATCATCTCCGGCTACACGCGCGAGGCGGGTGTCCGCTCGCTGGACAAGCACCTGGCGAAGATCGCCCGGGCCCGGGCGCGTCAGATCGCCTTCGACGAGGCCTTCACGCCGGAGATTCTCCCCGCCGATCTGGAGAAGATCCTCGGCATGCCGAAGTTCCTCAAGGAGGAGTACGAGGTGGGCGGCATGACGGGCGTCGTCACGGGACTGGCCTGGACCGAGGTCGGCGGCGACATCCTCTACATCGAGTCGTGCCTGACGCCCGGCAAGGGCAAGGTGAGCCTGACGGGCAACCTGGGCGACGTGATGAAGGAGTCGGCGACGATTGCCCACGAGTGGGTCATGGCCCACTACCGCGAGCTGGGGATCGACCCCAAGCTCTTCGAGACGAACGACATCAACATCCACGTGCCCGAGGGTGCCATCCCGAAGGACGGCCCGTCGGCGGGCATCACGATGGTCACGTCGATTGTCTCGACCTACACGGGACGCAAGGTCAAAGAGCGCATCGCCATGACGGGCGAGACGACGCTGCGCGGCCGCGTCATGCCCGTGGGCGGGGTCAAGGAGAAGATTCTCGCGGCGAAGCGCGCCGGCATCACGGAGCTGATCCTCTCGGAGGAGAACCGCAAGGACATCGCCGAGATCAAGCCCGAGTACATCGAGGGGCTGACGTTCCACTACGTGCGCACGAACGACGAGGTGCTGAAACTGGCGCTGGAGTAACGCTCCGGGCCGCAAAAAGGAGAAACCGATGAAATTCATAGCGATCATTCCGGCGCGTTACGCCTCGACGCGCTTCCCGGGCAAGCCGCTGGCGCGGCTAGGCGGCAGGACCGTCATCGAACGGGTCTACAGGCAGGTGGCGGACGTGCTGGACGATGCCGTCGTCGCGACGGACGACGAGCGCATCCGCGACGCCGTGCTGGCCTTCGGCGGCAGGGCCGAGATGACCTCGCCGGCGCACCGCAGCGGCACGGACCGCTGCTGGGAGGCCTACTGCCGGCAGGGGCGCGACTACGACGTCGTGGTCAACGTGCAGGGCGACGAACCCTTCATCTGCGCCTCGCAGATCGAGACGGTGAAGCGCTGCTTCGACGACCCGGCGACCGACATCGCCACGCTCGTCAAGCCCTTCGCCGCGGCGGACGGGCTCGCGGCGCTCGAGAATCCCAACTCGCCGAAGGTGGTGCTCGATGCCGCATCGCGGGCGCTCTACTTCTCGCGCTCGGTCATCCCCTACCTGCGGGGCGTGCCCCGCGAGGAGTGGCTCGCGCGCCATACCTTCTACAAGCACATCGGACTCTACGCCTTCCGCCGCGAGGTGCTGCGCGCCGTGACCGCGCTGCCGCAGTCGCCGCTCGAGCTGGCCGAGTCGCTCGAGCAGCTGCGCTGGTTCGAGAACGGCTACCGCATCGGCGTGGGCGTGACCGACGTCGAGACCGTCGGCATCGACACGCCCGAGGACCTGGTGCGTGCCGAGAAGTTCCTCGAACAACATCCCGAATACAACCTATGACGACCATGAAATTCATTGCCGGACCCTGTGTCATCGAGTCGGCCGAGCTGCTCGACGCCGTGGCCGAACGCCTCGTTGCGATCAACCGCACGCTCGGCACGCAGATCATCTTCAAGGCCTCGTTCGACAAGGCCAACCGCACGTCGATCGCCTCGTTCCGCGGCCCCGGCCTCGAGCGGGGGTTGCAGATGCTCGCCGACGTGAAGGCGAAGTGGGGCCTGCGGCTGCTGACCGACATCCACGAGTCGTGGCAGGCCGCGCCCGTGGGCGAGGTGGTCGACGTCATCCAGATTCCGGCCTTCCTCTGTCGGCAGACCGACCTGCTCGTCGCCGCGGCGAAGACCGGCCGCACGGTCAACATCAAGAAGGCGCAGTTCCTCTCGGGGGCCGACATGCAGTACCCTTACGAGAAGGCGCGCGAGGCCGGTGCCGCGGAGGTGTGGCTCACCGAGCGGGGCAACATCTACGGCTACAACAACCTCGTGGTCGATTTCCGCAACATCCCCGACATGCTGCGCATCGCGCAGACGGTCGTGATGGACTGCACGCACTCGGTGCAGCGTCCCGGCGCCGCGGGCGGCAAGACGGGCGGCAACCGCGAGTTCGTCCCCGCGATGGCGCTCGCCGCACGGGCCTTCGGGGCCAACGCTTTCTTCTTCGAAGTGCACCCCGATCCGGACCGCGCGTTGAGCGACGGCCCGAACATGCTGCGGCTCGACGATCTGGAGAACCTCATCAAAACCCTCATATCATGACCGATACGAACAAGGCGCAGATTCTCGCCGTGGCCCGCAAGGCCATGCACACCGAGATGCTGGCGCTCAAACACCTCGAAGAGACGCTCGGCGACAGCTTCGTCGCCGCCGTGGAGCTGATTCTCGCCTGCCGCGGGAAGTGCATCGTCACGGGCATGGGCAAGTCGGGCCTCGTGGGCCGCAAGATCGCCGCGACGCTCGCCTCGACGGGTACTCCGAGCTTCTTCCTCCACCCGGGCGAGGCCTTCCACGGCGACCTGGGCATGATCTCGAAGGAGGATGTCGTCCTGGCGCTCTCCTATTCGGGCGAAACGGACGAAATCCTGAAGATCGTCCCCTTCATCCATTCGAACGGCAACCGGCTCATCTCGATGACGGGACATGCCGATTCGGCGCTGGCCAAGAACTCGGACGTGCACCTCGACGTGGCGGTGCGCGAGGAGGCCTGCATCCTGCATCTGGCACCCACCTCGTCGACCACGGCGCAAATCGCCATGGGCGATGCGCTGGCCGTGTCGCTCATGCAGCTGCGCGGCTTCACGAGCGTCGACTTCGCGCGCCTGCATCCGGGCGGCAGTCTGGGCCGCCGCCTGCTGATGACCGTGGGCAACGTCATGCGCTCGCACGACCTGCCCGTCGTGGCGCCCGACTGCTCGGCCACGGATATGATCCACGCCATCTCGAAGGGCGGGCTGGGGCTTATCATCATCTGCGAGGGCGACCGCATCGAAGGCATCGTGACGGACGGTGACGTGCGCCGCGCGATGGAGCGCCGCCGGGCGGAGTTCTTCAACATCAAGGCTGCCGACATCGCCACGCCGCACCCGAAGAGCATCGCCGCAAGCGCCAAGCTGATCGAGGCCGAGAAGATGATGACCCGCAACAAGGTCACCTCGCTGCTCGTAACGGACGACGCCGGGAAACTGGCGGGCGTGATCCAGATTTACGATATCAAGCTCTGATCCGCTCCCGGGGGGACTGATATCTCCGGACCGGCAGCAGTCTGCCGGTCCGGATTTTTTGTGTGCGCTTGTTCCCGCGGGGCCGTTTTGGCGGATAATCCCCGACTTTTGACGTTTTTTCCATGTCCGGGCGGCGTGGTGTGCGTAATTTTGCGTCGAGAAAACCAACACATGCTGACCGATATGAAAATCGAGAACCTTTGGAAATGGCCGTTGCTGATGGTTGCGGCGCTGTGTCTCGCCTGTGGCGGAGGCGACGACCCCGTAACGCCCGGAGGGGGCGGGGACGACAACGAGGATGACAACGAGGTCGAGCTCCCCGCGGAGCCTCCCGTCGTCGAGAATGAAATCTATACGGCTGCGCCCGCCGGCACGGGCGCTTATCGCGACACCTATCTTACGCTGGAGTTCAGGACAGCGACGCCCTCGCTTGGTACCTCGGGTCTGATCCGCATCTTCGGAGCCGATGGCGCGGAGGTCGACCGCATCGACATGGCCGATGTGGCAGCCGTGGCGGACGGCGTGCCGCAGCTGGTCAAGACGTCGCTCTTCACGACGGCGATGGATGCCATCGGCACCCCGGCGCTGGGCCGCTACCGCATCGTCCATTATGACCCCGTGCGCATCGAGGGCAACCGCGTTACGATCAAGCCCCATTACGGCGTGCTGGAGTACGACGCGACCTATACGGTCGTGATCGACGCCGACGCCATCGTGGCCAAAGGCTTCGAAGGGGTGGCCGCCGGCGAGTGGAACTTCACGACCAAGTCGGCCCCCGCGTCGCGCTCGGCCGTGACGGTGGGCGAAAGCGGCTGCGACTTCCGCACCGTGCAGGCGGCGCTGGACTATGCCTACGAATGCGGCCGCGACCAGGCCGTCGTGATCGACATCCGCAACGGCATCTACGAGGAGCAGCTCTACCTGCGCAACAACAACAACGTGACGCTGCGCGGCGAGAGCCGCGAGGGGACCGTCATCCGCTACGACAACTGCGAGCTCTACGCTTCGGGCGTGGGCGGCGGCACCTCGACGCGTCCTGCATTGGGCGCCGAGATCGGGGCGTCGGGCGGCCGGGCCGTGATGCTCGTCGAGAACTGCGACATGCTGCGCTTCGAGAACCTCACGCTTGAGAATACGCACGGCTCGGGCAGCCAGGCCGAGGCGCTCTACAACAACGACAACAACGGCACGGGCCGCCTGGTCTTCGTCGGCTGCGACATCCTCGGGGCGCAGGATACGCTCAACCTGAAGGGATACGGCTGGTTCTACGACTGCCTGGTGGCCGGTGACGTCGATTTCATCTGGGGATCGCCCGCCACGGTGCTCTTCGAGGCGTGCGAAATCCGCTCGGTGAACGGCGGCTACCTCGTGCAGGCCCGCTGTCTGGAGCGCACGGCCAAGGGCTTCGTCTTCCTCGGCTGCGACCTGACCGAGGCCGACGGCAGCAACGGCAGCGCGGTCTACTTCGCCCGGTCGAGCGGCAGCGCCGACTACTACGACAACGTCGTCTTCGTCGACTGCACCGTCGGCGACCACCTCTCGTCGCAGGGGTGGTACTCCAGCCCGGTTCCCAACCCCTCGGCCGCAACGGCCACGGCCGGATGGCGCGAGTACGGCCTTGTGCGCAACGGCGCATCCTTCGCCTCGACGTCGGCCTACTGCCATGCCTTGACGGCGGATGAAGCGGCATCGTATGCCGACCGCACGACAATCTTCCGCTCCTGCCCGAAGGGCACGGAGTGGCTCGTGGAGTAACGCCTTCCAGGCGGCTCTGCCCGAATCAGCCCCCAATAAACCTATATATAATGGAGAGCGTCCCCGTCGCGACATTTGCGGCGGGGACGCTTGATTTTACAGCCCGGCATGCGGATGGTCCTGTGCCGCGGCCTTCGGATGCGGCGGTGCGGCGCCCGGGCAGAGGGCTCGCCCCGTTGCCGGGCCGGGCGGCCTATTCGCCCTCCTCGAGCTGGAAAATGGCCTCGACGGCCTTGCCGAAGCAGCGGGCGATCTTCAGCGCCAGCACCGTCGAGGGGACGAACTTCCCGCTCTCGATGGCGTTGATCGTCTGGCGGCTCACCCCGACGGCGTCGGCCAGCTGCTGCTGTGTCATGCGCACCTCGGCGCGGGCGACACGGAGGCTATTCTTCATGCGGGACCTCCTTTCTCAACCGCCACAGCATGACCCGCTCGATCAGCAGAAAGAGCACGGGCAGCAGCGCCAGGTTGAAGATCATGAAGTAGAGGTAGGCCACGTCGTAGAGCAGCAGGGCGCTGACAACGGCGATGCCGGTCGTCAGGTAGAGTGCCGCGAGCAGCGCGTTGAGGCGGATGCGGCCGATGAGCTCGTCCTCCACGCGCTCGCGCGAGCAGCAGATGAAGAGCACCCCGAGGAGGATGCCCACGAGGACGATGTTGTTCCAGATGCGCGCGGCGCTCTCCGAGTAGGGGCCGGTCCGCAGAAACGAAGGGAAGCCGTTGAAGCCGTTGAAGCCGTCGACGGCCATCAGCAGGCCGAGCAGCAGGGTCGGCAGAAACAGCACCCACCCGATCTTCTTGAAGGCGTGGGGCAGCAGCAGGTTTTTGTTCATGGCGAATGGTGTTTTGTCGGTTCATGCAGACTGCCGGAGGTGCGCACTGCTCCCGTCTGCTGCTGCAAATGTAAAATAAACTTTACAAAATTACAAGTAAACGCGACAAAAAATCAGCTCCGCACGTAGTGGGGCATGGCGTCGGGAAGCTCCATCGAGAACTCGACAAGGCCGCGCACAACGCCCTCCTCGCGCCATGCGGTCTGGTAGATGAGCTTGCGCACGCCGCACTTCTCGATCGTGTAGACGTTGCGTCCGCCCGTCTCGATCAGGCGGCGGATGATCTCCCGCGAGCGGCCGTTGTGGCAGGGGAGGAGCGAACGGCCCCTTACGTCGCCGTTCACGGCGATCGAGCGGGCATTCTGGTAGAGAACCGTGCCTTCGGTGTCGCAGCGCGTGACGGCGCAGTCGAGTTCGTCGCACCAGTCGGGCAGGTCGTGTCGGGTCGGGTCTGAAGCATTCATGGCGTTCGGGTTTTGCGGGTTGGAACAGGGTTCGGGCCGGTCCTTCGCGGGCGGGCGTTGCGCGGCGGCTGCCGCTCCGCCCCTCCCCGCGGCATCCGGCCGGCGGTTACTGCTGGATGCGCACCAGCTGCTCGCGGTAGGCGTTCAGGATGCGCGACTTGGAGATGAAGCCCAGGTAATGGTTCTGCTTGTCGACGACGGGCAGCATCCACGTGTGGCTGTCCTCGAACTTCGGGAGGATGCTCTGGATCGACTCGTGCTCGAGGATGCGGTCGGGCGGCTGGATCATGTAGTCCGAGATCGGCTGTCCGTACTTCTCGCGCTTGAACATGTCCTTGCGCAGGTCGTCCAGCTGCACGATGCCGATCAGCCGGCCGAAGTTGTCGATCACGGGGAAGATGTTGCGGCGCGCCGTCGAGATGATGTGGATGATGTCGCCCAGCGTGAAGTTCTCGCGGATGCGCAGGAAGTCGGTCTCCATGAGCTCCTCGAGCTTCAGGAAGACGAAGACCGACTGGTCCTTGTCGTGGGTCAGCAGCTCGCCCTTCTCGCGCAGTTTTTTGGTGTAGATCGAGTCGGGGTCGAGGTAGTAGTTCACGGCGAAGGAGATGCAGGCGGTGATCATCAGCGGGATGAAGAGCCCGTAGCCGCTCGAGAGTTCGGCGATCAGGAAGATCGACGTCAGCGGTGCGTTCATCACCCCGGCCATGACGCCCGCCATGCCCACGAGCGTGAACGACGCGACGGGGACGTTCCAGTGGAAGAGGGCGTTGCAGACGAGCGCCAGCGTCGCGCCCGTAAAGGCGCCGACGAAGAGCGACGGCGCGAACGTACCGCCCACGCCGCCCGCGGCGTTGGTCGAAGCCATGGCGATGACCTTGAAGAACATCGTGGCGATGACGAAGAGGATCACCACCCAGTCGATGTCGCGGAAGCGGTAGAAGAGCGAACTGTCGAAGAGTTGCTGCGTGTTGCCGTGCATGAGCGACGTGAAGCCCTCGTATCCCTCGCCGTAGAGGGGCGGGAAGATGAAGATCAGGATGCCCAGCACGGTGCCGCCGACGATCCACTTCTTGTAGGGCCTGTCGAAGCGTCCGAAGAAGTTGATGACGCGCGTGTTCATCGAGGTGAAGTACCAGGCCATCAGTCCGCAGCAGACGCCCAGCAGGATGAAGAGCGGAATCTGCCACAGTTCGAAGGCGTCCTCGGGGGCGAGCGTCACGGCGATGATCGGGTCGAAGCCCCGCAGCATGAAGGCCATCGTCGTGGCGGTGATCGAGGAGATCAGCAGCGGGATGACCGACCCGGCCGTGATGTCGAGCATGAGAATCTCCAGCACGAAGACCACGCCTGTGATCGGGGCCTTGAAGATCGCGGCGAGGGCCGCGCCGGCGCCGCAGCAGAGCATCAGCGTCGTGTGCTTGTAGTTGAGGCGGGCGAGCCGGCCGATGTTCGAGCCGATGGCGGCGCCCGTCAGCACGATCGGGGCCTCGGGACCCACCGAACCGCCGAATCCGATGGTCGTGGCGCCGCCGACGACCGAGGTCCAGCAGTTGTGGGGGGCGATGCGCGAGTTGCGGCTCGACATGGCGTAGAGCACGCGCGTCACCCCTTCGGAGATGTTGTCGCGGACGATGTAGCGGACGAAGAGCGACGCGAGGATGATGCCCACGACGGGGTAGATCAGGTAGAGGAAGTGGGCGCTGTCCACAGGGAACCAGCGCGTCAGTCCGTTCTTGATGGCGTAGAGCAGGATTTCGAAGAAGTAGGTGCCCAGCCCCGCGAGCACGCCGACCACGACGGCCAGAAGCATCATCATCTGGCTGTTCGACAGGCGCCGCGTCAGGCGCAGGAACAGGGCGTAGAGCCGGTCGGCACGCGGAAATCTCATCGTCGCTGCGGATTGTCGGTTACTGGCGGGCGGCGTAGTGGCGTGCCTGCTCGGCGATCAGCTCCTTGTCCTCGAAGTAGTTGATGCGCATGGCGTTGCGTACTTCGGCGAGCGTCTCGGCCGCTGCGGCGCGGGCCACGGCCGAGCCCTCCTCGAGCACCTTGTAGACCTCCTCGATGCGCGCCTCGTAGTAATGGCGGCGTTCGCGGATCGGGTCGAGCACCTCGTTCAGCACGGCGATGAGCAGCCGCTTGACCTTCACGTCGCCCAGGCCGCCGCGGCGGTAGTGGGTCTTCAGGTCGTCGAGCGTGGCGTAGTCGGGTGCGTATTTGGCCAGGTGCTCCGGCGTGCAGAAGGCGTCCAGGTAGGTGAAGACCGTGTTGCCCTCGACCTTGCCCGGGTCCTCGACGCGCAGGTGGTCCGGGTCGGTGTACATGCCCATGACCTTCTTCTTGACCTCGTCGGCCGTGTCCGAGAGGTAGATGCAGTTGCCCAGCGACTTCGACATCTTGGCCTTGCCGTCCGTACCCGGCAGACGCAGGCAGACGGCGTTCTCGGGCAGCAGGATCTGCGGCTCGACGAGCGTCGGCCCGTAGACGGCGTTGAACTTGTGGACGATCTCGCGCGTCTGCTCGATCATCGGCTCCTGGTCCTCGCCCGCCGGGACGGTCGTGGCCTTGAAGGCCGTGATGTCCGACGCCTGGCTGATGGGGTAGGTGAAGAAGCCCACGGGGATGCCCTGGCGCTGCGTCGTGTCGCCCTCGGCCGCGCTCTCGGAGAAGCCGCGGAGCTGAATCTCGGCCTTGACCGTCGGGTTGCGCTGCAGGCGCTGCACGGTCACGAGGTTCATGTAGTAGAAGGCCAGCTCGCACAACTCCGGCACCTGCGACTGGATGAAGAGCGTCGAACGCGCGGGGTCGAGCCCGGCCGAGAGGTAGTCGAGGGCCACCTCGATGATGTTCTGGCGCACCTTTTCGGGGTTGTCGGCATTGTCCGTAAGGGCCTGTGCGTCGGCAATCATGATGAATATCTTGTCGTACTGGCCCGAGTTCTGCAACTCGACGCGGCGGCGCAGCGAGCCCACGTAGTGGCCCAGGTGGAGGCGTCCCGTGGGGCGGTCGCCGGTGAGGATGATTTTTTTCATGGTATGCGGTGTGGTTGTGTTGTACAATGCAAATATGTTCCGATAATCGGCAAATATAGTACAAATCGCACAAACACATGCGAAAATCCCGCCACGGTTGCGGAAAAAGTTGTCGATTATCGGTATTTTTTATATTTTCGTCTGCCGAAATAGTTACCTTTTATGACAATCATCCAGCTCGAATACCTGTTGGCCGTGGCCAACTGCGGCAGTTTTTCGCTGGCGGCCGAACACTGCTTCGTGACGCAACCCTCGTTGAGCATGCAGGTCAAGGCCCTCGAGGAGGAACTGGGCGTGGTGCTGCTCGACCGCTCGAAGAAACCCGTGATTCCGACCGAGGCGGGCGTCGTGGTGCTCGACCGCGCCCGCGAGACGCTCAAGGCCTACAACTGCATCCGCGAGGCGGTGACCGAACTCAAGGGCGAGACGGCCGGCAAGCTGCGCCTCGGGGTCATCCCGACAATCGCCCCCTACCTGCTGCACAAGTTCATCCCGGCCTTCGTGCGCGACTACCCGAAGGTCGAGCTGGAGATTTCGGAGATGATCACCTCCGACATCGTCTCGGCACTCAAGCGCGACCGCATCGACGCGGCGCTCGTGGCCAGCGGCACGTGCGGCGAGGGCATCCAGGAGCAGGAGCTCTTCAACGACCGCTTCTACGCCTATGTCTCGCCCGAGAACCCGCTCTACGAGCGGCAGAACATCCGCATCGAGGACATCGACCTGAAGGACCTCGTGATTTTGAGCGCCGGCAACTGCATGCGCGACCAGATCATCGAGTTGTGCCAGGCCAAGCGCGAGATGCCGTCGCACTTCTCCTTCGAGTCGGGGTCGCTCGACACGCTCATGCGCATCGTCGACTGCACGGCGTGCCTGACGATCATTCCCGAGATGGCCATCGAGTACATCCCCGCCGACCGGCGCGACCGGCTCAAGACCCTGGCCAAGGGTGCCACGTCGCGCAAGATCGCCGTGGCCGTGCGCCGCACCTACGTCAAGGGGTCGATCATCAAGGCCCTCACCGATACGATCATGGCGCATGCCGCGCCGGCGGGCGTCTGACCGCGGCCGGCAGGCTCTTCCGACATGCGGCGCCTCGTACTCCGGGACGCCGCTTTTTTTGCAGATTCGGCGCTGCGGGTGCTATTTGGTGCTATTTCTTGACGTGTAATTTTCAAATCTTAATTCTATTTCGTACCTTTGCAAGGTTATAGACACGTATTGAAAGGAATTTTATGGACAAACTGATCGAAACGATCGTCAGCGCGATTGAAGATAAGAAGGGAAAGAACATCGTATCGTTGGACCTCTCGGGATTCGACGGCGCCATCTGTTCGAAGTTCGTGGTCTGCAATGCGGACTCCACGACGCAGGTGGCCGCCATCGCCGCGGGCATCGAGGAGAAGGTGCTCGAGGTGCTCGGCGAGAAGGTCTGGCGCATCGAGGGGCAGCAGAACGCCCTGTGGATCGCCATGGACTATGTGGATGTCGTGGTGCACATCTTCCAGACCGAACTGCGCAGCTTCTACCGCCTGGAGGAGCTGTGGGCCGACGCCCCCATGCAGCGTTACGAATACGAAGAATAGGAGAAGAACATGATGACGAAAGGAAATAACAGCAAACCCAAAGTGAATATGCCGCGGCCCTCGTTCATGTGGGTCTACGGCGTGCTCGGCGCCCTGATTATCGGCTGGGCGCTCTTCGGGCAGTCGGACGACACGCCCCTGCAGAGCGACTGGATGACCGTCGGGCAGATGGTCGAGGCCGGCGAGGTGGAGAAGATCGAGGTCGTCAACCGCGACCAGGCGCAGGTCTACCTCAAGAAGGAGGCCGTGAAGAAATACCGTACCGACGCGAATGACAAGCGCTTCCGCCGCATGCCCGAAAAGGGCGTGCAGCTGGTCTTCAATATCGGTTCGGTGGATTCGTTCCGCGAGGACCTGAAGGCCGCCGAGCAGGTGTCGGGCCGCCAGGTCCCGGTCGTCTACGAGAACAAGACCAGCGACTGGACCAATATTCTGGTCAACCTGCTGCCGTGGGTGCTCATCATCGGCGTGTGGTTCTTCATCATGCGCTCGATGTCGCGCGGCGCCGGAGGCGGTGCGGGCGGCGGCATCATGAACGTGGGCAAGGCCAAGGCGCAGGTCTTCGACAAGGACAATTCCAAGCGCGTGACCTTCAAGGATGTGGCCGGTCTGGAGGAGGCCAAGGTCGAGATCATGGAGATCGTCGACTTCCTCCGCAAGGCGGACAAGTACCGCGAGCTGGGCGCCAAGATTCCGAAGGGCGCGCTGCTCGTAGGCCCTCCGGGTACGGGCAAGACGCTGCTGGCCAAGGCCGTGGCGGGCGAGGCGAACGTGCCGTTCCTCTCGATCTCGGGCTCGGACTTCGTGGAGATGTTCGTGGGCGTGGGCGCCTCGCGCGTGCGCGACCTCTTCGAGCAGGCCAAGCAGAAGGCCCCGTGCATCGTCTTCATCGACGAGATCGACGCCATCGGCCGCGCGCGCGGCAAGAATGCGGGCTTCTCCGGCAACGACGAACGCGAAAATACGCTCAACCAGCTCCTCACGGAGATGGACGGCTTCCAGACCAATACGGGTGTCATCGTGCTGGCGGCGACGAACCGCGCCGACATCCTCGACAAGGCGCTCATGCGTGCGGGCCGCTTCGACCGGCAGATCGAGGTGGGGCTGCCCGACGTCAAGGAGCGCGAGGAGATTTTCGAGGTGCACCTGCGGCCGCTGAAGCTCGATCCGGAGCTCGACCGCACGTTCCTGGCGCGCCAGACCCCCGGCTTCTCGGGCGCCGACATCGCCAACGTCTGCAACGAGGCGGCGCTCATCGCTGCCCGCCACAACAAGAAGTTCATCTCGAAGGAGGACTTCCTCGCGGCGATCGACCGCATCGTCGGCGGTCTGGAGCGCAAGAACAAGATCATCTCCGACGAGGAGAAGCGCGTGATCGCCTACCACGAGGCGGGCCACGCCACGGTAAGCTGGATTCTCGAGAATGCCAATCCGCTCATCAAGGTGACGATCATCCCGCGCGGCAAGGCGCTGGGCGCCGCCTGGTACTTGCCCGAGGAGCGGCAGATCACCACGCGCGAGCAGATCATGGACGAGCTGGCCGCCACGCTCGGCGGGCGCGTGTCGGAGCAGCTGACCTTCGGACAGGTGTCGACCGGGGCGCTCAACGACCTGGAGCGCGTCACGAAGCAGGCCTACGCCATGGTCGCCTACTACGGCATGAGCGAGGCCGTCGGCACGCTCTCGTACTACGACTCGACGGGCCAGAGCGACATGGCCTTCACGAAACCCTATTCGGAACTGACGGCGCAGCAGATCGACGCCGAGGCCAAGGCGCTCATCGCCAAGGCCTACGCCATGGCCGAGAAGGTGCTGCGCGAGCATGCCGACGGACTGAAGCAGCTGGCCGAGCTGCTGCTCGAGCGCGAGGTGGTCTTCACCGAGGATGTCGAGCGCATCTTCGGCAAGCGCAGGAAGGATATCGAGCGCGAGCGCCGCGAGGCGGAGAAGGCTGCGAAGACGGCCGAGGCGGAGCGCCGGCCGGATAATGTCCCGGCGGGTGATGCGGCCTCTGCCGCACCGGCCGCTGCGTCGGAGACGACGTCCGGAAAGAGCTCCGGAGCGGCCGACCGGGCGGAGGATGCACCCTCGGCCGGGGAGAAGTAAGAGCGACAACCCTCTAACCTGATTGCCTGATAATGACAGACAAGATGAAGAATCTCGCGGTCCGCACGTTGAGCGGAATCGTACTGGCGGCGGTGGTCCTCGGGGCCATCGTCTGGTCGCAGTGGAGCTTCGGCGCACTGCTGCTGGTGCTGCTCGTCGGCGGCATGCACGAATTCTACGCGCTGGCCGAGGCGCGGGGCGACCGTCCCCAGCGGCTGATCGGTCTGGTTGCCGGCGTGGCGCTCTTCCTGGTCAACTTCGCCTTCCTCACGGGAAGTGTCGACGTGACGGGAACCATGCGGCCGATGATGGCCGCATGCATGGCCTTCCTGCTGCTGTTGCTGCCGTTGATGCTCGTCTGCGAGCTCTACCGCAAGGGCGAGAACCCCGCGGCGAATGTCGGACTGACGCTGCTGGGTGTCTGCTACGTGGCCCTGCCGCTGACGCTCATGTGCTACATCCCCTTCGTGGGGCGCTACGAATGGAACCCGTGGGCGATGCTCTTCTTCGTCTTCATCATCTGGGCCAACGACGTCTTCGCCTACCTCGTGGGCATGACCTTCGGGCGGCACCGCCTCTTCGAGCGCCTCTCGCCCAAGAAGTCCTGGGAGGGGTTCTTCGGCGGCGTGGCCGGGGCCGTCATCGTGGGATACGTCGCTTCGCACTGCCTGGGCGAGGCGTGGTGGATCTGGACCGGGCTGGCGCTCGTCGCTTCCGTCACGGGTGTGCTGGGTGATCTGGTGGAGTCGATGTTCAAGCGTGCGGCCGGCGTCAAGGATTCCGGCGCGCTCATCCCGGGCCACGGAGGCATCCTGGACCGCTTCGACGCCATGCTGCTCTCGGCTCCCTTCGTGGTCGTCTACCTGTGGTCCGTCATGTGAATCTGAAACCGCAAACTCCGTCGAGTTATGAGAATCAATAAGGAAGGATACAAGATCATCTTTATTTCGGGCGTTGTCTGCGTGCTGATCTGGTGGGGCTTCTACCGCCTGCTCCTGAACGACGCCGCCAACATGCTGCTGTGGGGCGGTACGGTATTCCTGCTGCTCTTCTGGTTCTTCATCGTGGCCTTCTTCCGCGAGCCGCGCCGCGTGCGCATCCACGATGCCGACCTGGTCTTCGCCCCGTGCGACGGCCGCGTGGTCGTCACGGAGGTCGTCATGGAGAACGAGTACCTCAAGCAGGAGATGCTCCAGATTTCGATCTTCATGTCCATCACGAACGTCCACATGAACTGGGTCCCCGTGGGCGGCAAGGTGGAGTACTTCAAATACCATCCGGGGCGCTTCCTCGTGGCGTGGCATCCCAAGTCCTCGACGGAGAACGAACGCACGACGACCGTCGTGCGCATGGCGTCGGGGCAGCCGGTGCTTTTCCGCCAGATCGCGGGGCTCATCGCCCGCCGCATCGTCTCCTACATGAAGCCGGGCGAGCCCGTGGAGCAGAACAGCGTCTGCGGCTTCATCAAGTTCGGCTCGCGGGTCGACGTGCTCATCCCCAAGGAGAGCGAGCTGCTGGTCGAGATCGGCGACCCGACCATCGGATCGCAGACCCCCATCGCGCGCCTGCGCAAGCCGGTAGCGGCGGAAAATTGATCCTGCGGCGATGAAAGCGACACCCCAGACCTTCCTGAAGTTCATCGCGGGCGCGGCCGTTGCCGCGGCCGTGCTCTTCCTGGTGTGGTATTTCTCGTCGATCGTCGTCTACATCCTCGTCTCGGCCGTGCTGGCCGTCATGGGGCGTCCGCTGGTCAAGCGCCTTGCGGCGCTGCATGTGCGCGGATGGCGCGTGCCGCGCTGGCTTGCGGCGCTGGTGACCCTCGTGGTCATCTGGGCCGTCTTCGCGCTCTGCGGCTCGCTCTTCGTGCCGCTGGTCTTCAACAAGATCAACCAGTTCTCGACCGTCGACTTCGCATCGGTCGTCAACAGCATCGGCGAACCCATCGCCCGTGTGCAGCGTGACCTGCAGACCCTCTTTGCCCTCTCCGAGAGCAGCTTCTCGCTCTCGGACGAGCTGGCCTCCCTTTTCCGTCAGGTCGTCGACATGGACTCGATCAACCGGCTCTTCTCGTCGGTCGTCGGCGTCGTGGTCTCGTCGGTCATCGCCCTCTTCTCGATTTCGTTCATCACCTTCTTCTTCCTCAAGGACGACGGGCTGTTCTACACGATGGTCACGTCCGTCTTCCCGGAGCGTTACCACGACAACATCACCCGCGCGCTCGATTCGGTCACGGTGCTGCTGTCGCGCTACTTTACGGGCATCCTCTCGGAGAGCCTGATGCTCATGGTGGCCGTCACGCTGGTGATGATGGCCTTCGGCATGACGGCGGCCGACGCCGCATTCATCGGGCTGGTCATGGGCGTGATGAATGTCGTGCCCTATGCCGGGCCGCTCATCGGCGGCATCTTCTCGGTCTTTGTGGGAATCATCACCCCGATCGAGGGTATGACGGTCGGCCACACGGCCTTCGTCATCGCCGGGTCGCTCCTGATTCTGAAGGGGCTCGACGACTTCGTCGTCCAGCCCACGCTCTACTCCGAGCGGGTCAAGGCCCACCCGCTGGAGGTCTTTCTGGTGATTCTCATCGCCGGGTCGCTCGCCGGCATCCTCGGCATGCTGCTGGCCATCCCCTCCTATACGGTCATCCGCGTCTTTGCCAAGGAGTTCTTCTCGCAATTCACGCTGGTGCGCAAACTCACCGAGAAAATCTGATGGAACGGAGCGCTGCGCAGGAATCCCGTTGTGTGCAGGACATGCGGGACGGTTTCGATGCCGCCGGATGTCCCGATGCCGGGAGCCGTGGTGCGGCGAGCAGGAGGTCCGCGGCGGACGGGGTTTCTGCGAAGGCCGAAGTTTTCGCGGCAGCCGAAGTTTCCGCGGCGGACGGCTGCGAAACGGCGGCCGGAAATGCCGCTGCGGCCGCCAGCCCCGCGGCTGGGGAGATGCATGCGGATAGCGCGCCTGACATTGCGCCTGACGATGCGGCTCCCGTGGCGGTGATCCGGGGCGTTGTCGAGCACGGGCGGCGCCTGGGGCGCGAGCTGGGCTTCCCGACGGCCAACCTGGCCGTCGACGAGGGGCTCGAAGCGGCCGACGGCGTCTATGCCTCGGTGGTTGAGGTCGGCGGGGTGCGTTACCGCGCCATGTCAAACCTCGGCAGCAACCCTTCGGTCGGCGGGGCGCCGCGCCACCTCGAAACCCATCTTTTCGGCTTCGAGGGCTCGCTCTACGGTCGTGAGGTGCGGGTCGTCCTGCTGCGCAAGGTGCGCGACGAACGCCGCTTCGATACGGTGGAGGAACTGCGCGAACAGATCGCGCGCGACAAGGAGCAGATCATGAATCTCAAAATGAATTTCAAATAGAAGTAAAACTATGTTTCTGGATTTGACACTTCCCTACAAGGTCGCCGACATGTCGCTGGCCGAGTGGGGACGCAAGGAGATCGAAATTTCCGAGCACGAGATGCCCGGTCTGATGGCCGTGCGCCGCAAGTACGGCCCGAAGAAGCCCCTCAAGGGGGTGCGGGTGATGGGCTCGCTGCACATGACCATCCAGACGGCCGTCCTCATCGAGACGCTCGTCGAGCTGGGTGCCGACGTGCGCTGGTGCTCGTGCAACATCTTCTCGACGCAGGACCACGCCGCCGCGGCCATCGCCGCCGCCGGGGTGCCGGTCTTCGCGTGGAAGGGCGAGACGCTGCCCGAGTACTGGTGGTGCACGGCCATGGCGATGTCGTTCCCGGGCGGCAAGGGCCCGCAGCTGATCGTCGACGACGGCGGTGATGCCACGCTGCTGATCCACAAGGGCTACAAGGCCGAGAACGACGCCTCGACGCTCGACTACGAACCCTCGTCCTACGAGGAGGAGGTGATTCTCTCGACGCTCAGGCAGATACTGGCCGAGGACGGTGACAAGTGGCACCGCACAGTGGCCGAGTGGCGCGGCGTGAGCGAGGAGACCACGACGGGCGTACACCGCCTCTACCAGATGCAGGCGGCGGGTGAGCTGCTCGTCCCGGCAATCAACGTCAACGATTCGTGCACGAAGTCGAAGTTCGACAACCTCTACGGCTGCCGCGAATCGCTGGCCGACGGCATCAAGCGGGCTACGGACGTGATGATCGCCGGCAAGGTGGTCGTCGTCTGCGGCTACGGCGACGTCGGCAAGGGATGCGCACGCTCGATGCGCTCCTACGGCGCGCGGGTCATCGTCACGGAGATCGACCCGATCTGCGCCCTGCAGGCAGCCATGGAGGGCTTCGAGGTCAAGACCGTCGAGAGTGCGCTCGCCGAGGGCAACATCTACGTGACGTGCACGGGCAACTGCGACATCATTACGCTCGAGCACATGCAGCGGATGCGCGACCAGGCCATCGTCTGCAACATCGGCCACTTCGACAACGAAATCCAGATGGCGCGGCTCGAGAAGTCCGACGCCGTGAAGACGAACATCAAGCCGCAGGTCGACAAGTACACCTTCCCCGACGGACATGCGATCTTCGTGCTGGCCGAGGGCCGACTGGTGAACCTCGGCTGCGCCACGGGCCATCCGTCGTTCGTTATGTCGAACTCCTTTACGAACCAGTGCCTGGCTCAGATGGAGCTGTGGCAGGAGCCCCTCGAGGTGGGTGTCTACCGCCTGCCGAAGCACCTCGACGAGGAGGTCGCGCGGCTGCATCTGGACAATCTCGGCGTCGAACTGACGCACCTGACCCGCAAGCAGGCCGACTACATCGGCGTGCCGGTCGAGGGTCCGTACAAGGCCGATCATTACCGGTATTGATCTGTCCGACTGCGGTACCACCTGCGGCCGTTTTCGTATAGCTTTTCAAAAAACGCCCCTACAGTGCGCTGTAGGGGCGTTTTTTGTGAGGGGGGGGGATTTTTTGTTATAAAAAATTTGGTTTTTCGATCTTTTTTGATTAATTTTGTTGCATCATATCGTAAAAACAGATATTGTATTTTCAGGCGCCAGGGCGGATTTCCGGGAGGAAAGCCGCTAAGGTGAGACGTCTCTATGCGTATGCGTAGTATGTATATGAGAGTTGAAAAGAAAAGATACGGAGTGCTGCATTGGGCAGTCATCGCGCTGACATGTGCGATGCTTCCGACATTTGTTCAGGCGGAGAACCGCTGCGGAGAGGGTGAAATTCCCCCCCCCGCCTATGCGGATTCGTTGCGGACAGTCGATGACCGGGGAAACCAGGTGATTCAGGAGTCGTTCGCGCTCTACTACTGGCGCGACCGCATCGACCTGGACGAAAACTACCTCGACAACGGCTGGCAGATGAAGCGCATCTGCGACTACCTGGCCCGCTCGCCGCGCATCGACAGCATCACGATCTACGCCTACGCCTCGCCCGAGGGCGCCTACCGCCGCAACGTGTGGCTCTCGCAGCGGCGTGCCGAGGCGGCCAAGGGCTACATCCTCGCCCACATGCCCGACAGTTCGGCGCTCGATCCGAAGAATATCCTGCTGCGCCCGATGGAGGAGAACTGGGCGGGTCTCGAAGCCGAACTGCAGGCCAACTACCACCGTCACGACCGCGAAAAGGTCCTCGCCATCCTGCATGCCCCGGTGGGCAACGACACGAAGAAGTGGCGTCTCGAACAGCTCGACGGCGGCTATACCTATAAATATATTATACGGCGACACATGCCGCGACTGCGTCTGGCGACGTGGATCTGCGTGTGGCAGGCTCCGGACCCCGATCTGATCGACCCCCAGCCCCGCTTCACGACGCCCTTCCGTCCCGAGACCCTGACGGCCGTCCCGCTTCCCGAACCCGGCAAGCGCACGATCGTCGCGCTGAAGACCAACCTGCTCTACGATGCCGCCACGGCGGTCAACTTTGCCGTCGAGGTGCCCTTCAACGAGAAGTTCTCGCTTCTCTACGAGCACCATTGCCCGTGGTGGTTGAGCGACAACAACAAATACTGCCTCCAGTTCCTCTCCTTCGGCGGGGAGTTCCGCTGGTGGTTCATCCCGGAGACCCGTCCCGCGAGCGCGCGGCGCGTGCAGCGCGACGCTCTCATGGGCCAGTTCCTCGGCCTGTACGGCATGGGCGGCAAGTTCGACCTGCAGTTCGACCGCACGGGCTGCTACCAGGGCGAGTTCTTCAGCGTGGGTCTGACCTACGGTTACGCCATGCCCCTGAGCAAACGGCTCAACATCGAATTTTCGATCTCGGCGGGCTATGCGCGCATCCCGCACCGCCACTACAACCCGACGGACGACTACGAACTGCTGATCCGCGACCGGGCGAAGTCGGGCACGTGGCACTATTTCGGCCCCACGAAGGTCGAGGTATCGCTTGTCCTGCCGCTGCTCATCAATAAGAAGAAAGGAGGTCTGCGATGAAACGTCTTGTCTCCCTCCTGCTTCCGCTGCTGCTCTGTACGCTCTTTGCGGGCTGCGAGCGCCGTCCGCTGGTCGAGCTTACCGACCTGCACTATGTCCGGGTCTATATCGACGAGGAGTTGAAGAATGTCACGACGGGATTCTACAACGAGAACCATGCGCGTCCGGAGTATGAAAGTCCCGATGTCCTGCGTGTGACGCTCAGTGATCCGACAACCGACCGGGTCGTCGCCGAACGCTACCTGCGCGACCGGGGCAGCGACGAACGCGGCAACTATTACGAGGGGTATATCTCCGTGAAGCCCGGACGGTACAATCTGCTGGCCTATAACTTCGGTACGACGTCGTCCATCCTGCGCAACGAGTATACCTATGCAGGAGCCGAGGCCTATACGAACGAGATCGCCTCGCACCTGCTCAACAACCTGCCCAGCCGCGGCAGCCGCGGCGACGAGCGCATCGTCTACGACCCCGACCACCTCATCGTGGCACGCTGCGAAGGGGTCAATGTTCCTCTGCGCGACTATATAGATACGTTGCGCACGGCGTCGGGCGACTACTTCACGGGGCAGAGCATCGTGAAGTCCTACTACCTGCAAATCCGGGTCAAGGGCATCCAGTGGGTGTCGTCCGCCGTGTCGCTGCTCACGGGCATCGCCGGTTCGGCACGCCTGCACGACGGAGGTGTCAACGAAGACGATCCCGTGACGCTCTATTTCGAAATGCGGCGCAGCGACGATCCGTCGCGCACGGACGACACGGCCGTCATCTATACCACGTTCGGCATGTTCGGCCGGCTGCCCGACGCGGACAACAAACTCGAAGTGTCGTTCGATTTCCTCACGCGCGACGGGCGCGCCCTGTCGCACGAGTTCGACATCACGCCGAAGTTCTCCGAACCGGATGCCGTCGAACACCAGTGGCTGTTGCTCGACGACGAGATCGAGATACCCGAGCCGCCCGACGAACCGGGCAGCGGGGGCGGCTTCGAACCCGGTGTCGACGACTGGGAGGATGTCAATTCCGATATTATCATCTGACGGAACGGTTTTCCGTCGATAAGTGAAATATACGTTTAACAACTAACAACAATTTATTTATTCACCAAAACCCATTTATCTCATTATGAAAAAGTTTTTCCTTTTTGCAGCAATGGCGGGCGTAGCGCTCACCGGCTGCGTGAAGACCGAATCGGAGGTTGCTGTGAAGTCCGATTCGAACCGGATTGTCTTTGACAACCCCGTTGTATCTTCGGTGACGCGTGCGCTGATCGATGGTACGGAGTATCCTACGGATGTGCCCTTCTCGGTGTATGCCCAGTACAAGAATGACAACACGGGCGAGAACCTGCTTTACATGGACAATGTGACGACGAAGTATTCGGCAACTTCGCCGAGTACAACGGGAAAATCGTCGTGGGTTCCTGTAGGCAACTATTATTGGCCCAAGGAGGGAACGCTCTCGTTTGCCGCCTACTCGCCGACGGCAGCCGATACTGATGATGTTTTTGCATCGGTTTCGTGGGCTAACGATTCCGGCTTCATCTTCGACAATTTCAATGCCGTAACCAATCAGACAAACTCCTATGACCTGATGTACAGCGACTATGTAGCTAATCAGAAGCAGACCAATGAGCAAGACTACACCCAGTATTACGGTATTCAGCTGACTTTCAAGCATGCTCTTTCGGCGCTGGTATTCCGTGCACAGGCTGCGGACAATTACACTGGTGCCGAGATCAAGGTGACGAAGATCGAGGTACTGGAGGCCTACAACCAGGGTGACCTTACCACGAACAATGCGAGCAACAGCGCCGGTTGGAGCGATTTCCAGGATCCTACCACGATGGAGGTTCAGAATCTGGCTTCGGCTGCGTTGACGACCGATTACGTGCAGCAGGGCGATGTGCTGCTGATGGTTCCGCAGGGATTCGATCACAACGGCGGCGTGAAGGTGAAGATCACCTATACGATCGACACCGAGTCGGCTGCGACGATGACCCAGACCCATACGGTTGCTCTGTCGACGCTTAATGAGGCTGGTGCTGGCGCAAGTACTCATGACGACTGGGAGATGGGCAAGCGTTATATCTATGACATCACCATCGGTCTGGATCGCATCTACTTCGCTCCGACGGTTACCGACTGGGATGATGTTACGGTTACTGGCGAGATCGAGTAATTCCGATTCCGACTTTTCCGGGCGCGTGGCGCCCGAGCTTAATCTGCGAAGGGGTGATACCCTTCGCAGGTACCAATTTCAAAAAATGACCTTCGCATGAAACGGCTGATCTGGATTGCCATTCCGCTCTTCGTGGCGGCGGGTTGTGTGAAGAGCACGGGAGAGACGGAGCGCTCCGTGGCGCTTGTCTTCGAACCGGCCCTCCACACGACCGTGCGCTCCGATGCCGCGGCGTATCCCGACGTGCGCCCCTTCGGGGTGTATGTCTGGCAGCTGCCCGCGGATCGGTCGTGGCGGGAGGCGGCATCGGAGGCCGTGTCCTACCTTGCGGATGAACGGGTCGACTATGCGGACGGGGTGTGGAGCACGCAGACGGCGCTGCTGTGGCCCGGGGACGGGCAGCGGCTGACAGCCATCGGGTATGCTCCCTATGGCGCGGCGACGGGTTGTAATGCCGCGTCGGGCGTTCGTTTCGACGGGGTCGATGTGAGGACCGTGGGCGAGGAGCTCTGCTATACCGACCCGCAGGCGGACCTCTCGAAAACCGATAACGGCGGCATCGTGACACTGCCGTTCCGTTCGGTCTTCGCGCAGGTCGATTTCCGGGTCAAGAGCCTGACGGGCGAAGACGTGCCCCTCACGGTGCGTCGCATCGAGCTCGATGAGGCCTGCTACGGGGGCAGTTTCCGGTCGCTGCCCGCACCGGAGTGGACACTCGACAGGGAGAAGACGGAGCCCTTCCTCTTTTTCGAGGGCGAGTGCCTGTTGCGCACGTCGTCGCAGGCCGTGGGTGCTACGCTGTACATGCTTCCGCAGCAGCTGCTGGCTCCCGTCAGCGTGACGTTCGAAGCTCCGGCCCCCTCGGGTGAGACCATCACGCAGACGATCTCGACCGAACCCCTCGGCACGATGCTCGAGGCCGGCCGGTATTATACCTACACGCTTTCGGTGGGCGTCGATCGCGTGGATTTCCTGTTGCAGATCATCGAGGACCGCATCAAATGATATTCGGATGATGAAAACATACGCACGACATACTACGCTCTATTCTCTTTTGCTGCTGCTCGCTGCTGCGGGTTGCGGCAAACAGCACACGGCGGAAATACCCCGGGTCCCCGAATCCGGGACCGTGCCCATCGTGTGGAGTGTCGATATGGAGAAAAACGGCGTCGCCAGCCGTTCGCTCATCGGCTCCCAAACCGATATGGGCGATATTTCGATCAAACAGGCCTGCACACCGGTCGGAAACGGCGGGGAAGGCGAGGCGATCGGTATTTGGGCGGACTATACGTATAGGGATGCCGACGGTATGCAGAAAACCGTGAAAAACCTTTTCGAGGGAACGCGCCTGATCTATGCCGACAAGGCGGGCGGCAACCCCTACGACAGCTGGAATTACGAAGGAACGGACCTTTACTGGTTTGTCGGCGGACGGTACAAGTTCCGCGGCTACTTCCCGCAGGAACTCGGCGACCAGGTGCTCTCGACCTCCGATGCCACGACATTCGCCATGACCTACTCGACCTCGGACTATCAGGAGGACCTGCTTGTCGCCTACAACGAAGTCGATACGACCAATCCGCAGGTCGATCTGTCGCGGCCCGTGACGCTGAATTTCAAGCATGCGCTGGCTGCCGTGCGTTTCCGTGTGGAAGCGAGCTTCGACAATACCGATTATCTGACTTCGTGTTATCTTCAGAATGCCGATACAAAGGATTTCGCGTCGATCGGCATTCTGGTGTACGGTACCGAGACGGTCTCGGACGATTTTTTCTGGAGCATGGGCTACAATCCGCCCGCGACGGAACGTATCTATTACTGGAACAACAGCGGTGTCGAATTTTCAACGGATACGCAGGCCGGGACTGTCAAACAGGCTCTCGCCTATACGCAGACCGGAACGACGGACGGCGGACTGTTCACGGAGAACAACGGTTGGCTGCTGATCCTTCCGCAGGCCTCCTCGGGCAATCTGCAATTCTGTTTCACTACACGCTATGCCGAAGAAGGCATCTATCGGGTGACTCTTCCCAAAGGAACGGAGTATGACGATAGCGGAGCGGTGATTTCCGAGGAGTACCAGCCCGGAAAACGCTATACCTACACGGTCAAGATTACAGAAGCGGATGTGGAGTTGACGATTACTGCGGCTGACTGGAACGTGCGCGACTCCTCTTACGATATCGAATTGTGATATGATTAATCCGGAGGAATCATGCGTAAGATATTCATATTTCTGATTGTTTCCCTGCTGCTCTCGCTTTCCGGCGGGTGCTGCAAGGCCGATCCCGGGAACGAAGGCGACCGGAAGGAGCCGGAGGTGCGCGAGCCTGCCAGTCTTGTGCTGACGGCAGACCTCTCGGCGCTTGTCGCTTCGACCGAAACCCGTGCGTCGAAGGCCGACGTGAATGTGATCGATCATATCTCGCTCTTTCTGATCGATTATTCCGAGAACCGGCTTGTGGCCTACCGTAATATTTTCGATCCCAATAATTCGGCCTATCCGCAGGGGTACAATGACGTTGACGCCTCCAACGGTTTTGTCAACGATGCCGGAACCATTGACGAGACTCTCGGCCAAAGCCGCGTTGTGCGCGTGACGTTCGATTATGACAACCCCAAGCACGGAGATGTCGAGAAGTTGGCGAGAGGCAATTATGTCCTGCTTGCCGTGGCCAATTATTCCGAATCGGATGCCTTTGGAAACACGGGTGTTGCGGCACAGATCAAGACGCTGGTCGAGACTTTTGACCGGGATTCCGGTATCGCGAATTTTAATCCGGACTGTGCAGACTTTTACAATATCCAGTTGCGCATTCCGGAAATTGCGGGAGAGTCTTTCCCGTATCTGCGCCCGAGTGATGTGCTGATTCCGCAGAGTTGTTCGAAGAACATCAATTTGGTGGCCGGAGTCAACAAAACATCGGTCAAGCTGGAATATACCAGTGCCCGTATCCGGATCGACGTGCGTAATTACAGCGACATTGATCTGAAGATCAATGACCTGACATTCAGTAATAACTTTACTCAGTCGACCTGTTATCTCTTTTCTCGGCTTAACAGCGACGAAAATTATGCCATTGCGACCGGCCATCACGGCAAGGGCGCTCCGATTGCCACGCACGCCAATGCGATAACACCGTTTGTTCCGGACCAGATTATCCCGAAAGACATGGGCGTGACAACGATTTTCGACGGCCTGATCTACGAAAGCCGCGATTTGGACAACAACTATGTCTATTCCCTGGAACTCGGCGCGGATGTTATCAATTATCATTATTACGAACAGAAAAACGGAGGTCAGCGCATACACTACCTTTCGGAGATAGACTCCGAGGGCCCCTATTTCCTTATCCGACGCCGCGGAGAGGACAATTATGAGATGGACTCGTACCTCTATGTGGAGAATGACAAGGTATATGCCTCTCCGGATTATGGATATACGCCGCAACAGGTGCTTGAGAATTGCAGGAAGGAGCGATATTACAATTATGTGTGGCAACTTGTAAAAAGCGGCTCGTCCTACTATATCCGCAACGTGGAGACAGAAGACTACATCGAGAGAATCCGGACCAACTATTCGGAGGTCGAGTCGGCGCGGTTGCAGATGGTCGGATGGGAGGAGTATCAGACCCGGGCGGATACGTTTACCGTGAGTGTTTCCGATACGAACAACGGATATTTCCTGTTCAAGTCGAACACCTATTGGGGTGACGCCTATATCAACGTCCGCAATAACAATGTCGTCGGATGGAATGGCTTTGGTGCGTGGTCGCAATTCGTGCTTTTCCCGGTTGAGCAGCTGCATGAGACCTCCATGCGGGAAGATATCGTTCTTCGCACGATCGATCCCGAGACGGGTGTGGCGAACGATGTGCATGAGATCAAGCGCAATGATTTCATTCGTGTGCAGGTCGGTGTGACCTATAATCCCTATCGGGGTAATTTCGAGTTCGTCGTCGAAGACTGGAAGACCGGCGGCGGTGACATAACTTTCAATTGATAACAGGGATGCATATGAAACGATTGATATACTGCTTTTTCCTTTGCGGACTGCTGATGGCGGGGTGTGTCAAGGATCCGGACCTCTCGCAGGTGCAAATCGGCGAAGGTGAAGTATGGGTGAATCTCGATTTCGGCCATACCGATTTCGACGAGGTGCAGATCACGACGCGTGCGACGCTCGGACAGGTTGCCGAGTCGCGTGTCTCGAACCTTTATGTGTTCTTTTTCGATCAGAACGGGAATCGTGTTGCCGGCCATTTCTTTGACAACAGCAACAAACGGGATTCGCATAGTAGCGTGATTTCGGCCAATGTGAACTGTTGGATGGTCGACAATCAGTTGAGCAGCACGGAGCCCAAAACTACCGGTACCATCCGGATGAAGGTCCCGCAACTTACCGGAGGTGAGATTTGTATCGTGGCCAATCTCGATACCGATATTTTCAGCATCTCGTCCGAAATGTTCGGTTTCATCCAGACCCGCGACGAACTGATGGAGATGGTCGGTACGCTGAACCACGACACGACGGACCGCACGGGCCGTTTCCCCATGACGGGCGATGTGAACGGAATTACCATCACGCAGAACGGTATCACCTCGTCGACGGGCGGGACGGTCTCTGTTCCGCTGAAGCGCCTCGATGCCAAGATCGAGGTGCGTGTCCGTGCGGCTGTCGGCAACGAGTCCTCCGTCACGACGTCGGACGGCGAGACCACGCAGCGCATCAAGAGCTTCACGCCCGAGTCGTGGCAGGTGGTGAATCTGCCGCGCGGCAGTTATCTCTTTGAACGCAGTGCCGGCACCGGGAACCATGATGCCGATGCGGGATTCTTCGACACTTATGCAGTGGCCTTTGAGAGCCTGACGTTAAAGACCTTCACCTATGTCAACAGCAGTGGCCAGTCCGTTCAGGTAGAGGATGGCGCGGAGCATGGCTTTTCGTTCTACATGTACGAGAACCGTCCCGAGGCCAAGAAGTCCGTAAATGGAGACTACCACCTGCGTGACAGGCGGATCAAGGATGCGGCTGGGGTGTACGACACGACCGACGGCCTGTGGGAGTATGCTCCCGAGACGGCGACCTATCTGATTATCAAGGGCGAGGTGGCGATGGATGTCGATGTGGGTGTGGGTGCTCCGGCCCAGACGCTCAACGCCGATGTGGTGTACTGCATTCATCTGGGCGACATCGGTACCGACATGGATGATTATGACATGGATGATTATAGCGTGAACCGCAATACGCACTACACCTATACGATTACGATCAAGGGCGTGGAGAGCATCCAGGTTGAGGTCTCGACCGATGTGGAGAACGAGTCGGGTGCGGCCGGCCACGTCTACATCGCCAAGGAGTCGGTCTATACCTTCGATGCGCACTACGGGCAGCGTGTGTTCGTCTTCGATCAGGAAAACATCACGCCGGAGGATGTCACCTGGTATGTCAAGACCCCCTTCGGCCGCGAGGGCATGCCCGAACGTGTCAACGGCGTGGAGATTCCCAACGGACTTGATTACAAGTGGGTGTGGTTCCGCGTGAACGAGATCGACACCAGTACGGGGCAGTACAGCAAGAGAAACCGGTCGTACCATCCCGACGAGGTGATGGATGTGCTGGAGTTCTGCCAGTATATGCGGGAGCAGAAGACCCTTTTCGACCAGAACCTGCCGAACGATTTTCGGAAGGAGGAGGACCCCGAGCTCAAGCAGCAGTATCCCGATCATCCCGAAATCTACTGGCGTTACCGGATTTATGTGACCATCTTCGTCGACGAGTTCTATTACGACCGCGACCCCATCTCGGGGGAGGTGCGTCCCACGTTGTGGAAGGAGTTTGTCAATCAGGACAACCGCATGATGCACATCCTGTGCGATACGCAGTTCAGTGCCGACGGCGACAGCTCGGCGACGGGCAGCGTCGTGACGATCCGCCAGCGGTCTATCCAGTCCGTTTACGATGTCACCCGTTCCGACCTGAACACGGCCTGGGGTTGTGAGGTGATCGACGAGTCGGAAGGAACTCTCTGGTTTTACAACCGCAACGAAAGATATTCGGACGGGGCAGTCTATCGTCCCAATTACGGCAACAATTCCCGATCGAACGGCTTGTACAATACGGCGCGGTTGTGGCAGTTGACGGACGGCTACGGTAGGTTCAATTACAGGTATTGGACCGATTACCTCGATTATGACCGGGAAAATGATTATAACCTGATCTTTCTCAGGGATGAGGATGACCTGGCGACAGCCCGTTACACCTGTCTCATGCGCAATCGCGACAACAACGGGAACGGCTTGATCGACCCCTCGGAGATCCGTTGGTACATTGCGTCGATCCAGCAGCTGACGGCCCTCTATATCGGAGACGGCGGAATCCATGAGGATGCGTGGCTGTATGACCGGTACAATAATTACGGCGTGAACGAAACGAATGCGAACGGGGCCGTACTGTGGCGTCTGCATGTGGTCAGCAGCACCCTGTGGGGCAAGGATGGCAACTACAGCAATTATCCCACGATGTTGTGGGCGGAGGAGGGCTTGTCGACGAGTGCTTATCAGCAATATGCCAATGTCAAACCGGGACGCTATGCCGTGCGGTGTGTACGCAATCTCGGTATGGACCCGGCAACCGAGCAGGAGGCTGTCGCCAATCTGAACGATGCCGATAAGATGCCCGATTTTTCCGTCGTTTTCGAGACCGTGAATGAAACCAACGACAAGAATTCGGTGTATCGGTTTAATCTCACCCGTATCAATAAAAAATCGATCCGCAGTATTGACGTTTCAGGCGAATTGGACCCCAGTGACGAATATTCACCCAACTCCCGGACCTATTCGGCATTTGAAACGGGCCCGGAGGTCAGCTATGCGAGCAATTATCCGGCGTTGAAGACCCTGCTCGAGAACGGCGAATCCCCGTGTCCCGAGGGTTACCGGGTTCCCAATATCCGAGAGGCCAGCCTTATGTCGAACTATATTACCGCGGATGTGAACAGCAACTGGTGGAGCGGGCATTATACCTTTGTCAGCACGTTCTACTCTTTCGGCCAGTACGGAAAACAGTATGAGGCCTATGAATCCTCCTGGTACTGCAGGGACGGCCATGTTACGATTGTCAAACCCGCTGAGGCATCCGTAATCCGCTGTGTGCGCGATATAGAGCTTGACTGACGGGCGCGGCCGCGTCCGGGATCGGCGGGGTTCGGCGAAAGACGGACCCCGCCGCTTTTTGTGTGGGCCGGAGCAGGGGTGACGTGGAGCAGGAAAGATGGGGAGCAGGGAGCCATCCGTCCCGGTTCACTGTCCGTGCGCATACGCAACGGGGGCATACGAAAAGAGCGGGCTGCCGGTATAACGGCAGCCCGCTCCTGGTCATCCGGCGGCGGGGCCGGCTGGCCCCGTCACCGGGTTTCGCTTGCAGGGATCAATATCCGAAGATCTCCTCCTGCGAGAGGGTCTTGATCGGACCGAGCGTCTTGAGGTAGTTCAGGTCGAGGTCCTTGATGTCGCCCAGAATGGCGTAGACATAGGGACGGTCCTTGACCCACTGCTCCTGTGCGGCCTTCACGTCGTCGAGCGTCATCGTCTGGACCTTCTCGAAGATCTGCTTGTCACGATCTTCGGTCAGCCCCATGTCGCGCAACGAGATGTACGACCACAGCACCTGGTCGCGTACCGTGCGCTCGGTGCGCAGGCGAGAGATGAGCGACTCCTTGGCGATCTGGAAGGCGGCCTCCGACTCGGGCATGTCGTTGATGATCTCGTCGAATGCCTCGATGGCCTGCTGCATCTTGTCGTTCTGCGTGGCGATGAAGGCCATGTAGCTGTAGCTGCCGTCGGCAAACGACGGCGTCGAGAGCCATGCCGACGCGGAGTAGGCCAGACCGCGTGCCTCGCGCATCTCCTGGAAGACGATGGCATTCATGCTGCCGCCGAAATACTCGTTGTAGAGCGTGATGGCGGGATCGGCCGCGAGGTCGAACTTCTCGCCGCGGTTCGAGTACTGGAGGTAGTAGAGCTGCTTGGCGTCGTACTGGGCCAGCAGCACCTCGTTCTTGTCGGTCAGGAGCGGCTGGGTAAACTTCTTCTCCAGCGGTGCGAGCTCACCCTCGACCTTGTGGTATTCGGCGAGCGTCGCCTGCAGCTCCTTCTGCGGCTGCGGGCCGTAGTAGAGCACCTCGTGCTGCTTGCCCATGAGCGAGCGCACCTTTGCGAGCAGCTGCTCGGAGGTCAGCGCCTTCAGGGCGTCGTTCGACAGCGTCGTGCGGGCGATGAACTCCGGACCGTACATCATGTAGCGCTGCAGGGCGCCGAAGTTGCGGCCCTGGCTGAGCTTGCCGTCGGCGCGGCTCTTCATGGTGTCCTCCTTCATGTTGGCGAGGATCGCCTCGTCGGGCTGTGCTCCGGTGAGCAGCCCCTCGACGATCTCCATCGCCTTGGGCATGTTCTCGCTCAGGCCCGAGATCGTGATCCACGACTGGTTGGCGCCGGCCTGCATCGAGAACGAGCAGGCGATGTCGTACATCTCCGAGGCGATCTGCTCGGCGCTCATCTCCGCGGTGCCGAGGTAGCTCACGTAGTCGAAGGCCATGCCCAGCTCGGGATCGTTCTCCGTGCCGGTATTGAAGACGTAGATCAGCGTGAAGATGTCGTTCATCTCGTTCTGCTTGTAGAGCACGTGTACGCCCGGCATGGCGTCGAACTGCGACATGTCGGTCGCGTAGTTCACGAAGACGGGCTCGATGGGCTTCACGGTGCTCTGCTGGATCGAGGTCAGGAAGTCGCTCTGCTTGTCGCGGTTCGTGACGATCGGGGTGATCTTCGGAGCGGCGATCTTCTGCACGCTCTTGTCCTCGCCCTCACGCTTGTAGACGATGGCGTAGCTCTGCTCGCCCAGGTACTTGTTGGCCCAGTCGACGACATCCTGCTTCGTGATCTTCGACATACGGTCGAGCTGGTGCACCTCGTCGGCCCAGTCGGTGCCGTAGATGAACGAGTAGGCGAAGGCGAGGGCGCGGCTGTTGTTGTCCTCGGTCTGCCGCATGAGCTGCATCTTGTAGTTGTTGACCGTTGCCTGGATGAGCTTCTCGTCGAAGTCGCCCGTGCGCAGCTTGGCCACCTCCGCGAGCAGCAGGTCGCGCACCTCGTCGAGCGTCTGCCCGGCCTTCGGGCGGCCTGCGACGATGAACTGTCCGTAGTCGGGCTGCGACGAGGCGTAGCCGTAGGCCATCAGGACCTTCTGCTGCTGTACGAGGTCGAGGTCGATCAGACCGGCCTGTCCGTTATAGATGATGCTGCCCACGATGTTGGCCACGTCCCATGACTTGTCCGTGGCGCCCGGCAGACGCCAGCCCAGCGTGACGTTCTCGGCCTCCAGACCGTAGACCTCGCGCACGATGGGCTCGGTGATCGGGGCCTCGGGCTCGAACTCCAGCTTCGGCAGGTTCTCGTTGGGCTGCATGTCGCCGAAGTACTTGTCGATCGTGGCGATCATCTCGTCGGGATCGAAATCACCGGCCACGCACACGGCCATGTTGTTGGGCACGTAGTAGGTCTTGTGGTAGTTCTTGACGTTGGTAATCGAGGGGTTCTTCAGGTGCTCCTGCGTACCCAGCACGGTCTGCGTGCCGTAGGGGTGGTGCGGGAAGAGTGCGGCGTCCATCGCCTCCCAGACCTTGCGGCTGTCCTGCGTGAGCGACATGTTCTTCTCCTCGTAGATGGTCTCCAGCTCGGTGTGGAAGCCGCGGATCACGGGGTTCCGGAAGCGGTCGGCCTGGATTTTGGCCCAGTTCTCGATCTGGTTCGAGGGGATGTCCTCAACGTAGACGGTCATGTCCTGCGACGTAAAGGCGTTCGTGCCGTTGGCGCCGATGGCCGACATGAGTTTGTCGTACTCGTTCGGAATGGCGAGTTTCGACGCCTCGTAGCTGATCGAGTCGATGCGGTGGTAGATCGCCGCGCGCTCGACCTCGTCCTCCGTCTGGCGGTAGACCTCGAAGAGCTGCTCGATCTCGTCGAGCATGGGCTTCTCGGCGGCATAGTCCGAAGTGCCGTAGTTGGGCGTGCCCTTGAACATCAGGTGCTCGAAGTAGTGGGCCAGACCGGTCGTCTCGGCGGGGTCGTTCTTGCCGCCGACCTTCACGGCGATGGCCGTCTGCAGACGCGGCGCCTCCTTGTTGACGCTCATGTAGACTTTCAGGCCGTTGGGCAGGGTGTAGATGCGGGTCTTCATCGGATCACCCTTGACCGTTTCGTACTTGTACTTGCTACAAGCCGTGGCGAGCATCGACAGCACGACGACCGCCAGAATCAGAAACCGTTTCATGTTCATACGCGATGGGTATTGAGTTAGAAAATCGTTGCAAGCCAGTCCCGCACGACGGGATAGGTGTCGGTGGCGACATGGATGAACATGCCGACCGAGGCGGCGAGCTTGAGCCCCGTACCGACGATGAACGAGAGGAACGAGCCGAAGCCGACGAGCAGGGCCTTGGCCGGGTCGCTCTTGTCGTGGAGCAGCTCGCCCAGCACGGCGCCCATGAAGGGGCCGAGGATGACGCCGAAGGGCGGGAAGAGGAAGAAACCCGCGATGACGCCGACGGTGGCGCCGATGGCTCCGGCCTTCGAGCCGCCGAAGCGGCGGGTCATCCAGGCGGGCAGGAAGTAGTCGGCGGCGCAGACCGCGACGGAGACGGCCAGCCAGATCCACACGGCCGGGGTCGATATGTGCGAGTAGGAGGTGAAGTAGGCGCACAGCAGTCCGGCGTAGCTCATGACCGTACCGGGCAGCACCGGAATGATGCAGCCGGCCGTGCCGATGATCGAGAAGAGAAAGGCTGCGACGGAAAGCGTGATGTCCATCTCGTGTCGTTTAAGTTCAGGTGATCGGGCCGGAGGGGGCGTCCCGGCGGCCGTCGGGGGTGTGGCCGGGCTCCTGCAGCGGAATCGCCAATCGCAAATATAACGATTAAAAACAGAAAATCTCCCCGGAAAGGGAGATTTTCTGTTAAAAATAGGTATTTCGACCTCCTCGCCGATGTCGCGGGGCCTCGATTTCGGGTCCGGTGCGGCCCGTGTGGCTGCGGGATCGTGCCCCGGTGCTGCCTGACCCGGGGCTTGTTGTTGTGCCCCGGTGTTACTTGACCAGCCGGTTCGTTGCCGTGTCGGGGAAGATAATCCAGGGGCGGAACTGCTTGGCCTGCTCGAAGTCCATCAGGGCATAGGAGGCGATGATGACCACGTCGCCCACCTGCACCTTGCGGGCAGCGGCGCCGTTCAGGCAGATGCAGCCGCTGTTGCGCTCGCCCTTGATCGTGTAGGTCTCGAAACGTTCGCCGTTGTTGATGTCCATGATCTGGACCTTCTCGCCCTCGACGATGTTGGCGGCTTCGAGCAGCGCCTCGTCGATGGTGATGCTGCCCACGTAATTCAGGTCGGCCTGCGTGACGGTCACGCGGTGGATCTTCGATTTTATTACTTCAATCTGGAATTTCATTATCGGATGCGGATGTTGTCGATTAAACGGATGTCGCCCGCCTGCACGGCGATGCAGCCCTGGATGCGAGGGGCGTCGTCCCACGTCGTGACCTCCTGCATGGTGCGGGCGTCGACCGACTGGTAGTAGATCACCCGCAGCAGCGGGTTGCGCTCGACCTGCTCGGTGACCCAGCGCTTGAGCTCGGCGGGCGTGAGGCGGTGCGAAGCCTCGACGGCGGCGCGCAACGTGGCGTAGATGTGGGGTGCGGCGGCGCGGTGCGGCGCGTCGAGCAGCGTGTTGCGCGACGAGAGGGCCAGTCCGTCCTCGCCGCGGACAATCGGGCACTCGACGATTTCGACCTCGAGACCGAGCTGCTCGACCATGGCGCGGATCACGGCAATCTGCTGGAAGTCCTTTTCGCCGAAGTAGGCGCGGCGGGGCCGCACGATGTCGAACAGGCGGCTGACGACCTGCGCCACGCCGTTGAAGTGTCCGGGGCGCGTGGCGCCCTCCATGACCTTGTCAATGAGTCCGAAGTCGAACTGCCGCGTATCGGGCTCGGGGTAGATCTCCTCGACGGAGGGCATGAGCACGAAGTCGGCTCCGGCCTCTTCGAGCACGCGGGCATCGGCCTCCGGCGTGCGCGGATAGTGTTTCAGATCGTTCTTGTCGTTGAACTGCGTGGGGTTGACGAAGACGCTCACGACGACCGTGGCATTCTCCTTGCGTGCGCGCTCCACGAGGGAACGGTGTCCTGCATGCAGGGCGCCCATTGTCGGGACGAAACCGATTCCCGACGGCTCCACCCCGTCCAGACGGGCGCGGAGTTCCTTGACGCTTGTAAATACTTCCATCTCTTTTCGATCGGGTTGTGCGGGGGCAAAGGTAGAAAAGATAATTAAGAATGAAAAATTAAAAATTAAAAAAGCTGCCGGGCACGGAATTTTCACTGCTTTTTTTGCTATCTTCGTGCGGATTAACCCAGACAGTACCGTTATGAAAAGTACCATTCTTATGACATTTCCCCTTTTGGCCCTTGCGTCGTGCGGCAATGCCCCGCACGAGGAGCAGGCTCCGTGGATCGTCGACCGCTTCGACGACATCAAGGTCATCCGTTACGAGGTTCCGGGCTTCGAGGCGCTGCCGCTCGAGCAGAAGGAGCTGATCTACTACCTTTCGGAGGCGGCGAAGTGCGGACGCGACATCCTCTACGACCAGAACTGCGCCGTGAACCTGCCCGTGCGCCGCACGCTGGAGGCAATCTATGAAAACTATGCGGGCGACCGCACGACGGAGGAGTGGAAGGCCCTCGAGAAGTATCTCAAGAAGGTATGGTTCGCCAACGGCATCCACCACCACTATTCCAACGACAAGTTCGTGCCGGAGTTCTCCGAGGCCTATTTCCGCGAGGTGGCGGCGTCGCTGCCCGCTGCTCTGCCCGGCGATCTGCAGCCGATGTTCGAGCTGGTCTGCGAGGCGATCTTCAACCCCGACCTCTATCCGACGCGGCTCAACCAGACGGCGGGCGAGGACCTGCTCTGGACCTCGTCGAGCAACTACTACCGCAACGTGCGGCAGGCCGAGGCCGAGAAGTTCTACGCCGACATGGCGGCCGCCGATGCGGGCAATCCCGAGCCGGTTTCCTACGGTCTGAACTCGCAGCTGGTCAAGGAGGAGAAGACGGGCCGCATCTACGAGCGCGTGTGGAAGGTCGGCGGCATGTACTCGCCGGCCATCGAGCGCATCGTCTACTGGCTCGAGAAGGCGCAGGCCGTGGCTGCCGAGCCGCAGAAGTCGACCATCGGCGCCCTGATCGAGTACTACCGCACGGGCGACCTGAAGCGCTTTGACGAGTACAACATCGACTGGGTGAAGGATACCGTCTCGAACGTCGACTTCGTCAACGGCTTCATCGAGGACTACGGCGATCCGCTGGGCCGCAAGGCGTCGTGGGAGGCCATCGTCAACTTCATGGACAAGGAGGCCTGCCACCGCACGGAGGTGATCTCCGAGAATGCCCAGTGGTTCGAGGACCACTCGCCCGTCGATCCGGCCTACCGCAAGGAGCGGGTCAAGGGCGTCTCGGCCAAGGTCATCACCGTGGCGATGCTGGGCGGCGACTGCTACCCCTCGACGCCCATCGGCATCAACCTGCCCAATGCCGACTGGATCCGCAAGGAGTACGGCTCGAAGTCCGTGACGATCGACAACATCACCTATGCCTACGACATGGCGGCCCACGGCAACGGCTTCAACGAGGAGTTCGTGCTGCGCGCCGAGGACCGCGAGCGGATGGATCGCTACGGCAAGCTGGCCGACGACCTGCATACCGATCTGCACGAGTGTCTGGGCCACGGCTCGGGCCAGCTGGCTCCCGGTGTGAAGGGCGGCGAGCTGCGCAGCTACGGCTCGACGCTCGAGGAGACGCGCGCCGACCTGTTTGGCCTCTACTACCTGGGTGACCCGAAGATGGTCGAGCTGGGGCTCGTGCCGTCGTTCGACGTGGCCAAGGCCGGCTATGCGAAGTACATTCTCAACGGCATGATGACGCAGCTGGCGCGCATCGAGCCGGGCAAGAACGTCGAGGAGTCGCACATGCGCAACCGCAAGCTCATCTGCGAGTGGTGCTACGAGCGCGGCAAGGCCGACAACGTCATCGAGTGGGTCGAGCAGGAGGGCAAGCGCTATGTCGTGGTCAACGACTTCGAGAAGCTGCGCGCGCTCTTCGGGGAGATGCTCCGCGAGGTGCAGCGCATCAAGTCCGAGGGTGACTATGAGGCGGGCCGCGAGCTGGTCGAGAAGTATGCCGTTACGGTCGATCCCGAGCTCCACGCCGAGGTGCGCGACCGCTACTATGCGCTCGGCATCGAGCCCTACGGCGGCTTTGTCAATCCCGAGTACGAACTCGTCGAGCAGGACGGCCGCGTCGTCGACGTGAAGATCTCCTATCCGGCCGACTACGTGCAGCAGATGCTCCGCTACTCGAAGGAGTATTCGTTCCTGCCGAACGTCAACTGATCCCGGCCGCACGCGGTGTGGCTGAACGAAGTGCGCCCGATGTCGTCGGGCGCACTTTTTTTGTGGCAGCTGGGCTGCGGGCCGTTTTGCGCCGACCGGGGTATGCGGTGTTTGTGGCGACCGGAGTGCGGCCGGTCTTGCGCCGGCCGAAGAAAAAGGGACACTCCGTGCGCAGTATCCCTTCGTCCAATTCGGCCCGGAGTCCGGGTCGCGGGAACCTTATTCGGCGACCTCTTCGAACTGGTCCTTGCCGACGCCGCAGAGCGGGCATACCCAGTCGTCGGGAATCTCTTCGAATGCGGTTCCGGGGGCGATGCCTCCTTCGGGGTCGCCCAGCGCCGGATCATAGACCCAGTCGCAAACGGTGCAACGGTACTTTTTCATCTTTTTTGTTGGTTTGGAATTTGTTGATAAGGATTTTGCGGTTGTTGAAACCTTGTTTTTTTCGGTTTGCGGACCCCTCGGTCTCCTTGCGGCGGCTGATGTCTCCGGCCGGAGTGTCGGGGTGTTGCGGGCAAAATTCATGCCCGTTCTTCACGCTGCGACTGTGCCGTCCCGGCGGAGGAGGAGCCCCCGGGCCCGTTCTCTTCTGCGGCGGGGGCGTTTTCGTCCGGCTCCTCGTCGTCGTCCTCTTCGGGACGGTTGCCGCCGGGCGGTGTCAGCTGTGCCACCAGCCTGTCGGCCTCGGTGCACGAGACGTAGAGCCGCTCCTCGTAGATGTCGGTGATTTCGACAAAATTCTTCCACTCGGAGGCGTAGAGCCGCACGCGGTCGAAGCGGCGCAGGTCGATGAAGTGGCCGTAGTAGCCGAAGAAGCCGCAGCCCCCGAAAACAGGAATCAGCCACCGCATGCGGCGCCTCTCGACGCGGCGCACCGAGGCAATCTCCTCGCGGCGGATTTCGGTGATGTCGAGCAGGCAGCGGATTTCGACCTTCTCGTCGGTGACGACGATGCGGCGGGGAATCGACAGCGACATCAGCGCCACGAGCGCCACGACGAACGACGTGAACCACGCCGAGAGGTAGCCCCCCTCGTAGAGGTGGTAGAGCAGCCAGCCCAGCAGGACGAAGACCACCAGGTGAATCAGCGTCCAGTAGATTGTGCGGCGTCCGAAGTGGTATTTATAGACGGTCTGCATCGGGTTCGCTCTTTTCGCTCTCCTCGCGGGCCGCAAGCAGCGCCTCGGCCACGATGAAGTCCTCGGGGGTGGTGAGCTTCAGGTTCGTGCGTTCGCCCGCAACGAGCCGCACGGCATGGCCCGCGCGCTCGACGACCGACGCATCGTCGGTGAAGGCCGTGTCGTAGGGCGCTTCGTAGGCCGCGCGGAGCAGCCCGGCGCGGAATATCTGCGGGGTCTGCACGATGCGCAGCCGCCGCCGGTCGACGATGTGCGAGGGGGTCTGCGGGTCTTCTGCGGCAGCAGCCGGGGTGTCGGGGCCGTCGGTCTCGCGGAACGAATCGACGGGCTCCACGACGGGAATGGCGGCACCGGCCGCAGCCGCCGCCTCCGCCACGCGGCGGATCATCCCGATGCTGGCCAGCGGCCGCACGCCGTCCTGTACGGCGATGAGCTCCGTCTCCGCAGGCAGGGCAGCCAGGCCGTTGCGGACCGAATGGAAGCGTTCGGCGCCCCCTTCGGCTACCGTGTGGGCGGCGACGTCGAAGCGGGCCGCAAGGTCGCGCCAGAAGGCGGCGTACTCCGCCGGGAGGATCGCGACGATCCGGGCGCCGGGCAGCGCCTCGGCGAAAAGGTTGATCGTGCGGGCCAGCACGGGCTGTCCGCCCAGCAGGCGGAACTGCTTGGGCAGCTGTCCGCCGCAGCGGCGGCCGCTGCCGCCTGCCACGATAAGTACTCCGGTAGGTTCCATGCGTCGGCTCGTTTCGGTTTATTTGCCGCTCTCCTTGCCGCTCTTCGCTGCCGGGGCGTCGGCCGTTGCCGATGCGGGCAGCGGCAGCGAGTCGAGCTGCGTGATGCGCTCCTCGTCCTTCACCTCGCCGTTGAGTTCGGCCATGATGCGGTCACGCACGTATTCGAAGACCGCGCGGTTCTCCTTCGAGATCGGTTCGGCAGGCTCCTGCGGAATCTTCAGCGGGTCGATCGGCGTGCCGTTGCGCCAGACGCGGTAGTCGAGGTGGGGGCCCGTCGAGGCGCCCGTCGAGCCGACGTAGCCGATCAGCTGACCCTGCGACACGCGTGTGCCCTTGTTGATGCCCTTGGCGTAGCCGCTCAAGTGGAGGTAGCCCGTCATGAGGTTGCCCGGGTGCTTGATCTTGAGCGTGTTGCCGCCACCGCCGCCCCAGCCCTTGAAGATCACCACACCGTCGGCCACGGCATGTACGGGCGTACCCTTCGGTGCGGCGTAGTCGACACCCGTGTGGGGCCGGTAGACCTTGTAGATGGGGTGCTTGCGCGCGTAGGTGAAGCGCGAACTGATGCGCGAATATTTCAGCGGCGCCTTGAGCATCTGCTTGCGCAGGCTCGCACCGTCGGCCTCCCAGTATTGCAGCTTGCCGTTCTGGCGGAACGGGATGGCGTAGTACTCCTTGCCGCTCTGGGCGAATTTCGCGCCCCAGATGCGGCCGATGCCCGCGGGGATCGTGTCGTCGATGAAGCGCTCGTCGTAAATCACGGTGAAGTTGTCGCCCTTCTGGATGCCGAAAAAGTCGACCGTCCACTGGTAGATGTCCTCCATCTCGGCGGCCAGGGCGTAGGGCAGCTCCTGCTCCATGATCGCACCCCAGAGCGACGAGTTGATCGTCGCGCTCTTCTTCGTGCGGCGCAGCGTGTAGGGCTTCGTGTCGCGGCGGATCGAGACCGAGTCGTCGTGGAAGCCGAAGACCACGTAGTCGGTGAGCGAGACCTCGTAGGCGAGGTAGTCCAGGTGCGGGGCGTAGAGCGAATCCTCGTGGATGAAGACCGTGTATTTCTGCCCGGCGCGGATGTTGCGCAGCGGGAAGACCTCCTTCGATGCGCGGTCCAGCCGGTCGATCGCCTGGGCCGTGACGCCGTAGGAGCCGAGTATCTGGCCGAGAGTCTCGCCGCGGCCTATTTCGCCGCTCTCGGTGCGGTAGTCGTCGGCATTGATGCCGTAGAGGAGGTTCTGCGGCGCGGCCGCTTCGTCGTTCTCCGCGGAGCTGCTGCCGCCGCGGTTGCAGGCGCCTGCCGCCACAAGCAGCAGGACGCATATCGTTGTCCGGATTCGTTTCATAGTGCAACGGCAAAGTTAATAAAAAAACGACAGCCTGCACCGTCCTTTTCCTGCAAAGCGCCCCAGATCGGGGGCGAAACGCCCGTTTTTTGTGCTTTTTGTCGTGTGATAAGGCCTCATGGGCGAAGTTTTGGGACGATCGTTTTGCGGTCCGGAGATTTATTGCTACCTTTGAAAAATCGAGCATTGAACCGGAAAAGAGAGATGTGGAAGTGTCTGCTTGCGCCTGCTGCGCTCCTCTATAAGGCGGGGGTGACGTTGCGTCACCGCCTCTTCGACTGGGGCGTTCTCAAAAGCGAGCGCTTAGACATTCCGGTCATCTGCATCGGCAACATCACCGTCGGCGGCACGGGCAAGACCCCGATGGCCGAGATGATCATCTCCTACATGTCGCAGATGCACCGCGTGGCGCTGCTCTCGCGCGGCTACGGACGCCGCACGAAGGGCTATCTGGAGGTACAGTACGACTCGCACTACCGCATGGTGGGCGACGAACCGCTGCAGATCAAGCTCAAGTTCCCCGACATCGTGGTCGCCGTGTGCGAAAAGCGGGCCGACGGCATCCGCCGCATCCGGGCCGACCACCCCGACGTGGACCTCATCATCATGGACGACGGCTTCCAGCACCGCTACGTGGAGCCGAAGGTCAACATCGTGATGATCGACGCCACGCGCCCCGTTCAGCACGACAAGATGCTGCCGCAGGGCACGCTGCGCGACCTGCCCGAGGAGCTGCACCGCGCCCACTACTTCGTGGTGACGAAGTGCCCCGACCGCATGGCGCCCATCGACCGCCGCATCCTGCGCAAGGTGCTCATCCAGGTCGCCTACCAGCGGGTCTACTTCACGCGCTTCGAGAGCTTCATGCCCCAGCCGCTCTATGCGGACGAGGCGAGCCCCGAACCGCTCAAGCCCGGGGCGAAGGTCATTGCCCTGTCGGGCATCGGAAACCCGCGCCCCTTCCTGCAGACGCTGCACGAGCGCTACGACGTCGTCGCGGAGATGACGCTCGACGACCACCACGTCTACAAGGTCCGCGACATGAATGCCCTCGCAGGGCTGCTCGCAAAACATCCCGGCTCGGTTATTGTCACGACCGAGAAGGATGTCGTCAAGATGACCAACCGTGCAAAGGTGCCCGCCGAAGTGCGGCGCACGTTGTACTACCTACCGATCAATATTTCATTCATAGAGGATTCGGCAACGGATTTTCTGCAAAAATTAGAAGAAGATGTTAGAGGAAATTAAGAAGACCGCCGCCTGGATCAAGGCGCAGACGCACGATTTCTCGCCCGAAGTGGGCATCATCCTCGGTACGGGCCTCGGCGACTTCGCCGACCGCATCGAGACGGAATACGCACTCGACTACAAGACGATCCCGGGCTTCCCCGTCTCGACGGTCGAGGGGCACAAGGGCCGTCTGATCTTCGGCCGTGTCGAGGGGCACAGGGTCGTGGCCATGCAGGGCCGCTTCCACTACTACGAGGGCTACGGCATGCAGCAGGTGACCTTCCCCGTGCGGATGATGCAGCAGCTGGGGATCAAGTATCTCTTCGTGTCGAATGCTTCGGGCGGCATCAACACGTCGTTCCGTGTGGGCGACCTGATGGTCATTACGGACCACATCAACCTGATGCCCAACCCGCTCATCGGCCCCAACATGGCCGAACTGGGACCCCGCTTCCCGGACATGCACAACTGCTACGACAAGGAGCTCATCGCCCGCGCCACGCGCATCGCCGAAGAGGAGGGCATCAAGCTCCAGTACGGCGTCTACGTCGGCGGTACGGGCCCGACATTCGAGACGCAGGCCGAATACCGCTACTTCAAGGCCATCGGCGGCGATGCCGCGGGCATGTCGACCGTACCGGAGGTGATCGTGGCGCGCCACATGTCGATTCCTGTCTTCGGCGTCTCGGTCATCACGAACTGCGGCCTGTCGGACGAGGTGGGCGACCACGAGGACGTGCAGCGTCAGGGCAAGAAGGCCGGGGTGCACATGCAGCGCCTTTTCGAACGGATGATCAAAGAGCTTTAGCGATATGGTAAACAAGGTGATTCTGGTGGGCAACGTGGGCCTCGACCCCGAAGTGCGCACGACCGAGAGCGGCGTCAAGGTGGCCCGCGTGCGTCTGGCGACGACCGAACGGCTGTTCGACCGGGCGTCGAACGAGACGAAGGAGCACACCGAGTGGCACACGATCACGCTGTGGCGCGGACTGGCCGACGTGGTGGACCGCTACGTGCGCAAGGGCACGCAGCTCTACATCGAGGGGCGCCTGCGCACGCGCGAGTGGATGGACAAGGACAACAACAAACGCTATACGACCGAGATTCTGGCCGACACGATGAACCTGCTGGGACGTCGGCAGGACAACCCCGCGTCGGACAGTGCCCCGTCGGGCGGCTACGGTCAGCAGGGTGCTGCGTCGGGCTACGGCTCGGGTGCCCCGTCCTCCTACGGCCGTCCGGCCGCGCAGGGCGGTTACCAGCAGCAGCCGGCGCAGGGCGGTTACCAGCAGCCCGCCGCGGCGTCGCAGCCTGCGGCTCCGGCCATGCCGGCGGACGATCCCGATGACCTGCCGTTCTGACGGGTCCGGCATTCCGTTGTACGGCTTCGGGCCGATGAAAGCAAACGCCTCCGTTCCGTCGGAACGGAGGCGTTTTTCCTGCCTTTACTTTCTACTTTTGACTTTTTACCTTTCACCTTTCACCTTTCCTGCCTTTTCCCTTATCTTCAGCCGCTCCCAGATGCACTGCGGGATCAGCCGCCAGAAGAAGACAAAGAGGGCATAGCGGCGGTCGATGACCATACGGCGCCGCTTGCGACGCAGTGCCTGCATGATGCGCGCGGCGACCTTGTCGACCTGCATGAGCATCGGGTAGTGGTCCTCCTTCTTGAGCAGCGGTGTGGCGACGAATCCCGGGCGGATGTCCGTGAAGCGGATGTTGCACCCCTCCATGCACGAGAGCTGGGCCAGGGCGTCGATGTAGGTGTTCTGCATGCGCTTGGTCGCCGAGTAGGCGGGTGCGGAGCCCAGACCCCGCGTTCCGGCAATCGAGCTGATGACAGCCAGGTGTCCGCCGCCGTGGGCCCGGAAGTAGCCGTAGGCAGCCGTCACCATGCGCACGAAGCCTTCGCCGTTGGTGCGCAGCGTGGCGATCTCGATGTCGGGCCGCAGGTCGGTGTTGCGGCTGCCGATGCCTGACGAGTGGAGGTAGATGTCCATGCCTCCGAGTTTGGCGATGAGCCGTGCGAGGTGCTCGGGCGCGTCGTCGCGCGTGACGTCCAGCGCCTCGGTGACGATCTGTTCGGGTGCGAGGGCTTTCAGGTCGGCGAGTGCCTCCTCCCGGCGTCCCGCGGCACCGATTTTCCATCCTTCGCGGATGCAGAGCCGTGCCACTTCGAGCCCGATGCCCGACGTGGCGCCTACGATGACGATGCGTTTCATGGCGATCCGTGGTTTGGTTTTACACCTAAATATACGGGTTTTATTCCGAAAAAGCAAATCCGCGTCCGCAGTCCGATGCCGCGTCTTCCGCTGCCGGTACGAAAAAAGGAGCCCGCAAAGGCTCCTTTTTCTCTATGGTCTGTTGCGGCCGTTCGTTCGTTCCGCCGCATCCGGCATCCGGCTCTCTGCCGCACCGCTTCCGGGGAATTGCCGTCTGTACCGCCGTTATCGCCGCTATCGCCCCCCCCCTCTGCCGCCTTATTTCGCCTCTTCCGGGGTGCACTGCACGCACTCGATACCGACGCGGCGCAGCAGGTCGAGCCCCTCCTCGGAGCGGTAGTCCTCCCAGTAGACCACGCGCTTGATGCCCGCCTGGATGATGAGCTTCGAACACTCGATGCAGGGGGCGGCGGTGATGTAGAGGGTCGAACCGTCGCAGTTGTTCGCCGACTTGGCGACCTTCGTGATGGCGTTGGCCTCGGCATGCAGCACGTAGGCTTTGGTGTGGCCCGTCTCGTCCTCGCAGATGTTCTCGAAACCCGACGGCGTGCCGTTATAGCCGTCCGAGATGATCATCTTGTCCTTGACGATCAGCGCCCCGACCTTGCGGCGCACGCAGTAGGAGTTCTCCGCCCAGATGCGGGCCATGCGCAGGTAGCGCATGTCCAGTTGCCGTTGTTTTTCTTCCTGATAGCCCACGGGAAAAAAGGTGAAAAGTGAAAGGTAAAAGGTGAAAAGTGGAAGGGTAGCGGGTTTCGGCCGCAGCCGGAAAGCGGGAGGTGAAAGGTCGCGCGGGAGTTTTCATCTCGGGTCGCCCCCCCCCTCCCTCGCTTTGCCTTTCACCCCTCTTTTTACCGGACGGCTGTCCCGGTCAGAGGTCCTTGCCGTGGCAGTTCTTGTACTTCTTGCCCGAACCGCAGGGGCAGGGATCGTTGCGTCCGACCTTCTTCTCGACGTGGATGGGCATGGGTTTCTGTTTCTCGCCCTGTCCGGCCTGTGCGGCGGCCTGCATGCGCGAAGCCTGGAGTTTGTTGACGTCGACCTTGGCGCGCTCCTGCTGGCGGCGCTGCTGCTGCATCGCCTCGGCATTCTGGTCGCGCACGGGGATGTAGGCCCTGTTGAGGATCGCCAGCACCTCGCGGTTGATCTTGATGAGCATCTTCGAGAAGAGCCCGAACGATTCGAACTTGTAGATCAGCAGCGGGTCCTTCTGCTCGTAGGTGGCGTTCTGCACGCTCTGGCGCAGGTCGTCCATCTCGCGCAGGTGCTCGCGCCAGGCGTCGTCGATCGTCGTGAACATCACCACCTTCGAGAAGACCTTGTAGATCTCGGCGCCGTCCGTTTCCTGGCACTTGCGCAGGTTCACCGGCACGTTGTAACCGAGGTGTCCGTCCGTCAGCGGGAAGAAGATGTTGGATTCGAGCTGGTCCTTGCGGTCCTCGTAGATGCGCTGCATGACCGGACGCACCGTGTCGGCCACGGCCTTGGCGCGGCGTGCATAGGTCTCGCGCAGGTCCTTGACGATCAGTTCGACCAGCTCCCCGGGCTTGGCGTCGGAGTAGGTCGCCTCGTCGAAGGTCGGCTCGACGGCCACCTCGCGGATCATCTCGAAGCGGAACTCCTCGAAGTCGACGCCGCGCGTCGTCTCGACGAAGTTCTCGGCGAAGTCGTACATGATGTTGTTCAGGTCGATCTCGATCCGCTCGCCGTAGAGGGCGTGGCGGCGGCGCGTGTAGATCACCTCGCGCTGCGAGTTCATCACGTCGTCGTATTCGAGCAGCCGCTTGCGGATGCCAAAGTTGTTCTCCTCGACCTTCTTCTGGGCGCGCTCGATGGCCCGCGTCATCATGCCGGCCTGGATCACCTCGCCCTCCTTCAGGCCCATGCGGTCCATCATCGAGGCGATGCGGCTCGAGCCGAACAGGCGCAGCAGGTCGTCCTCGAGCGAGACGAAGAACTGCGACGATCCCGGGTCGCCCTGACGTCCGGCACGGCCGCGCAGCTGGCGGTCGACGCGGCGGCTCTCGTGGCGCTCCGTACCGATGATCGCCAGACCGCCCGCGGCCTTGACCTCGGGCGTGAGCTTGATGTCGGTACCGCGGCCGGCCATGTTTGTGGCGATGGTCACCTGGCCCGAGCGTCCGGCCTCGGCAACGACCTGTGCCTCGAGCTGGTGCTGCTTGGCGTTCAGGACGTTATGCTTGATGCCGCGCAACTTGAGCATGCGGCTCAACAGCTCGGAAATCTCGACCGACGTCGTACCGACGAGCACCGGACGGCCCTCCTTGACCAGCCGCACGATCTCCTCGATGACGGCGTTGTACTTCTCGCGCTTGGTCTTGTAGACGAGGTCCTGCCGGTCGTCGCGGATCACGGGGCGGTTCGTCGGGATCACCACGACGTCGAGTTTGTAGATGCTCCAGAACTCCGATGCCTCCGTTTCGGCCGTACCGGTCATGCCGGCCAGCTTGTGGTACATGCGGAAGTAGTTCTGCAGCGTGATCGTGGCGAAGGTCTGCGTCGCGGCCTCGACCTTGACGTGCTCCTTGGCCTCGATGGCCTGGTGCAGGCCGTCCGAGTAGCGGCGTCCTTCGAGGATACGGCCCGTCTGCTCGTCGACGATCTTCACCTTGTTGTCCATCACGACGTACTCGATGTCCTTCTCGAACATCGCATAGGCCTTCAGCAGCTGGTGTACCGTGTGCACGCGCTCGGACTTGATGGCGTAGTCGTTGATTACCTCGTCGCGCTTCTGCGCCCGCTCCTCGGGCGAAAGGCCGCTCTTCTCCAGCTCGGCCACCTCGGCGCCGATGTCGGGCAGCACGAAGAAACCGTCCTCGTTAAAGAACTTCGAGAGCGCCTCGTGCCCCTTGTCGGTGAGCTCCACCGAGTTGAGCTTCTCGTCGATGACGAAGTAGAGGTCGTCGGTGATCTCGGGCATGCGGCGGTTGTTGTCCTGCATGTAGATGTTCTCGGTCTTCTGCATCAGGGCCTTGACACCCGTCTCCGAGAGGTACTTGATCAGCGGCTTGTACTTCGGCAGACCCTTGTGCGTGCGGTAGAGCTTCACGCCGCCCTCCTCGTTCCTGCCCTCGGAGATGAGCTGCCGCGCCTCGGCGAGCAGCGACGTCACGAGGTTCTTCTGCAGGTTGTAGAGGTGCTCGATGGCCGGGCGGTACTGCTCGAAGAGCTGGTCGTCGCCCTTGGGCACGGGGCCCGAGATGATGAGCGGCGTGCGGGCGTCGTCGATGAGCACCGAGTCGACCTCGTCGACGATGGCGAAGTGGTGCTTGCGCTGCACGAGGTCTCGGGGCGACGAGGCCATGTTGTCGCGCAGGTAGTCGAAGCCGTACTCGTTGTTCGTACCGAAGGTGATGTCGGCCAGGTAGGCCTGGCGGCGCGCCTCGGAGTTGGGCTGCGTGTCGTCGATGCAGGCGACCGACAGTCCGTGGAACTCGTACATCGGGCCCATCCACTCGGAGTCTCGCTTGGCCAGGTAGTTGTTCACCGTGACCATGTGTACGCCCTTGCGGGCCAGGGCGTTGAGGAACACGGGCAGCGTGGCGACGAGCGTCTTACCCTCACCCGTGGCCATCTCGGCGATCTTGCCCTTGTGGAGCACGACGCCGCCGAAGAGCTGCACGTCGTAGTGGATCATGTCCCACTTCACGTCGTTGCCGCCCGCGAGCCAGTGCGTGGCGTAGACGGCCTTGTCGCCCTCGATGGTGACAAAATCCTTCGAGGCCGCGAGGTTGCGGTCGAAGTCGTTGGCCGTGACGACGACCGTGTCGTTCTGTGCGAAGCGGCGCGCCGTATCCTTCATGATGGCGAAGGCCTCGGGCAGAATCTCGTCGAGTTTCTGCTCGATCTTCTCGTCGATGCGCTTCGTCGTCTCGTCGATCTCCTTCGAGACCTTCTCTTTCTCTTCGAGCGACGTCTCGGGCTTCTCCAGCGTGGCCTTCAGTTCGACGATGCGGGCCTCGTCCGGTGCGATGAAGTCGGCGATCTGCTGCTTCAGCGCTTCGCTCCGGGCGCGCAGCCCGTCGTTCGAGAGTGCCTCGATAGTGGGGTATACGGCCTTGATCTTCTGGAGATAAGGCTCGATCTCCTTGCGGTCCTTGTCGGCTTTCGAGCCGAAGAAGAACTTGATTAATCCTGCTAATACGTCCATATTGTCGTTTTGTTATTTGCGTGTTTGGGCGGTAAATCCTACAAAAGTAATGATTTTCCGGTAAAAACGCAAGAAGAGGGGCCGTTTATGCCCTTCCGTCGGCGATTTTCTGCAAAATGCGCCGTCCGACGGGACATTCCGCACAACGCTCCGCCGCACAGTACTCCGTGGCGAGCTGCAGCAGGGCCTGCGATTCGAAGGCGTTGCGGGGTGCGGCGCCCGCCGTGGCCCACAGGCGCGTGTAGCGGTTCTCCTCGGCGGGCAGACGCTCGAGCAGCGTGAGGGCGCTGTCGCGCAGCGCCTCGCGGCCCGTATGGCTGCCGTAGGCGAACTGCAGCACGCAGACGAGGTTGATGCCGATGATGTTGGCTTTGAAGCGGCCGATGCGTTTGGGCGACTCGTCGCGCTCGGCGCCCGGCGTGTGGTGCGTGCGCCAGTAGGGCGAGGCCTCGATGCAGAAGAGCCGCCGGATATCCTCCTCCGTGCGGCAGGCCATGGCGCGCTCCATGATGAATTCGTCCTGCGAGAAGAACTCCGCGGCCTGCGCGATGCGCAGCACGGGGTGGTTCGCCGGGCGGATGTTCGCCAGCTGCCACGCCCCGGGCTCCATCGCCGCGATTTCGTACTTGGCGGCCAGGTAGGCGAACGTGCGCTTCAGATCGAGCGTGTAGATGTCGTGCGGGTAGAGTTCGAGCAGCCCCGAGGTGCCCAGCAGCAGCGCCTCGACGGCGTGCGGCACCAGCCGCTCGCGCAACACCGTCTTGTAGGGCACGCGGCGCGCCAGCTCGAGAAAGGCCTGCTGGTTCTGCCGGTCGCCCAGCGTGCGGAAGTAGAGCAGGTAGAAGGTCTGGTTCCAGTTTTCGGCAGCTTCGCGGTGCAGCGCCTCGACGGTGCGCATCTTGCGGCCGAGGCGGTCGAAGAGCAGCGACGTGAAGACCTCGCCGCGCTGCAGGGCGCTCTGTGCCGCGAGGTATCCGCCGCACGGGCACGTGGCGGCACCCGCCACGAGGCGGTCGAGCAGCTTGCGTGCGGGCGCGTTCTCCATCGTCAGAGCAGGTTGAGCTCCAGCAGCGCCTCCTCGGACATCATGCTCTTGTCCCAGACGGGATCGAACGTGAGGATGACGTTCACGGCCTTCACCCCCTTGACCTTGGCCACCTGCTGGTTGACGTCCTCGACGAGCATGTCGGCCATCGGGCAGTTGGGCGCCGTGAGCGTCATGCGGATGTTGGCCGTGCCGTCGGGCGTGTAGTCTATTTCGTAGATGAGTCCCAGGTCGTAGACGTTGACCGGGATCTCGGGATCGTAGATGTTTTTCAGGGTCGCTACGATGTCCTTTTCGACCTGCAGTATCTCTTCGGGTGTCATGTTGCCGTTCATTCGTGTGACTGTTCCTTTTCCCTGGCCTCGAAGGCCAGCGCATAGAGGCGCATCTGCTTGATCATGGCGACCAGCCCGTTGGCCCGCGTGGGCGAGAGGTTGGCCGCCAGACCGATGGCGTCGACGAAGTAGAGCTCCGTGGAGAGTATCTCCTGCGGCGTGCGTCCGTTCAGCACGCGGATCAGCAGCGAGATGATGCCCTTGGTGATGATGGCGTCGCTGTCGGCCGAGTAGTGGACGCGGCCCCCTTCGAGGCGGGCGTCGACCCACACGCGCGACTGGCAGCCCTGAATGACGTACTGCTCGGTGCGGTGCTCCGGCGCGATGGCCGGCAGCTGGTCGCTCAGCGAGATCAGGTAGTCGTACTTGTCGAGCCAGTCGTCGAAGACCGAGAACTCGTCGATGATCTCCTCCTGTACCTTGTCCTTTTCCATATCTTGTCGTTCTTTGATTCTTGTTGAACCGCCTATTCCGCCGTCTCGGCGAGCACTTCCCCTTCGGAGGCCGTCGGGGCGTCGATGCCCGCCAGGCGAGCGAGCGTCGGGGCCACGGCCGTCATGCCGACCTGCCGCCGCACGCGCTGCGGCGCGATGCCCTTGCCGTAGAAGATCAGCGGCACGTGCGTGTCGTAGCCGTACATCGACCCGGAGGCCGAGACCACGCCGTCGCGCTCCTCGATCCATCCCGGCATGAGGTTGAGCACCACGTCGCCCGAGCGGCGCGGGAAAAATCCGTTCTGCATCAGGCGGGCGTAGCCGCTGCCGAAGTAGCTCGTGCGCATGGCCGTCGAGGAGAGCGCATGCGACACGCCGTCGAACTGCATGGCGAAGGTCGCCACCTCGTTCTGCACCTCCGAGAGGTCGAGCCCCCGTTCGTAGATGAGGTTGTGGTTGAGCCATACGCACCGTTCGTCGTAGCCGAGCACCCAGTTGCCCATGCCGTAGCGGACGTTCAGGAAGCCGTTGACGATCACCTCGAACTGCCGACTGTTGAAGCGCTCGGCGGGCGTGGGGCCCGCATCGAACGAGGGGCTGGAGCCGTGGTCCGAGGTGAGGACCGCGACGGCGTCGCCGTCGCGCACCTGTGCGAAGAGGTAGGTCAGGAAGTCGGCCAGATCGCGGTCCAGCCGGTAGTACATGTCCTCGACCTCGACCGATTCGGGCCCATAGGTCTCCATGATGCGGCGCGCGGGGTCGAGGCAGACGGTCAGCAGGTCGGGCACCTCGTCCGCGCCGAGGCGGTACTGCGCGATGGCCTGCTTGGCGAAGCCGAGCAGGGCGCTGTTGCCCGCGGGCGTGCAGCGCAGCCGCTCCAGGTCATCGGCCGGGCGCAGGCGCCCCTTGCCCGCATCATCCTTCTCCTTGCGGCTGCGGGCCGCGAGGGTGATGTCCCAGTGCCGCGTGTTGCGGTAAAGGTTGCGGTCGAGCAGCGTGCGCCACTCGTCCGAGAGGTAGGAGAGGTTGTAGCGTTCGCGGTTGCTGCGGCGCACCCAGTCGGGCAGCTCCTCCGCATAGTAGGGCGACGTGACCCAGTCGCACCGCTCCGTGTCGAGCCAGAAGGCGTTGCCGCCCTTCCCGGCCAGGATGACGGCCGATTCGGCTTCGGCGGCGACGGTCACCGTGCGGCTTTCGGGACATTGCGCGCGCAACGTCTCGGCCAGCGTCGGGGCGATGAAGCGGTAGGCGCCGGGGCCGCGCTTGCCTTCGGTCAGGAAGACCGTCTCGTTCGACGTATAGTCCTTCCACGTCAGGCCGATGATGCCGTGCATCGAGGGCAGGGCTCCCGTTGCGAGCGTCGCGAGCGACACGGGCGTCGTGGTCTGCATGCAGTCGTAGCGGGCGTCGGCATAGACCGTGCCGCCCCCGGTCAGGCGTCGGAACCCGCCGTCGCCGAAATTCGCGGCGTAGCGCTCCAGGTCGCCGGCGCGCATCGAGCCGACGACGATCTGCACGATCAGCCGCGGCTTGGCCGCAGCCGTGAGGGCCGTTGCGGCGGCCAGCAGGAGCAGGATGATTCTCTTCTTCATGGTGCGTATGAACAGGCCGCAAATTTACGAATTAATTTCGATACATTGTCTGAAATATTCCGCCTCGGCATGAAAATCCACGCCGGGCAGGGCGGCGATGCGCTCCAGCATGCGGCGGCAGAAGTCGCGGTGCGCCGCCGAGTGCGGATCGCGGGGCCGGTGTGCGGCCGCCGCGGCGATCGCCTCGACCGACACGAGGGGCGCCAGCGTGGAGGTCGTCCCGTCCCCCGTGCTCATGCCCATCGAGCTCAACAGGCCGAACGTCGTTGCGGCGAAGGTGAGGCCCCACGACAGCAGGTAACCGAGCACGGTGC
>NZ_CASFQD010000037.1 GCF_949296715.1 uncultured Alistipes sp. | reverse complement strand
TGACGTGCGCGGCCGGGGCCCGGCCGATGGCCGTGACGTTGACCGTGATGCCGCTTTCGGAACGGGTCGTGTCGCCGCCGACAAGCGCCGTGGCGTACCGCTCCGAGAGCTCCCGGTATCCCTCCATGAACTCCTCGGCCCACGTTCCGGCGGCGTCGCGCGGCAGGGCGATCGAGAGCAGCGTCGCGACGGGGCGCCCGCCCATGGCGGCGATGTCGCTCAAATTCACCGCCAGCGCCTTGCGGCCCAGCTCGCGGGCCGGGGTGGCGTGGCGCAGGAAGTGCACCCCTTCGGTGAGCAGGTCCGCGGTGAAGAGCAGCACCTCCTCCTCTCCGTCGGCGTTCCTTCCGATGGGCAGCACAGCGCAGTCGTCGCCGATGCCCTCGAACCCGTTGTCGGGCAGTGCGGCGAAGAGCGTGCGGATGCGGTCTATGAATCCGAATTCTGTCATGCGGTGCGATTTCACGCAAAGGTATCGAAAAATTCTCGAAATATGCGTATCTTTGCATTTGACATGCAGCCCGCCCCGTGCGGACTGGTCCTGATCCGTATTATGAAGATATTGATAGTCAACGGCCCGAACCTCAATCTGCAGGGACGGCGCGATACGGGGGTCTACGGCACGCGGACCTTCGGCGATTATTTCGCCGAGCTGCGCGCTGCTTTTCCCGAGGTGGAATTCACCTTTTTCCAGTCCAACATCGAAGGGGAGCTGATCGACGCCGTGCAGCAGGCCGACGGCTCGGTCGACGGCGTGGTGCTCAATGCCGGCGGCTACACCCACACCTCGGTGGCGCTGCGCGATGCCGTGTCGGCCGTGTCGGTGCCGGTCGTCGAGGTGCACATCTCCTCGATCCTCGCCCGCGAGGAGTTCCGCCACGTCTCGCTGCTCGCGCCCGTGGCCGTGGGTTCGATCATGGGCTTCGGTCTCGACTCCTACCGCCTCGGCGTCGAGGCGCTGCGGCTCCGGAACGCAGCGCGGTCGTGACGGCAGCATCCGGTGCGGAGCGGATTCGGCCGGGTGGGGCGTATGGACGGCGGAGCGGATCTTGCCGGAATGAGAACGGGACAGCGCGGATGTCTCGGGACGCGAACGGTGAGCGGGTGCTGCCCGGGGACGTGTGAACGGCGGAGCGGGTGCAGCCGGAGCCTGTGAAAGGCGGAACATTTTTTTTCGGAACGCGCCCAGTAAACGGCGGAGCGGATTTTGCAGGAGTGTGCTCCTGCGGACGGCCGGGCGGAAAAGCGGGGCCGGCGTGTCAGAGAGAACAAACAAATCAAGCCTATACGTTATGTACAGAATGAAAAAAACCAAGATCGTCGCAACGATGTCGGATTTCCGTTGCACGGAGGAGTTCGTCGCCAAACTGTTCGATGCCGGCATGGATGTCGTGCGCATCAATTCGGCGCACGTCTCCGAAGAGGGTGCCACGCACATCGTCGAGACCGTGCACCGGGTCAATCCCGCCATTCCGATCATGATCGATACAAAGGGACCGGAAATCCGCGTCACGACGATCGCCGAGGAGTACGGCAACAGCATCCGTTTCGCCGCGGGCGACCGTGTCACGGTGCGCGGCTCGGACGGCAGCGACCTCTCCACGCGCAAGGTGATCTACATGAACGTGCCGTCGATCGTGCGCGACATCCCCGTCGGGGCGCGCATGCTCATCGCCGACGGCGAACTCGAAATCCGCGTCGTGGAGAAGAACGACACGGAGCTCACGTGCGAATTTCTCGTCGGCGGAGCCCTGCGCTCGCGCAAGAGCGTCAACGTGCCGGGCGTCTCGATCGACCTGCCCTCGGTGACCGAAAAGGACCGCCGCTTCATCGAGTGGGCCGTGCGCAACGACGTCGACTTCATCGCGCACTCGTTCGTCCGCTCGGCGCGCGACGTGAAGGCCGTGCAGGATATTCTCGACGCCCACGGCAGCCCGATCAAGATCATCTCGAAGATCGAGAACCAGGAGGGTCTGGACAACATCGACGAGATCATCGAGGCCTCCTACGGCATCATGGTGGCGCGCGGCGACCTCGGCGTCGAGCTGCCTGCCGAGGCGATTCCCAACACGCAGCGCCGCATCGTCGAGAAGTGCATCTGTGCGAAGCGCCCCGTGATCATCGCCACGCAGATGCTCTATTCGATGGTCAAGTCGCCGCGCCCGACACGCGCCGAGGTGAGCGACGTGGCCAGCGCCATCTACGAGCGCGTCGATGCCGTGATGTTGAGCGACGAGACCGCCATGGGCGACTATCCCGTGGAGTCGGTCGAGACCATGTCGCGCATCGCCCGCGAGATCGAGCGCGACGAGAGCCACTTCAAGCCGATGATCGACATGGACATGGTCTCGGTGAACCACGAGATCACGGCGCAGCTGGCCCGCTCGGCCGTGCGCGCCTCGACGAACCTGCCGATCAAGTACGTCGTGCTCGACACGAAGACGGGCCGCACGGGCCGCTACGTGGCGGCATTCCGCGGCCGCAAGACCGTGATGGCCGTCTGCTACCAGCTCCATGCGCAGCGCATCCTGGCCCTCTCCTACGGCGTCGTGGCCATCCTGCGCACGCAGAAGGTGAGCGACCGCTACCACTTCCTGGTCGACGCGCTGGAGTTCATCGACCAGTACCGCAAGCTCGACGACGAAGACCTGCTGGCCATCGTGGGCGGCAGCTTCGGACCCGACGGCGGCGCATCGTATGTCGAGATCGCCAACGTGCGCAGCATCCGCCGCCGCAACGCCGAGATCACGGCACAGGACAACCGGCAGAACAACCGATAGAAAATACCCGTCGGCGGCGTGCAGGGCGAACTCAAGGAGAAGGTGGCGAGCGGCGTGGCCTGGAGCCTCGCGGAGAAGGTCGGATCGACGCTTCTCCAGCTCGGCGTGAGCCTCGTGCTGCTGCGCCTGCTCGGCCCGGGCTGCTACAACGACGTGGCCATGCTCACGGCCTTCTCGGTCGTGGCGCTGGTGATCGTCGACAGCGGCTTCTCGCAGGTGCTCATCCGCAAGGCCGCGCCCCGCCCCGAGGACTACAAGTCGGTCTTCGTCTTCAACCTCGCGGTTGCCGCGGCGCTCTACCTGCTGCTCGTGGCCGTGTCGCCCTGGGTGGCGGAGTTTTACGGGCAGCCCGACTTCCGGCGCGTGGCGCCGGTCTTCTTCCTGCTGCTCCCGATGACGGCCTTCTGCTCGGTGCAGAACACGATCTTCGCTCGGCAGTTCCGCTTCGCCCTGCTCTCGAAGGTGACCTTCGCGGCGACGGCCGTCAGCGGTTTTGCGGCCGTGGCGCTGGCACTCGCCGGCGCCGGGCTGTGGAGCATCGTCGCGCAGCGCGTGCTGCTCGTCGGCGTGCGGGCCGCCCTGCTGTGGTGGGTCAGCGACTGGCGCCCCGCGGCGCCCTTCAGCCGGGCGGCGCTGCGCGAAATGGCGCCCAACAGCTTCCGCCTCATGGGCACGGACCTCATCTCGGCCCTCTATACGAAGCTCCCGCAGTTCTTCATCGGGCGCCTCTATGCCGGAACCAACACGCTGGCCTACTTCGACCAGGCGCAGAAACTCAAGGATTCGCCCGTCACGTCGACCGTCATGGCCGTGCAGGGGGTCATCTTCCCGGCCCTTTCCAAAATCAACGGCGACGATGCGAAGTTCGCCGAGAGCTACCGTCAGATCATCATGGTCGTGGCCTACGCCATGTTCCCGATGATGCTCGGGCTGTCGGCCGTAGCCCCCGACCTCTTCGCCCTGCTGGGCGAGAAGTGGATGCCCACGGTGCCCTATTTCGAGGCGATCTGTCTGGTGGGGCTCTTCTACCCGCTGTCGATGATCTCGCTCAATGTCCTGAAGGTCCGCAGCGACGGCCGCATCATCCTGCGCATCGAGGTGCTCAAGAAGGTGCTCATGACGGTGATCTTCGCCCTGACGATCCCCCGCAGCGTCATGGCCGTGGTCTGGGGCCTCGTTGCGATCTCGGTCTGCGAGGCGGTCGTCAACTTCGCGGCGTCGCGGCGTTTCACCTCCTACGGCTGGGGCGGCTTCGTGCGCACGCTCCTGCCCGTTGCGGCGGTCTCGGCGGCGATGTACGGCACGGTGCTGCTCGTGGCCGCCGCGGTGCCGGGCGGCCCGCTGCTGCGGCTCATGGCCGAGGTGGCGGCGGGAATGCTGGCTTACGTGGCGCTCTCGGCGCTCTTCCGGCTCGAGGCCTTTGCCGAAGTTGCAGCCATCATAAGGAAACAGGTCGCCCGTCGATAGGCGACCTGTTCGTTTTCACTCCGGCCTTCCGCCGGGAAGAGCCCGGTTTCTCTTCCGGCTATTTGTAGACCTTCGGTGTGATGACGCCGTGCAGAACCACCAGGGCATTCTTCACGAGTGCCTCCAGTTCGTTCTCGCCCGGGTAGACCGTAATCGGGGCGATGAAGCCGCAGTGCTCGCGGATGTACTCCACGACGGGCTCGTTGTAGGAGATACCGCCCGTGAGGACGATGCCGTCAACCTTGCCCGAAAGCGCCGCAGCCATGGCGCCGATCTGTTTCGAGACATTGTAGCACATGGCGTCGAGCATCATGCGGGCGCGGTTGTCGCCCTCCTTGATGCGCTTCATCACCTCCATGACGGAGTTCGTGCCCAGGTAGGCCACCAGACCGCCCTTGCTCGATACATACTTCAGCAGCTCCTCGCGCGTGTACTGTCCCGAGAAGCAGATCTTGATCAGTTCGCTCGACGGAATGCTTCCGGCGCGGTCCGGAGCGAAGGGGCCGTCGCCGTCGAGGGCGTTGTTCACGTCGACGACACGGCCCTGGCGGTGTGCCGCCACCGAGATGCCGCCGCCCATGTGCGCCACGATGAGGTTCGACTGCTCGTAGACCAGTCCCGTGCGCTCGCAGTGCAGACGGGCCGTGGCCTTCTGGTTCAGGGCGTGGAAGATCGGCTTGCGCTGGCACATCGGCATGCCCGTGACACGCGCCGTGTCGTCCATCTCGTCGACCACCGGAGGATCGGCGATGTAGGCCTTGATGCCGGGACCGGCCATGTGGGCGATCTGTGCCGCCAGCAGGCCGCCCAGGTTGCAGGCGTGTTTCATCTGGGCGTTGCACAGGTCGTAGCGCATGCGCGAATTGACCTCGTAGACCCCCGCCGGTACGGGTCGGATCAGTCCGCCGCGGCCGATGACGGCCGAGAGCTTGTGGATGTCGAATTCGTGGTCGCGCAGCGCCTGAAGGATCAGTCCTCTGCGCCAGTCGAGCTGGTCGATGACGTTTGCGAAGCGGGCAAGTTCTTCCGTGGGGTGCGACAGCGACAATTCCAACAAAGGTCGCTCCTCTTCATAGAGGGCGACCTTCGTGGATGTTGAGCCGGGATTTATTGCCAGTACGATGTAGCTCATAAGATTCTCGGTTCTTTTGAAAAATCAGTTAGCAGTTTCCGGGTGGCGAATTATTTTACGGCCAGGCAGGCCAGAGCGATCGAGAAGAGTTTGGTCTTGCTCGTGTCACCGCGCGACGTAAGCACGCACGGTACCTTCGTGCCGACGACCATGGCGGCCAGCTCTCCGCCGCAGAGGTGCGTCACCGACTTGAAGAAGACGTTGGCCGACTCGAGGTTCGGGAAGAGCAGGCAGTCCGGATCGCCCGCTACGGACGAACCCTTGACCTTCTTGTGCTCGGCCACCTCCTTGTAGAGCGCCACGTCGAGCGACAGCGGTCCGTCGACGACGACGTTGCCCAGCTGTCCGCGGTCGCCCATCTTGGCCAGCAGGGCGCCCTCGGTCGAGGAGATCACGTTCGGAAGCAGCTGCTCCGACGGGGCGATGCAGGCGATCTTCGGGCATTTGATGCCCAGCAGTCCGGCCGTCTGGGCCAGGTAGCCGATCTGCTTCATCTTCTGCTTGAAGTCCGGCAGCGGAATGACGGCCACGTCCGAGATGACGAGCAGCTTGTGGTAGCAGGGCATCTCGACGATCGACACGTGGCTCAACACGCCCTTCGGCGGGAAGAGGCCCGCATCCTTGTTCAGAATGCCGCGCATGTACTTGTCCGTCGAGACCAGACCCTTCATCAGCACGTCCGCATTGCCTGCCACGACGGCGGCCACGGCCTGCTGCACGCACTTCACGTCATTGGGCTCGTTGACGATGTTGAATGCCTTGATGTCGATGTTGTTCTCTTCGCAGACCTGCTCGATGACCTCCTTGTCGCCGTAGAGCGTCGGCTCCACCAGCCCCTCCTTGTAAGCCTCGTAGACGGCGGCCAGCGTGTGCGAATCCTGCCCGTAGGCTACGGCCAGACGTTTTTTGCCTTTCTTTCTCGCCTCTTCGACGATTTCAGTAAGATGCTGAATCATAATCTTTCGTTGTTAGGTTTGTGTTTTGTCGTTGGGAATCCTTATTTTACGAGGTTGTAGGTATCCGTGGCGATGACCAGCTCCTCGTTCGTGGCGATGACGGCGACCTTGACCTTCGAATCGGGTGCCGAGAGTATCTTGTCGACGCCACGCACGCCCCGGTTGGCCTCGCGGTCGAACTTCACGCCCATGAACTCCAGGCCCGAGCAGACCGTCTCGCGCAGGTCGCTCGAATTTTCGCCCACGCCGCCCGTGAAGACGATCAGGTCGACACCGCCCATCTCGGCGGCATATTCGCCCACGAACTTCTTGACGCGGTTGTAGTACATGTCGCGGGCCATGATGGCGCGCGGGTTGCCCTCGTCATAGGCGCGGTCGATGTCGCGCATGTCGCTCGAGAGGCCCGTCAGGCCCTGTACGCCCGACTGCTTGTTCATCATGGCGTTCAGTTCGGCGTAGCTCATGCCCTCCTTCTCGCCGATGAAGGTCACGGCGCTGGCGTCCACCTGGCCGCAGCGCGTGCCCATCACCAGGCCGTCGAGCGGCGAGAAGCCCATCGACGTGTCGAACGACTTGCCGTTGAGCACGGCCGTCACCGAACCGCCGTTGCCGATGTGGCAGGTGATGATCTTCGAGTGCTCGAAGTCGAGGCCGGCGAGTTCCGCGCCGACGCGTGCCACGAACTTGTGGCTCGTGCCGTGGAAGCCGTACTTGCGCACGCGGTACTTCTCGTAGTAGGCGTAGGGCAGGGCGTACATGTAGTTGGTGGCGGGGAGCGTCTGGTGGAACGACGTGTCGAAGACGGTGACCTGCGGCACGCCGGGCAGCACCTTCTCGATCGAGAGCACGCCCTCGAGGTTGGCGGGGTTGTGCAGCGGGGCGATTTCGAACAGCGAGCGGATCTTGGCCTTCACCTCCTCGTCGACGAGGCAGCTGGCCGGGAAGAACTCGCCGCCGTGGGCCACGCGGTGACCGACGGCCTTCACCTCGTCGAGCGACGAGATCACGCCGTGCACGGGGTCCGTCAGGGCCTTCAGCACGAGGCTGATGCCGGTCGTGTGGTCGGGAATGGGCTGGTGCACCTCGAACGGCTCCTTGCCGACGGGCTTGTGCGTGAGGTCGCCCTCCGGGAGGCCGATGCGCTCCACGAGACCTTTTGCGAGCAGTTTGCTCGATGCGGCTTCCATGTCGATGACCTGATACTTGATCGACGACGAACCGCAGTTCAATACCATAATTACCATAGTCCTATCTTGTTTAATTTTTCAATAGTGTTCCTATCCACATGCCCAGCGCCGCAAAGGCGATGCAGACCGCCACGCTTGCGACGACATAAAGCAACGCCGGTCCGTAGCATTCGCTCCGGAGGAACCGCAGGACGTCGGCCGAGAAGGTCGAAAAGGTCGTGAAGCCACCGCAGAATCCCACGACGAGCAGCCACGACGCCGTCTGCGAGTCGAGCGCCTCGAGCAGAATGCCGATGAGCAGCGATCCTGCGGCGTTGACCGTGAAGGTCCCCGCCGGAAATCCGAACAGCAGCTGCCCGGCCAGCAGACCGTAGGAGAGTGCATAGCGGCAGACGCTTCCGAGCGCTCCGCCCACGCCTACGGCCAAAAGTTCACGAATCATAAGTTAAATATATGATTTATTTTGGAAATATGCAAATTTACGCAAAAAATGATTGCGATCTGTTATGTTTTCTGTTGTTTTGCGAGGATATTTTGTCCGAATCGGGCCTTTTGCCTTCCAGTTTGTGACCTGCGGCTGCGGCAGGCGGATTTCGGACGGAGGTTCCGCAGTTGAAGTTTCCGTAAGAGCGGGTGTCTGCTGCGGCTTCCGGGGGAGATGCCGCATGCTCCTGTCCGGTGCGGTCCCTGTCCCGGTGCCGGTTCCTGTCCGGTGCGGTTCCTGTCCGGTACGGTTCCTGTCCCGGTGCCGGTTCCACGGCCGGCAGTCGCATATACAAATGATCCCGCCGCTTACGGCTCGTATTTGTATCCTACGCCCTTGACCGTCACGATGCGGCGGTCGCCGATCTTCTGCCGCAGCTTGCGGATGTGGACGTCGATCGTGCGGTCGCCCACCACGACGTCGCTGCCCCAGATGCGCGAGTAGATCTCCTCGCGCGTGATGAGCTTGCCCGGTGACGAGCACAGCAGTTCCAGCAGGGCGAACTCCTTGCGCGGCAGGACAATCTCGCGCCCGTCGCACACCACCGTGTAGCGTTCGCGGTCGATTGTGATTCCCTGCGCGGCGGCGTGCGTCCCGGGTTTTTGCGGGGCTGCGGCATCCGCCTTTGCCGGCTGCGCTTCAGCGCCGTCGGCGTCGATGCGCTTGAGGATGGCCTGCACGCGGCTGACGAGCAGCTTCATCTTGATGGGCTTGGTCAGGTAGTCGTCCGCGCCGACGCCGAATCCCGTGAGCTGCTGCTCCTCCTCGCCCAGCGCCGAGAGGAAGACCACCATCGTATCCTTGAGCACCGGGTCGCGGCGGATTGCGCGGCACGTTTCGGCCCCGTCCATCACGGGCATCATCATGTCGAGCAGAATCAGGTGCGGACGGCACGCGGCGGCAATCTTCAGCGCCTCGGCGCCGTTCTCCGCGGTGAAGACCTCGTAACCCTCGCGCACGAGGTTGTAGCGCACGAATTCGAGGATGTCGACTTCGTCGTCGACCAGCAGGATGCGGTGGCTCATCGGTTCGGTTTCGGGTTCGGTGGGGCGGGTGTGCGGGCCGTGGCGGCGGCGCACTCCCCGATTCTTCCGCGAAGATAGCAAATTTCCCGCTAAATCGTTCGGCGGCACCGGAAAAATGAGTATATTTGCGGGATTCATGTACTCCCGCATCCGCGGGACCTAAAACGAGTACTGCGATGGCTACTGAAAAATCGACACTTCCTGCTCCCGAGGAGCAAGTCAGCCCCGTGGCTGAAGATGTGCAGGCGACTTCCGCCGTGACCCTTGAACCCGAAACACCCGCTGCACCGCAGCCGGCGTCCGAACCCGAATCCGTGCAGGCTCCTGCGGAGACAGCCCCCGCGGAGAATGCCCCTGCGCAGACGCCTGCCGAGGCTCCTGCCGCCGAAGGCGCCGCTCCGCGTGCCCGGAGGGCGCGCATCCAGGCGGAAGCCGTGGCCGTCGAGAGCGACGACGAGCCGGTGATGGAGCCGCAGGTCGATTTCTCGGACGAGGAGGCCGAACTGGCCGCCCGGAGCGCCGGGCTGGAGATAGGCGAGGAGACGGCCGAAGAGGAGGCCGAGGCCGATCTTGCGACGGCCGCGGAGGACAAGTTCGCGGGCAAGGGCAAGGAGGAGCTCGTGGCGCTGTTCGCCCGGATGCTCGAGGAGCAGCCCGTGCAGTCGCTGCGCCGCGATGTCGAGGCGCTGAAGATTGCCTTCTACCGCCTGCGCCGCGCCGAGGTCGAGGCCGCACGCCGCCGCTTCATCGAGGAAGGGGGCGCCGAGGAGGAGTTCACCCCGCCGGTCGACGGCGCGGAGGTGCAGCTCAAGGAGCTCTTCCGCGAATACCGCCATCGCCGCGATATCTTCATCGCCAACCTCGAGGCCGAGAAGGAGGCCAACTACAAAATCAAGCTCGGCATCATCGAGGAGCTCAAGGAGCTGGTCAACTCGGACGAGACAATCAACAACACCTTCACGAAGTTCCGTGAGCTGCAGCAGCGCTGGAAGGAGACCGGCATCGTGCCGCAGCAGTATGTCAAGGACCTGTGGGAGACCTACAACCTGCACGTGGAGAACTTCTACAACTTCATCAAGATCAACAAGGAGCTGCGTGACCTGGACCTGAAGAAGAACTACGAGCAGAAGGTCGCGCTCTGCGAGCAGGCCGAGGCGCTGCTGCTCGAGCCGTCGGTCGTCGATGCGTTCCACAAGCTGCAGAAGCTCCACGACGAGTGGCGTGAGACGGGCCCCGTGGCCAACGAGTTCAAGGAGGCGCTCTGGGAGCGTTTCAAGGCGGCGTCGAGCCGCATCAACAAGGCCCATCAGGAGCATTTCGAGGCACTGAAGGCCGAGCAGGTGCGCAACCTCGAGCTCAAGACGCAGCTCTGCGTGGCGACCGAGGAGCTCTCCGCACAACCGCTCACCACGCGCAAGGAGTGGAACCGCGCCAGCGAGCGGCTGCTCGAGATACAGAAGACGTGGAAGACCATCGGCTTCGCGCCCAAGAAGGATAACAACCGCATCTACGAACGCTTCCGCACGGCGTGCGACCGCTTCTTCGAGGCCAAGCGCCAGTTCTATGCCGACGTGAAGACCGAGATGGAGCACAACCTGCAGCTGAAGACCGAGATCTGCGAGGCGGCCGAGTCGCTCGTGAACAGCGAGGAGTGGAAGAAGACCACCGACGAGCTGATCGCCCTGCAGGCGCGCTGGAAGCAGATCGGCGCCGTGTCGCGCCGCCATTCGGATGCCGTGTGGAAGCGTTTTCGTGCGGCCTGCGACCGCTTCTTCGAGCGCAAGAGCGCCCATTTCGCCTCGGTGGACGGCGAGCAGGAGGAGAACCTGCGCCGCAAGCTGGCGCTGCTCGACGAGATGGCTGCGGCCGACGTCAGGGCCGGCGGCTACGAGGTGATCCGCGACTTCCAGCGCCGCTGGGGCGAGATCGGCTTCGTGCCCATCAGGCAGAAGGAGGCCATACAGAAGCGTTACAAGGCGGCCGTCGATGCGCTCTTCAGCGTGCTGCGCGGTTCGGAGCGCGACCGTTCGATGAGCCGCTTCCGCGAGAAGGTCTCGACGCTCAAGGCCTCGGGCGACCGTCGCCTGCGCTCGGAGCGCGAGCGCCTCTACAACAAGGTGCGGCAGCTCGAGCAGGAGATCGCCCTGCTGGAGAACAACATCGGCTTCTTCGCCAAGTCGAAGAACGCCGAGACGCTCGTGGCCGACGTGCGTGCCAAGATCGACCGCGCCCGTGAGGAGATGGCCGCGACGATCGAGAAGGTGAAGCTCATCGACCGGCAGGCCGCCGGGGAGAATCCGACAGAGAACAACGAAAAATAAACATACGGCAATCATGAAAATTACCAAACCCAAGTACATATTCGTGACGGGCGGTGTGGCCTCGTCGCTCGGCAAGGGTATCATTTCTGCCTCGATCGCACGGCTGCTGCAGGCGCGCGGCTATACGGTGACGATTCAGAAACTCGACCCCTACATCAACGTCGACCCCGGAACGCTCAACCCCTACGAGCACGGCGAGTGCTACGTGACGGAGGACGGCGCCGAGACGGACCTCGACCTGGGCCACTACGAGCGCTTCACGAACCACCCGACCTCGAAGGCGAACAACGTCACGACGGGCCGCATCTACAAGAGCGTCATCGAGAAGGAGCGCAAGGGCGAATACCTGGGCAAGACCGTGCAGGTGATTCCGCACATCACCGACGAGATCAAGCGCCGCATCCAGCTGCTGGGCCAGACGAAGAAGTACGACATCATCATCACGGAGATCGGCGGTACGGTCGGCGACATCGAGTCGCTGCCCTTCATCGAGTCGGTGCGCCAGCTGCGCTACTCGCTCGGCTACCGCAATACGGCGCTCGTGCACCTGACGCTGATCCCCTACATGGCGGCGTCGGGCGAGCTGAAGACCAAGCCCACGCAGCACTCCGTCAAGGCGCTGCTCGAAAACGGTCTGCAGCCCGACATTCTCGTGCTGCGCACGGAGCATCCGCTGTCGACGGCCCTGCGGCGCAAGGTGGCGCTCTTCTGCAACGTCGACGCCAATGCCGTGATGGAGTCGATCGACGTGCCGACGATCTACGAGGTGCCGCTGCGCATGCACCAGCAGCATCTGGACGAGGTGGTGCTCGACAAGCTGAACCTCCCGTCGGAGAAGGAGCCCGACATGGCCGCCTGGAGCGCCTTCGTCGAGCGCGTCAAGCATCCGGGCCGCACAATCGAGATCGCGCTGGTGGGCAAGTACACCGAGCTGCCCGACGCCTACAAGTCGATCTGCGAGTCGTTCGTGCACGCCGGGGCGGTCAATGACTGCAAGGTCAAGCTGCGCTATGTCAACTCGGAGAAGGTGACGCCCGAAAACGTCGCCGAGCAGCTGGGACGCATGGCGGGCATTCTCGTGGCCCCGGGCTTCGGCAACCGCGGCATCGAGGGCAAGATCACGGCCGTGCGCTATGCCCGAGAGAACCGGATTCCGTTCCTCGGCATCTGCCTCGGCATGCAGTGTGCCGTCATCGAGTTCGCCCGCAACGTGCTGGGCATCGCCGATGCCAACTCGAGCGAGATGGAGCCTACGCCCCATCCGGTCATCGACCTCATGGAGGAGCAGAAGGGCATCACGGCCAAGGGCGGCACGATGCGTCTGGGCGCCTACCCGTGCGTGCTGCGCAAGGGTTCGCGCGTCGCCGCGGCCTACGGCAGGCTCAACATCTCGGAGCGTCACCGCCACCGCTACGAATTCAACAACGACTACCTCGCGCAGTTCGAGGCCGCAGGCATGCAGGCCGTGGGTGTCAACCCCGACACGAACCTCGTCGAGGTAATCGAGATTGCGGACCATCCGTGGTTCGTCGGCACGCAGTACCACCCCGAGTACCAGAGCACCGTCGAGAGCCCCTCGCCGCTGTTCGTGGCCTTTGTCCGGGCGGCGCTTGACCATGCCGGTGCCCCGGCCGCACAGGAGAAGAAATAATCACGCAAACAGAGAGTCTCAAAAACCGTAAATGGATAAAAAATCGATTATCGGCATTGCCGTCGTGGCGCTCCTCTTTTTCGGGTTCGCCTATTTGAATACTCAGGAACAGAAGAAATATCAGGAAGAGATGGCCGCCTGGCAGGCTTACCAGGATTCGGTAGCCCTGGCCACGCGCCCCGTTGTCCCCGTTGCGGACTCCGTGGCATTGACCGCGGGCGGCGTAGACCCGGTGCAGGCGGCCGAGGCGGCGCGTGAGCGCCGTGTTGCCGCGCTGGGCGAGTACCTCGCCGCGGCACGCGACGCCGAAGAGGAGCTGTTCGTTGTCGAGAACGACGTGATGGCGTTGACCTTCTCGACGCGCGGCGGACAGATCCGCGACGTCCTGCTGAAGGACTACACGAAGTATGCGCCGCGCGGCGAGCGCAACATCCCCGTTTCGCTGATGGACCCCGCGACGGCGCGTTTCGACCTGTCGTTCTACGTCAAGAACGGCCTGAACAACGTCAAGGTCAACACGATGGAGTATGTCTTCACCCCTTCGGCGGTGGAGACGACGGCCGACGGTGCGAAGGCGGTGCGCATGCGTCTTCCGATTTCGGAGACGGCGGCGCTCGAGTACGAGTACCTGATTTACGACACGAAGGCCCCGGCGCGCGACTACCTGGTCGATTTCGACGTGCGGCTGGTGAACATGGCCGCCGAGATGGCCAACCAGACCTCGATCGGCATCGACTGGTCGAACAGCTCCTACCAGAACGAGCGCGGCTTCAAGAACGAGAACATGTACACCACGGTGGCCTATCGCTTCCCGGGCGAGTCCTCGATCGAGGAGTTGAGCATGAGCGACGAGGAGCGCTCGAAGGAGATTACCACGTCGGTCAACTGGGTGGCCTTCAAGCAGCACTATTTCTCGTCGGTCTTCATCGCGCCGCAGAACCTCTCCTACGCCGACGTGGGCTTCACGACGGCGCAGCCCGGCTCGGGTTACATCAAGGATTTCTCGGCCCGCATGACCGTGCCCTACACGGCGCAGACCGAGGGGTATGACTTCGCCTTCTACTTCGGCCCGAACAAGTACTCGATTCTCAAGAAGGTGGGCGATACGGATGCCGCGGACGGCGACCTCTACCTCGAGCGGCTCATCCCGCTGGGGTGGGGCATCTTCGGCTGGATCAACCGCTGGTGCGTGATTCCGGTCTTCGATTTCCTGCGCAACTACATCCCGAGCTTCGGCGTCATCATCCTGATCCTGGCGGTGCTGGTTCGTCTGGTGATTTCACCGATGACCTACAAGAGCTATGTCTCGATGGCGAAGATGCGCCTGATCAAGCCGCAGGTCGACGAGCTGGCCAAGAAGTATCCCAAGCAGGAGGACGCCATGAAGCGGCAGCAGGCCACCATGGAGCTCTACAAGAAGGCGGGCATCAACCCCATGGGCGGCTGTATCCCGATGCTGATTCAGATGCCGATTCTGATTGCGATGTTCCGCTTCTTCCCGGCGTCGATCGAGCTGCGCGGGCAGTCGTTCCTCTGGGCCGGCGACCTGTCGTCGTATGACAGCGTGCTGGACCTGCCCTTCTCGATCCCCTTCTACGGGGACCACGTCTCGCTGTTCGCCCTGCTGATGGCCCTCTCGACCTTCGGCTACTCCTATTACAGCTACCAGCAGACGGCCTCGTCGCAGCCCCAGATGGCGGGCATGAAGTTCATGATGCTCTACCTCATGCCGCTCATGCTGCTGTTCTGGTTCAACGACTATTCGAGCGGTCTGTGCTACTACTACCTGCTCTCGAACCTGCTGACCATCGGGCAGACGCTCATTATCCGCCGCATGGTCGACGACACGAAGATCCAGGCCATCATGCAGGCCAATGCGGCCCGCAAGTCGAACGGCAAGAAGTCGAAGTTCCAGCAGCGCTACGAAGAGCTCCTGCGCCAGCAGGAGGCCCAGCAGCGCGCACGCCGCAAATAACGGCGGTCCTGCGGACTGTCGGCCGGGGATGCATCGCGATGCATCCCCGGCTTTTTTGTGCGGCGGGGCGGCTTTGTGCGGCGGCGGTGTGGTGTCGTAGCAGCGGTGAGCCGGTTGCGGACACGGTTGCCGTCGGTTGCGGGCGCCGACGACCCGGGGGATAACTCTTTTTCGCGTGTGGTGTTTGTTGTTGTGCGGCGCCTTTTGCCGAACCGTCGGTAAGGACCGCTCTGTCAAAAACAGGGTAATGATGCCATAAACAGCGGGAAGCACCCTGAAAAAGGATGCTTCCCGTTTGTTTGTCGGTGGGGTGGCGCGAGTGTTTGTCCGGTGGGGCAGTGCGAGTGGTTGTCGGCGTGGTTGTCGGAGTGGCGGCAGGGTGGCTGGTCGGATGGGTGGTGGAGCGGATGATTTTTTTTCGGCTGTCCGGTTCGTCGGAAGTCCGGCCGCACCGGCCCGGCTGGCTCCATCCCGGCTGGCTCCATCCCGGCTGGCCCCTTCGCGGCTGGTCTCCTCTCGGCTGCCCCCTTACTTTTTACCTTTCACTTTTCACTTTCTTTCGCCTTCCGCAAAGCCTTGCGAGATGAAGGTGAGAATCGGCTCGAGACCCGTGCGCCAGTAGTGCCACGTGTGGCCGCCGTCGCGCATGCGGTATTGCAGCGGGACGTTGCGCTCGCGCATGAGGGCGTAGAAGCGGATGTTGCACGAGTAGAGGAAGTCGTCGTCGCCGCAGTCCACCCACCAGCGCACGTTGCGCACGGCGTCGAGCTGCTCGTCGGAGAGCCCGCGCAGCAGCTTGACGGGCGAGTTGTCCACTACCGAGCGCACGAAGACATCCTCGTAGTTGCTTCCGTCGGGGAAGGCGTCCAGCAGGCCGCTCAACGGGCAGGCCGAGCCGAAGAGCCCGGGGTGCTTGATGGCGTAGGCGGCCGATCCGCCGCCGCCCATCGAGAGACCCGCGATGGCGCGGTGTGCGCGGTCGCCGCGGATGCGGTAGTGCTGCTCGACGGCGGGCAGGAACTCCTCGAAGAAGAAGCGTTCGTAGCTCCAGCCCGGCACGTCGAAGTATCCCATGTGGGGCCCGGCGTAGTTCTCGCCCTCGCCCGAGGCGTCGGGCATGACGATAATCATCCGGCAGGCCATGCCCTGCGCGATGGCGTCGTCGGCAATGCGCTGTACGTCGCCCTTTTCGGTCCAGTCGGTGTGGCATCCGTAGGCGCCGTGCAGCAGGTAGAGCACGGGGTATTGCTCCGTCGAGGCGTCGTAGCCCGCCGGGAGGTAGACCGTACACGTCTTTTCCGTGCCGAGGATCGTGCTCGGAACGGTGAAGGTCTCGATGCGGCTCTGCCCCTGAGCGAAGAGGGTCGTGCAGAGGAGCGTCAGCAGCGGTAACAGCAAGGTTTTTCTCATGTCTGGTCGTATGATTGGTTTTTTCTGTCCGGAGTGTGCGGCCGGTGCCTACTCGACGTAGAGCACCAGTCCCTTGAGGTATTCGCCTTCGGGGTGGTAGATGTTGATCGGGTGGTCGGCGGGCTGCGTCAGCTGGTGCAGGATGCGGACCTTGCGCCCGGCGATCGCCGCGGCCGAGAAGACCGTCGTGCGGAAGAGCTCCTTCGACACGGCCTGCGAGCAGGAGAAGGTGAAGAGGATGCCGCCCGGCCTGATTTGCGACAACGCCCGGGCGTTGAGGCGCTTGTAACCCTGCATGGCGTTGCCGAGCACCTTGTGGTGCTTGGCGAAGGCCGGCGGGTCGAGGATGATCAGGTCGTAGCGGTCGCCGATGTCGCGCAGATACTCCACGGCGTCGGCCGCCACCTCGGTGTGCGGGGCCCCGTCGCCGAAGTTCAGGCGCATGTTCTCCGTGGCGAGGGCCACGGCCCGCTCCGAGGAGTCCACCGAGCAGACCTCCTTCGCGCCGCCCGCCAGGGCGTAGACCGAGAAGCCGCCCGTGTAGCAGAAGGTGTTGAGCACGGTGCGTCCCTGCGCATAGCGTTTTACCAGCTCGCGGTTCTCGCGCTGGTCGAGGAAGAAGCCCGTCTTCTGCCCCTGCTCCCAGTTGACGAGGAACTGCTGTCCGTTTTCGAGCACGACCTGCTGCGGCTGCTCGGCCCGCCCCCAGAGGTAGCCGTCCACGGCTCCCGTGTCGGCCTTGTAGGGGAGTGTCTGCGACGACTTGTCGTAGATGGCCGTGAGCCGTTCGCCGTAGACCGTGCGGAGCGCCGCGGCGATCTCCATGCGGGCGCGGTACATGCCCACCGAGTGGCACTGGACGACGGCCGTCGTGCCGTAGATGTCCACGACGAGGCCCGGCAGCGAGTCGCCCTCGCCGTGCACGAGGCGGTAGCACGTCGTCGCGGCGTTCTGCGTGAGCCCCAGCGTGCGGCGCACGTCGTGCGCCACGGCGATGCGCTGCTCCCACCAGGCGCCGTCGACCGGCTCGCGCTCGAACGACAGTACGCGCACGGCGATCGAGCCGATCTGGTAGTGGCCCCGGGCGATGAACTCGCCCGCATGGGTGTAGACCTCGACGAGGGCCCCTTCGGCGATCTCGGACTCCTCCTCGGCCTTGATGTAGTCGATGGCCCCGGAGAAGATCCACGGATGACGGCGCAGGAGCGACTCCTCCTTGCCGCGGCGCAGGTAAATACGCGGTATCATGGTTTCTGTCATTTGATTTTCGGTGTGTGTTGCAGCCGCTCGTAGATCTGCGTGCAGACCCAGGCGTCGGTGGCGGCGTAGAGCTGCTGCTTGGGCGTGAGCGTCGCCGCCTCCCAGTTGCTCAACCGCTGGGCCTTCGAGACGCGCATGCCCAGCACGATGGCCGAGAGCTTGCGCAGGCTCTTCTCCCCGATGCCCCATTCGGGTGCGAGGGCCTGCAGGTCGATGAACCCGCCGTCGTGGAAGCGCCGCAGCTGCCGGAGCGAGCGCAGGTCGCCGGCCACGTCGGCGCCGACCTTCAGCACCTCGCGCGATTCGAGCAGCCGCAGGATGGGCCGCGCGAGCGGTATCTTGTTGAGCCGGAAGAGGTAGCAGCGATCCGCCGACGAGAGCTGCAACAGCGACACGCGGTAGGTGACGCCCTGCTGGAACGAGGGGCGCGTCTCGGTGTCGAAGCCTACGATCGGCTGCTGCATGAGGTATTGGCAGGCGTCTTCGATGTCGCGTTCGCGCTCGACAAGGCGGATTTCGCCCTGGAATTCGATGGCGGGGAGCAACGCGGTCTCTTCGTTGCTTATCTTGTCTGTGAAGCGGTTTTCGGTACTCATCCGGATGAAGGTTCCCGCAAAATTACGCAATTATTTCCAATTTTCCATTGCTGCCCGTGGCGATTTTGCCCTCGGCAAGCAACTCGCGCGCCGCTTCGGCGATCCGTTCGGGCGAGGCGGCCAGTTCGTCGGCCAGTGTGCGGGGGTCGGCTGCGCCGTGCGACAGCCGTTCGAGCAGGCGGGTGCGCAACGTTCCGGCCGCTGCGGCGTGTTCCGTCGGGGCGGTTCCTGCCGTTGCTGCGGGCTCCGACGGTGGTGCGGCCGGGCCGGCGCTTCCGGTCGAGGCATTTTCTGCCGCGGCGGCCCGTTTGGCGGCGCGGCGGCGGGCCAGGCAGATGTCGCAGACGCCGCACGGCCCGGCCGGTTCGGTGCCGAAGTAGCGTTCGAGCACCGTGCTGCGGCACTCCTCTTCGTTCGAGGCGTAGGCGAGCATCCGCTCGAAGCGCTCGCGCATGAGCTGCTGCCGCAGCCGGTAGGTCTCGGGGGCGATATAGAGGTCGGCGCGCGGCAGCCGCTCCTCGTTCATGAAGAGCAGCGGCGAGCGGTTCGACGGGATGTAGCGGATCACGCGCAGCATCCACAGCCGCTTGAGCAGCTCCTTGACCCGCTCGACGGTGTAGCCGCTCCAGGTCGCCAGCTCGCCCTCGTCGATGGGGCGGAACTCGGTGAAGACGCCGTTGTAGAGGCGCAGCAGCGTGCGGATGAAGTGGTCGAGCTCGTCGCGCTGCACGCGCAGGCGGTAGAGGTCGTCGCGGCTTACGCAGAACATCACCCGCGCGGGGTTCTCCTGCGCGTCGGTCAGCGTCATGTAGCCGTTCTGCTGGAGGAGCTTCAGGGCGCTGGAGACCGTCCCGGCGTAGAGGTGCTCGCGGGCGCAGAAGTCGTGGATGTTGAACAGAAAGGTGGCGTCGGCTCCCTCGCCGATGCCGATGCGCAGGTAGTTGCAGACCTTCTCGTAGATATCCTTCACGCGCTCGAGCGGCGGGAACTCCTGTTCGAAACGGCGGATCGTGCGCTCGCCGTCGTCGGCCGCGACGAGCAGCAGGGCATAGGCGCGTGCGCCGTCGCGCCCGGCGCGTCCGGCCTCCTGATAGTAGCTTTCGAGCGAGTCGCACATCGAGTAGTGGACGACGAAGCACACGTCGGGCTTGTCGATGCCCATGCCGAAGGCGTTGGTCGCGACCATCACCCGCACGCGGCCCGCGATCCACTCCTCCTGGCGCTGCGACCGCTCGGCGTGGCCCAGCCCGCCGTGGTAGGCCGCGGCCGGGATGCCCTCCTGCCGCAGCAGGTCGGCGATCTGCTCCGTCGCTTCGCGCGTGCGCACGTAGACGATGCCCGAGCCCGGGACGTTGTGCACGAGGCGCAGCAGCTGGCCGTTCTTGTCGTCCGTGCGGCGGACGCTGTACGAGAGGTTGGGCCGCGCGAAGCTGCTGCGCAGGATGTGTGCTTCGGGAAATTTCAGGTGGCGCATGATGTCCTCGGCGACGCGTCCGGTGGCCGAGGCCGTGAGGGCCAGTACCGGGACGCCCGGCAGGCGTTCGCGCAGTTCGGCGATGCGCAGGTACGAGGGGCGGAAGTCGTAGCCCCACTGCGAGATGCAGTGGGCCTCGTCGACGGCGATGAGCGAGACGTTCATGCGCACGACGCGCAGGCGGAAGGCCTCCGAGGTGAGCCGCTCGGGGGCGACGTAGAGGAACTTCACGTCGCCGTAGACGCAGTTGTCCAGCGCGATGTCGATCTGCCGCGGCGAGAGCCCCGAGTGGATGGCCGCGGCCGGGATGCCCCGCGCGCGCAGGCGGTCCACCTGGTCCTTCATCAGGGCGATGAGCGGCGTGACGACAACGGCCAGTCCGTCGCGGGCCATCGTCGGCACCTGGTAGGTGAGCGACTTGCCGCCGCCGGTGGGCATCAGCGCCAGCGTGTCGCGCCCCTGCATGACGGAGAGGATGATCTCCCGCTGCACGGGGCGGAACTCCCTAAAGCCCCACCAGCGGGTGAGGGCGGCGTATATCTTCTCCTCGGCGGATTCCATGATACAAAGGTAGCGATTTTGCCGCGGATTCCCGCCGTCCGGCAGGCCTTTTTCGTGCGGGATGTGCCCCGCGATGCGGTGCGGGGCGTTTCGGCCCTCACCGCCTGCGGCGCGGGTCCGTCCGCATGTTGCGCGGCCCTGTCCGCCTGCGGCGCGGGTCTGTTTGCCTGCTGTTGCGGAGCCGGGCGCGGCGGCCGGAGCGAAAAAATTAGGCTTTTTCCGAAATTTTGCGTACATTTGCGGCATGCCGGAGCAACCGGTGTCACGAAAGATGAAGATTGACCCCAAATACAAGGTGCGCGAGCTGGCCGGCGAACACGTGGTCGTCGTGCAGGGCGCATACGGCGCCGACATGACGCGTCTGGTGGCGCTCAACGAGTCGTCGCGTTATCTGTGGGAGAAGCTCCGCGGCCGCGAATTCGACCTCGACGACGTGGTCTCGCTGCTCGTGGAGCGTTACGAGGTCGACGAAGAGACGGCCCGGCGCGATGCCGGGGCGTGGATGTCCCGCCTCGCGGAATGCGGCGTACTGGAGCAATGAAACCCCGCGGATACATAGCGCTGCTGTTGCTGACCCTCTACCTTGCGGCGGTCGGCACGCCGGCGTATGTCTCCCTTACGTGCAAGTGCAAGACGCCGCGCGAGGCGCTGCTGCACACCGGCTGCACCTGCTGCGACCATACGAACGACCTTCCCGCCGCACGCGCCGACATCACGGCGCCCTGCTGCGGCACCCACCATTCGACGGATATCGCCCTCTATACCGGTTCCGGATCGGACCATGAGCGGCTTGTGCGCTGCGCGGTCCTGACCCTGCCGCCCGCCATCCTGGCGTCGTGCGGTTCCGTTCCCGTCTTTGAAACCCGTGCCGACCGGCTGGTCGGCCGCGACGTGCCCCCGCTGCGCGACGGCCATGTCTGCCGTGCGGGGCTGCGCGCCCCGCCCGTCCAGGGCTGACCGCCGCATGCGGTCCGCCGGGTACGGCCCGGCCGGATGTCGGAATGACGTCCCTGTTTTCCCTGACCATTCATTTATCATTCACCATCCGACGGACACGTTGTTCACGCAGCGTGCAGTTTGCAGACCATGAGTCACTCGCATTGCGAAGAGGTGCTCGAAGCCCACGGCATACGTCCCACGGCTCTCCGCATCCTGGTGCTGGAGGCGATGGAGACTTTCCGTGACACCTTCAGTCTGGCCGACCTGGAGACCGCAACCGACGGTCTCGACCGGTCGTCGATTTTCCGTGCGCTGACCCTCTTTGCCGAACACCACCTGCTGCATGTCATCGACGACGGCAGCGGCGCCACGAAGTACTGCGTCTGCCACAACGACCATGCGTGCCGGATTGAGGAGATGCACTGCCACTTCCATTGCGAAACCTGCGGCCGCACCTTCTGCCTGGACCATACGCACGTTCCGGTGATCCGCTATCCGGCGGGATACGACGTGCGTCGGATCAATTACCTCATAACGGGTCTCTGTCCCGACTGCCGCAGCAAGCGGCAGGAGTGATTGCGGCGGGGTGGGGCAGTTTGCAACCGGGTTGCAAACCGTTTGCGCTACCTTTGTCCGCGGAAAAAACAGAAGAAATACCATGAAACGAACTCTATTCCTTGTTTCGGCCTTTGCGCTGCTGGCGGTCTCCGCAGCGGCGCAGGATGTGCGCGGTGTCGTGCGCGATACGGAAGGGCAGCCGCTTGTCGGTGCCTCGGTCTACTGGGCCGGTACGACAATCGGCGCGAGTGCCGATGCCGACGGTGCCTTCCTGCTGCACCGCGTGAAGAACTACGACCGCCTCGTGGCGTCGTATCTGGGATATGTCAACGACACGCTCCGCGTGGAGAGCGGCACGGAGCACGTCGAGATGGCGCTGCGCGCCGAGGGCGTGGCACTGGAGGATGTTGTCGTCGAGGGCAACCTCTCGGGCAACTTCGTCAAGCGCGAGGGCATCCTCAAGAACGAGATGATCTCCTTTGCGGGCCTCTGCAAGATGGCCTGCTGCAACCTGGCCGAGTCGTTCGAGAACTCGGCGTCGGTGACCGTCGGCTACAGCGACGCCATTTCGGGCGCGCGGCAGATCAAGATGCTGGGTCTGGCCGGCACCTACACGCAGATTCTCGACGAGAACCGCCCCATCATGCGGGGCTTGAGCGCCCCCTACGGATTGAGCTATACGCCCGGCATGTGGCTCAACTCGATCCAGGTGTCGAAGGGCGTTTCGTCGGTGACGGCCGGACACGAGGCCATCACGGGCCAGATCAACCTCGAGCACCGCAAGCCGACCGATGACGAGCGGCTCTTCGTGAACCTCTACCTCGACGACGAGCTGCGCCCCGAGGCCAACATCTCGACGGCTTTCCCCGTGACGCGCGACAAGAAGCTCTCGAGCGTCATCCTGCTGCACGGCTCGATGGATACCGACGCCCGGAAGATGGACCACAACCACGACGGCTTCCGCGACCTGCCCAAGTCGGACCAGATCAACGTCGCCAACAAGTGGCTCTATGCCGCCGACAACGGCACGCAGGTGCGCTGGGGCTGGAAATTCGTGCAGGAGAACCGCCTGGGCGGCATGCTCGGCTACGAGAACACGGCCTCGATGCGCGAGGCGATGGCCGCGGACTGGGACTGGGAGCAGCGCGGCGAGCGTATGCCCCTCTACGGATCGCACATCCGCAACCGCAACGCCAACGGCTACCTGAAGATCGGCATGCCGGTCGGTCCGGCGGTCTACGACGCCGACGAGCAGGACGAGATGCGTTCGAACCTGGCCTTCGTCGCCGACTTCGACCACTTCGACGAGGAGGCCTACTTCGGGCTGAACGGCTATGACGGCAATCAGAATTCGCTGTCGCTCAATCTGATGTACAACCACTACTTCTCCTACCGTTCGTCGGTGAACGTCGGCGTGCAGGCCCATCTGGACTCCTACCGCGAGGGGCTCGACAACCGCACGCCCTGGATCGACGGCTCGCAGCAGCTCTATGACTTCGACCGCGACGAACAGGAGGCGGGGCTCTATGCCGAGTACACCTACTCCGTGAAGGAGAAACTCTCGGTCGTCGCGGGCGTGCGCGGCGACTACAACGCCTTCTACGACCGCTGGTTCCTCACGCCGCGCGGCCACCTGAAGTGGAACATCACCCCCACGACGACGCTGCGCGCCTCGGCCGGTCTGGGCTACCGCTCGACGAACGTCATCACGGACAATATCGGCATGCTCGCGACGGGGCGGCAGATCCGCTTCGTGGAGTTCCGCGACGGCGTGCCGGCCTACGACGGGCGGTTCGCCGATTTCGACCGCATGGAGAAGGCCCTGACGCTGGGCGGCAGCCTGACGCAGACCTTCACGCTCGTGCAGGCCGACGACGCGACGTTGAGCTTCGACTACTTCCGCACGCAGTTCTACCACTCGGTGGTGGCCGACCAGGAGTACGATCCCACGCAGATTCTGCTCTACACGTCGGACGGCCGTTCCTATACGGATACCTATCAGGTCGACTTCTCGTGGTCGCCCGTCGAGCGGCTCGACATCTTCGCCACGTTCCGCTATACGGACAGCGAGATGACGATCCGGCGTCCCGACGGCCGCATGGCACGTGTCGAGCGTCCGCTGGTCAGCCAGTACAAGACACTGCTCAACATCCAGTATGCCACGAAGTTCCGCCGCTGGGTCTTCGATGCTACGGCGCAGCTCAACGGCCCGGCCCGCATCCCGACGCAGACGGGCGACCTGGCCGATGACAGCTACTCGCCGCGCTATCCGATGTTCTTCGCGCAGGTGAGCCGCAAGGTGGGCAAGTTCGACATCTACGTCGGCTGCGAGAACATCGCCGACTACCGGCAGAAGGACCCGATCCTCAACGCCTCGAACCCCTATTCGGCGCAGTTCAACTCGATGAATGTCTGGGGTCCGCTCATGGGCCGGAAGTTCTATGCCGGTCTGCGCTTCAACCTCTATTGATTACCGAAACCTTAAAATAACGAAGCAAGATGAAAAAAATCGCAATGCTCTGCCTCGCCCTACTGCTGGGCGCAGGCGTATCCCTGGCGGCGAAACCGGCCGCACAGAAAAAGACCGTGACGACGGTCTTCACGACCGACATTGACTGCGAACACTGCGTCAACAAGATCATGAACAACGTGCCGTCGCTCGGCAAGGGGATCAAGGACGTGCAGGTCGATCTGCAGAAAAAGGAGGTGACCGTCGTCTACGACGCCTCGAAAAACAGCGACGAGAATATCGTCAAGGGCTTTGCCTCGCTCAAGGTGCAGGCCGAGCCGAAGAAGACCGAAACCGACGGCAAGTAGCCGTCGTGCGGGTTTGTTATCGGAAGAGGGGAGTGCCGCAGGGCATTTCCCTCTTTTTCTCGGACCGAATCCTCCCGAATCCTCCCGAATCCTCCCAGCCTCCCAGCTTCTCGACTTCCCGACTTCCCGATCCTTTCCGGCTTTTTCCGGCGCTTTCCCGCGCGTTCCGGCCTTTTCCGATGCTTCCCGCCTGGTCTTGCCTCCCTTGCTTCTCACGCTCTCCCTTTCCGGCTGCCGGCTGCCTGCCGTCCGTTGCAGTGACGGTTTCGTGCCGACGTGGCTGGCTGCGGCGGATCGGGTGGGGCGGGGAATGCCCGTGCGGCGGGAACGTTTTTCCCCGATGTCGGGGAAGCAGAGCGAAAAGGACGGATTTTCGCACGGATGTTTGGAAATATGCCGGAAATGGCTACCTTTGCCCCGCAAACGGTTCCCTCGCGGCGCGGCCGCAGGGATTAAAAGGGAATGCAGTGCAAGTCTGCAACAGTTCCCGCTGCTGTGAGTTTCGTCCCGGATGTTCCGGGCTGTCGTCGCGACAATCTTTCGCCACTGACCTTGCGGTCGGGAAGGCGTCGCGCCGGAAACAAGTCAGAAGACCTGCCTTTGCCTGTGTCGAGCGCAAGCCTGCGGAGAACGGGCGGAGTGAGGATCGGACTCGTTCCCGGTTTTTTCTGTTCCGAATGTTCCTGAAGGCGGCGCCGACGGTGCGGTGAACGCCTAACCTTTTAATTGTACAGGAATATGAAGAAAATCTTGGTGCTTTTTTCGGCCGCGCTGACGGCCCTGCTTCCGACTTCGTGCCGCAAGTCGGAGCCCAATCCCGAAAAGCCGCTTCCGGCTTCCGTCACGATTGCGGAGGTGATGCCCGCCAAACGGGCGGTGAGCTTTACGCTGAATCCGACGAATGCCGTGCGGGTGTTCTACTGTTGCGTGCCGCAGGGCGAAGCGCCCGCCGGGTCGGCCTGGGTGTCGCGTGAAGCCTCGGCCCCCGTGCAGCTTACCGTCGAGAACCTCGAGACCGGCACGGCCTATACGCTGCAGGCCCGTGCCGAGAACGCCAAAGGTGTGGCAAGTGAGGTTGTGACGCACGATTTCGAGACGCTGCGCCTGCCGTCACTTGCCGTGGGCGACATTGCGGCGACGGCCGAAGGGGCCGAGGTCCGGGTGACGACGGCTGATGCGCTGCGTCTGTGCTGGGCCTGCGTTCCGGCCGCAGCGGCCGATCCGACGGAGTTTGCGGAGGTGGAGGCCGGGGCCGGAATGACGGTGCAGGTCAGCGGCCTCGCGCCCGATACGGAATACCGTTTCTGCGCCTATGCGGCCGATGCCGATTCGCGCAGCGACCTCGCGGTGAAGAGCTTTCGCACGGAGGCTCCCGCAGCTACCGACTTGAGTGCCGCCGGGACGGCCAACTGTTACGTGGTGACGGCGCCGGGCGTCTACTCCTTTGCCGCCGATGTCCGCGGCAACGGCGTCAGCTCGAACAGCGACAAGGAGAGCAAACTCTTCGACGCGGCGATCGCCGTCGGTGCGGACTGGAGTGCCGACTGGTTGTGGGCGAGTGCCGAGGGGCTGGTCTCGGACGTCGTCCTCGATGCCGCCTCGAAACGCATCCGCTTCGAAGCCTCCGCACAGCGGGGCAATGCGGTCATTGCCCTGTTCGACGGTGCACGGCAGCTCGTGTGGAGCTGGCACATCTGGATGACGGACGATCCGTCGGTGAAGCTCGTGAGCGGCTCCTCGCCCCAGTATCAGTTCCTCGACCGCAACGTGGGGGCCACCTCGACGGCCGTCGACGACGTGGCGTCGTTCGGATTCTTCTACCAGTGGGGGCGCAAGGACCCCTTCATCGCCGCTTCGGCGCCGGTCAATCCCGACGGTGCGGCGATCCCCGACGGAGAGGCTTTCCGGACAGCGATGGAGGGTGCCTGCGTCTTCAACGCGGCCCGCACGACGGGGTGGACGACCCTGCGCAACGACGATGCGGCCATTGCCGCGGGGCAGTCGGTCGAGTATGCCGCGGCCCATCCGATGACCTTCATCACCTACGGGACACAGGTCGGAACGAGCGGTGTCGGGGCGTGGTTCAACGACGACAACGTGCAGTATGCCGAACTGTGGGGCTACGATTTCGTCAACCGCACGAACCGCAAGACGATGTTCGACCCCTGCCCGCCGGGATACAAGGTGCCGGGATGGTATCAGGAGGTGATGGCCGACGCCGGCAAGACGACGCTGGTCGAGACGGGAGCCTACCAGTCGCGCACCTACAACGGCGGTTACTGGCCCGCGCAGGGCTACCGCACGGATGGCGGACGCCTGTCGAACGTGGGACGCTACGGCTACTACTGGTCGGCATGCAGCTATAACCACAACTATCCGGCGCAGGGCTACAAGGGGTACATGCTCTACTGGTATTCGCGTGCCGTAAGCAACAACAACGCCCAGAACGAGGCCATCGGCGGCAATATCCGCTGCATCCGCGAATAGCGGGGACGGCAGCGGGCCGCAGTCGGGGCCGCCGCTCCGAGGCGGTGCGGCAGCAAAACGAGGGAGGCAGAATCCGGATTCTGCCTCCCTCGCTCTCTGTCGGCGGGTGCTGCCTTCTGCCCGGTTGCTTCCGCCGGTCCTCCCGGGCTTCGTCCCGCTTCCTTTCCGACGGTCCTCCCGGGGCTCGCCCCGTTTTTCCCGCCGGTGTTTCCGAGTCTCGCCCCGCTTCCTTTCCGACGGTCCTCCCGGGGCTCGCCCCGTTTTTCCCGCCGGTGTTTCCGAGTCTCGCCCCGCTTCCTTTCCGACGGTCCTCCCGGGGCTCGCACCGTTTCCTTTCCGGCGGTCTTTCAGGTCTCGTGCCGTTCCCTTTCCGCCGGTTCTCCCAGGGCTCTCCCGTTTTCTCTCAGGCGGTCCTCCCGAGTTTCCTCCCCGGTCCCTCTCCGGCCTCCGGGGCTACTCCATCGGGCGGATACGCACCTCGGTCACACCCTCCAACTCGGCAGCCAGACGGTCGATGTCGGTCTTCTCGTCCACCTCGCCGTAGTGGTAGGGGTAGAAGATGGCCGGGCGGAACGCCTTGACCGCCTCCACGGCCTGGTCTACGGTCATCGTGTAGGGCTGGTTCACCGGCAGGAAGGCTACGTCGATGTTCTTCAGCGCCTTCATCTCGGGCGTCGGCTCCGTGTCTCCGGCGATGTAGATGCGCGAGCCGCCGATGGTGAGGACGTAGCCGCAGTCCTCGCGCTCGCGCGGGTGGAACTGCAGGTGTCCCGGCGTCGTGTTGCACGCCACGACGGCCTCGACCTTCACGTAGGGGCGCGGCGCGGCGACGTTGCCCGGACGCATCGTGTAGCAGTTCATCTCGAAAGCCTCGGCCGACGTGCGGTCGCAGAGCACTTCGGTATCCGACGTCAGCAGCGCCTCGACCGCTGCCCGGTCGAGGTGGTCGTAGTGGGAGTGGGTGATGAGCACCACGTCGGCCTTGGGCAGCGATGCGTAGTCGGCATATCCGCTCACGGGATCGACATAGATGTACTTGCCGTCCACCGTGATGGCGAGCGAGGCGTGCTTGAAGAAGGTCAGGGTGATCTGCGAGCCGTCGCGCAGCGTCAGCACGTCGGAGGGATATTCCGGGGCGGGTTTGCGGCCGCACCCGAAGAGCGATAATATCGACATAAGGTACAGAAGTTTGAGTCTCATGTTCCGTGAAACATGTTTATTTAAGCACAAGATAACAAAAAAAAGTGAAATATTCGTACCTTTGACGCGGCCATCGGGCCGAAATGCGATTTTTTTTGCAGGCCGTGCAGTAAAATGCGCCTTGCATCGTTTATGTAACGTAATAACCATTCACTTTATCCAATAAAAAGCCATGAAGAAAATTTTGGGAATGTTGCTGCTCGGGGTTGTGGCCCTTACGGGCTGCGTCGACAAGAACGACAGCTACGAGGCGTTGAAACCGTTCCTGCCCGGGTTGAACATCTATCAGAACTGCCAGCTGCAGACGACGCTGGCCCTGCAGCCGGCCAATGTCGGCATGCGCCTGGCGATTCTGCTCGCCGAGGTGGACAAGCAGTCGCAGACAGAGGGCGAGACCCTCGATTTCGGAAGCATCACCTGCGACAACAAGAATGTCAAGGAGCAGCTCTTCGGGACGAGCATCACCATCGCCAGAAGCGGCGCGGAGGGTGACTACAAGGTGACCTTCTCGTCCGACAACCGTGTCTTCGGCTGCTACTTCTCGGGTGCGCTGATCGTCAAGACGGGCAATGTGCCCCTGTCGGAGACCTCGATGATCGCCCCCTGGCGTGTGGAGATGGAGGAGTACGGCGCCGAGGTCGACCAGGGCACCTCCTACCGTCAGGCGATTCTCTACAACGGCGGCGAGACGCTGATTTATGCCAACGGCGACGGCAGCTACACCGTGTCGCTGGCTGCCATGGACATGAACGTCAAGGGTGTGGACATCCATTCCGAGTGGAGCGGCTCGTACCGCCTGCGTCCCGAGGCCAACGGCATTGCCTATTCGGACTGCGCGGGCAAGAACTTTTCCGTTGAGGGGTCGTTCGGCGGCCCGTCGATCTTCTCGCTGACGAGCACCTCGCAGACCATGCAGGCCACGAAGATGAGCCACCAGCTCTCGAACGGCACCTACATGTTCTCCGGACAGGTGCTCGTCGGAACGATTGTCGCCCGCCTGACCGGCTACGGCGACTACAACGCGTCGTACTACGTCAGCCCCGAGGTGAAGGTCACCTGGACGTATAACGAGGAGAGTAACACGCTTTCGCAGAAAATCGAGTACAACGGACAGACCATGTAGGTCTTTCCGGTCGATATGAAATGGCGCCCCGTATGTCGGGGCGCTTTTTTGTGTCATGGCCTTTTCCGGACGACGGCGGAGTGGCGGATGGTGGGGCAGCGATGGGGCAGCGATGGGGCAGCGAAGGGGCGACGATGGGGCAGCGACGGGGCGGCGATGGGATGGCGACGGGATGTGATGGAATGGAGACTGGGTGGAGCCGGGATGGTGATGGGGTGGTGTGACGGTGTGGTAGCGGGGTGTGGCGAGGGTGACGGCGGGGCAGCGTGTGGCGGGCGGCATTTGCGGTCCGCACGGTCGATGCGGAAAAGGGAAGACGGGCCTTTGGCCGGTTACTCTTCGGATACCTCTTCCGGTGAGTCGGTATCCCGGGAAGAGCCGGCAGCCGGCTGCTGCGGATTGCCGGCGGTTCCGCGGCTGTTGTCGAGCCGCATGACCGACGGGATGCAGAAGGCCGCCAGGCCGAGCAGGCAGATGATCGTCCCGGCGACGACGAAGGTGCGCGTGATGCCCACCTCGTCGGCGAGGAATCCCGTGGCGAGCAGGCCGAGGGCCGAGGGCAGCAGCCCGAAGCTGTAGTAGAGCGACATGACGCGCCCCAGCACGCCGGCGTCGATGCGGCTCTGCACGACCGAGACGAACGAGGCGTTGAAGACGCTGCTCGAGATGCCGGCCGCGGCCGTCAGCAGCGTGAAGCAGACGAATCCCGAGGCGGGGAGCAGTCCCGAAACGAGGAACGACAGCCCGACGAGCAGGTACATCAGGTTGATGAGGACGATGCGGCTGACGGGGTACCGGCGGATGCCCATGATGGCGCCGCCCAACAGTGCGCCGCCGCCCCAGACGATCTCGACGAGGCTCATCTCGGCAGCCCCTCCGCCGAAGTGCTGCAACGTCATGAGCGGGAAAAGCACGCCTACGGGCATGATGAAGAACCACACGGCGACGGCCAGCGTGAAGAGCCAGCCCATGCCGGGCGTGGCGTGCATGGCGGCGAACCCCTCGCGGAACTCGCGCCACAGGTCGGGATGCCGGTCGCTCCGCGCGGGGTTGGGGATGCGGATGAAGAGCAGCGCCGTGCAGGCTGCGACGGCTCCCGCGACGTCGAGCAGCAGGATGTTGCCGATCGAGGAGATGTTGAGTAGCAGGGCGCCGAGGGCCGGTCCGGCGATGTCGGAGAACGAGACGATGATCTGGTTGACGCCCGCGATGCGCGTGAGCTCCGATTCGGGGGCGAGCAGCGGCACCGAGGCCTGCATGGCCGGGCGGTGGAAGGCCGAGCCGGCGGAGCGGCAGGCCAGCAGCACGTAGACGTGCCACAGTTCGGCGCGTCCGCTCCAGAAGAGCACGGCGAGCAGCAGCGTGCACGCGGCGATGAAGAGGTCCGCGACGATCATCGTGCGGCGGCGGTCCCAGCGGTCGATGTAGACGCCGACGACCGGTCCGAGGAGCGACTGCGGCAGCATGCCGAAGATTGCCGCCAGGGCCAGCACCTCGGCTGAGCCGGTCTCGAGGCTCATCCAGAAGACCACGGCATAGCCGACGATCGAGCTCGTCAGGATTGAGACGAACTGCCCGCTCCAGATGATGCCGAATGTCCTTTTCCAGTTCTCCATGCCGTCTGTTCCGTGGTTCAACGCTTCCGTTTGCCGTCGGGCCCGGGTCGCTCCGCCGCCTCACCTGTGGCGTTCCCGGTGCGGAAGCGGGGCCCGGCCCGGATGCAAAAATACGAAAAAAAGGCGGACACCGAAGTGTCCGCCGCCGAAATCCTCCGCGGAGGATTATTTAACTTCCTTAACTATTGCCTCGAATGCCTTCGGCTCGTTCATGGCCAGGTCGGCGAGCACCTTGCGGTTCAGGACGATACCCTTGGCGTTGAGTTTGCCGATGAATTGCGAATAGGTCATTCCCTGGGCGCGGACTGCGGCGTTGATACGCGTGATCCACAGCGAACGGAATGTCCGCTTCTTGAGCTGGCGGTGCGCATAGGCGAACTGCAAGCCTTTCTCGACCGTGTTTTTCGCAACGGTCCATACGTTTCCCCTTGAACCAAAGTTACCCTTGGCAAGTTTCAAAACTTTCTTTCTTCTTGCGCGTGACGCAACTACGTTGACTGAACGTGGCATAATGTAAAGTTTTTGAAGAGCTGTCAGCGACGCGGTTCTCCCGCGTTCTTCGGGGCTGTTTCGCTCCGGTTAATACTGTTTCCGCCGGTCGGATGTTACTTGACCAGCAGGTTCTTGATTTTGGCCTCGTCGGCCGCAGAAACGATACCCGAATAGCAGAGGTTGCGCTTCTGTTTCGTCGTCTTTTTGGTCAGGATGTGACTGTGATAAGCGTGCTTGCGCTTGATCTTTCCTGTGCCGGTGAAGGTAAAACGCTTCTTCGCAGCGGCATTGGTTTTCATTTTCGGCATTGTCGTAAACAGTTAATTGGTTAAACTCAGCCTGCAAAGTTACGAAAATATTTGCACGGTGCAAGGAATCCCGGCTTTTTTTCACTATATTTGTCTTGAGAACCAACCTTGTCCGACCATGAAACCGCTCTGCTGCCTGCTTCTGCTGGCGGGACTGCTCTGTGGGGCCCGCACCGCGGCCCGGCCCCCTGCCGTATCCGCCCCCGCGTCGGGACTTCCGGTCGTCGGCGTCGAGCTGCGCGGCGACACGATGATCTACCGCTCGGTGCGGCACGCGCAGCTCTTCGAGGACGGGACGGGCCGCCTTTACCGCCTGCGCCCCGTGCTTGCCGATCCCGTTGCGCTCCACACCGTGAGCATCGAGGCCGGGGCCTACGCCTGGTGCGGACCCGAGTCTCCCTTCTTGACGGAAGAACGGGCGTGGATCGCACCTCCGCCCGAGGCCTTTCCCTCCGAACGCTACTATTACGAGGGCCCGCTGCGCACGAGCGGCGTGTGGGGCCTTGTCTACGGATATCGTGTCTCCCGCCCGATCGAGGTCGGCGTCTCGCTCTCCTATGCGGCCTACTGGCGCGACCTGATGCGCGCTTCGGACCGCAGCGTCGCTTCGCACCAGCGCGAGCACTATGTGACGCTGATGCCCTTCGCCCGTTTCATGTGGCTCAACCGCCGGTCGGTGCAGCTCTATTCGGCCGTGCAGCTGGGCTGTCAGTGGGGGTATAAAAAGTACTACATGGACGGCTACAGCGGTTTCACCTACCTCACCGGGCAGTTCACCCCGTTCGGAATCCGTGTCGGGCGGCGCCTGTTTGGGTATGTCGAGTGGGGCATCGGGGCCCGCGGTCTCTTTGTGGGCGGTATCGGATACAGTTTCGGAAACTTCAAAAAATGACGGTTATGCATTGCGCACGACTCTTTCACGGCTTTTGGGCCGGTATGATGCTTCTGCTGTTGGCCGGGAGCGCCTGTACGATCGAAGAGGGGGACGAAGTGCCCCGGAGAACCGGGACGGAACATGGCATCTACAGCTGGGTGAGCGGTCTCGATGCCGAGGCGGTCGGGACGCTGCGCGTGGCGGCGGGTTTCGACGAGTGGCTGCGGCAGACGACCAGCGAAGGGCGCGAGGAGGTTTGCACCCGCTTTTTTTCGTGGGCCCGGGTCTATGACGAGGGCGAAAACCACTGGTCGTTGCAGGGCTCGGGGCTTCGTTATGACTTCGAGCTCCGCGACGGACTGGGCCTCGGCGAGCCGGGCGCTTCGTGGCTGGTGACCGAACGTGTCAACGGCGCGCTCCGCTCGACATCCACCCTCGCTGCGGCGGACGACGGGGAGCTGCGTTGCGACATCTCCGCTGCTTATTGGAATACCTATATATTATATGATGCCGCCTGGTCGGTCCGTATGACCGTCTCGAAGGAGGTATTCGACCTCTCGGCGTCCGGCAGTGCGGAGATGCGCCTCGAGTCGGAGCAGGGTGGTATCTGGACGGTCGGTTACGAACTGACCGACCCGCTGGTCTGGAGCGAGCATGCCGGAGAGACGGTCCGCAAGGGTGCCTATGCCTTCCGGGCCGCCTATGCGGGTGCGACGGAGCGCCTGCTGGAGTTCCGTGTCGTGCAGTCCGCCCTGGGGCGTGTGACGATCACGAGCGGCGACGTTACGGAGGTGTGGTAACGGCGGTGCGGTACTGTTTTTGATTCCCGGATTTGGATGATGGAGTGGAATTTCATATTGCGCCTGTGTGTGGCCGGGCTCTGCGGCACGGTCATCGGTCTCGACCGTGAATACCGCGTCAAGGATGCGGGATTCCGCACGCACTTTCTCGTGGCGCTGGGCAGCGCCCTGATGATGATCGTCTCGCAGTACGGCTTCGCCGAGGTGCTCACGCAGCCCGGCGTGGGGCTCGACCCGAGCCGGATTGCGGCGCAGGTCGTCAGCGGCATCGGTTTCATCGGCGCCGGTACGATCATCATCCACCGCCAGCTCGTGCGGGGACTGACCACGGCGGCGAGCCTCTGGGCCACGGCCGGAATCGGTCTGACGGCCGGGGCCGGGATGTACCTCGTCGCGGGGGTGGCCACGGCGCTGACGCTCTTCGGTCTGGAGGTGTTGACGCTGGTTTTCGGCGGCCTGGGAGGCCGGCGCACGATGCTGGTCTTCTCGGCTGCGCGCCGCGGGGTGATCGACGAAATGTTCAATGCGCTGAAAACGAGTGAATATACGGTGATCTCCTACGAAGTCGAGGCACAGCGCTCCGGTGCGGAGGTCATCTACCGGGCCACGCTGGTGATCCGCGCCAAGGGCGGCGCCGACGAGGAGCGGTATATCGCCCTGCTGCGCGAGCATCCCAACATTACGGTCGAACGGATCGTCTGAATCCTGCGGTCTCCTGCCGCCGCGCGCATCCCTTCCCGGCGCAGGGCCGGAAACTGCTCCCGGCTTCATCTCTTTTGGCTCCATTCTTCCCGGTCCCGTCTTTTTGGGTCCCATTTCTCTTGACTTGATCCCTTCCGGTTTTGGCCCTCCTGTCCGAAGCCTGGATGCGGGAGCGGCCGGGAAACAGGAAGAGCGGAGCGGTGAATGAAGGAAGAGAAAAGGACGAAGAATTTTTTTTCAAAAATCGATTGCTTGGATAATTGTCTGTAAATCTTTTTATTGGTTGCTTTTTGCGGCGGGATTTCATCTCCCGTCGCAATTTTTTTGCTCCGGACGGTGTGCTTCGTGGCATTGTAGCATGGTATTTGCTTGTGATGCGGTGCAACGATCGGTGAGTCTCGGTCTCCCTCTCCGGTTATCGGTTTTTCGGGAGACTTGCGTCTCGACCCTGTTTGTTATGCAGATGGATAGGAACCTTCTTTTGCCGTTCCGGAGGCGGCTGCCTGCCTGCAGCGATCCCGGAACCCGCCGCGGGGCGAAGCGCCGTGCAAACCGCTTTCCGATGGAAGCCGGGCGCGGCATTCGGCCTGCAGCGGCGTTTGTGCCGGCCGTCTCCGTACCGGAGTTCCGGATGCGGCCGTCGGAAGGAGCTCCTGCCGCGGGGGCGTGCGGCCGCTCGGCCGCTCGGCCGGGGCCGGTTTCGCCGGATCGTGCGTAAACGGAAACTGGACAACTTTTAATTCTTATTGGAAACTATGTTTATGAAAAGCACCCGAGCCTATGTGGCTCCCGATGTCGAGATTCTCGACGTGACCGTTGAAGCCGGATTCGCCGTGTCGAACGAAACCGGCGCCAACACGAACAACTTTGGTACGGACAGCACCTACGATCAGGAAGGAGAATGGCAGTAAAATCGAAATCAGAAACTTGTACGATCATGAAAACATTGACGATACTTTCTTCAGCAGCCCTTGCGGCGTTGCTGTTTGTCGGCTGTTCCTCGGACGGCGATACGGAAAATGCAACACCCGCCGGTGAGGTGAAGACCTATACGGAGCTGGGGGCCGTGCTCCCCGCAACGCGCACCTCGCTCGACGGTACGTCGGTCGTCTGGTCCGCCAGCGACCAGATTTCGGTCTGGAGCGACGTGACGACCTCGCCGGTGACCTTCTCGCTGGCGAGCGGTGAGGGTACGGCCAGTGCGACCTTCACGGTGCCGGCCGGTGCCGGTGTCAAGGGCACCTCCTCGTCGATCTACAAGGCCGTCTACCCGGCCAACGTCAACGGCAATATCGAAATCCCGCAGCTTCAGAGCTGGAACGACTACGCCAATTTCGGCAACAACGTGAATCCGATGGTCGCCGTGGGCACCGATCTGTCGAACATGCAGTTCAAGAACGTCTGCGGCATCGTGGTCGTGAAGGTGCAGGCCGATGCGACGGGTACCATACTGAACGGCATCACGCTGGCGTCGAATTCGCTCAAGCCGCTGGCCGGCACGGGCCGGCTGACCTTCTCCGGCACGAACGACCCGACGATCACCTGGCAGACGGCAGCCACCTCCGTGACGCTGCAGTGCGGCGAGGAGATTTCGACGACGGCACAGGAGTACTACATCGTGGTTCCGGCGGGCAGCTATCCCGATCTGTCGCTCACGCTCTCCTACAAGACCGGTTCGAACCCCACGCAGACCTATACGAAGACCCGCAGCTCGTCGGTGACTGTGCAGGCCGGAAACATCACCTACATCGGTGCCAACATCTCGCTGACGACCACCGTCTACCAGGTCGGTGACCTCTATCCGAACTCGGATTCTCCCGAAGGCGTGGTCTTTGCCGTTTCGGACAACGGCACGTCGGGATATGTCGTGGCGCTGAACGACACGGCGGCCGCCGGTACGCAGTGGGGGCCCACGGACTACAGTTCGATCATCAACGGTCTGGCCAATGCGAACGGCCAGCTGAACCAGCAGGCTGTGGTCAACGCGGGTGCGCTTTCGAGCTATCCGGCCTTCCAGGCCTGCTACGACCTGACGCCCAACGGAACGTGGTACCTGCCCTCCTCGACGGAGATGTCGACGCTGGTGAACAGCTATTCGAATATCCGCAATGCCCTTTCGACGGCCGGTACGCAGATGGAGGCCGACGGTTACTGGTGTTCGAACGTGACGGGCTTCCGCAACGTGATCTACTATTACAATTCCAATACGGGAGCCGTTGCGACGGTCGCTCCTGCACAGCAGAGTACGGTCAGCAACGCCGTGCGCGCCATCATGCAGTTCTGATCTGAATTGTAAACTACAAGGCGATCCTGTGCGGACCGCACCCGAGGGTGCGGTCCGTTTTTTTTATGCCTGTCCCTGCCGCAGGGCTCTGGTATTCAGGACTGACCGGCAGGCTTCTGCCGTTGCATCATCTTTGGGGGACTCGTATTTTCAGGCTCTTTGCCGCATTTTGTCAATATGGCCGCTCTCTGCACGGCTTCCTGCTGCGGCTCTCTGCACGGTTCCCTGTTGCGGTCGGACAAGGCTTCTTGTCTGGCCCTTTTCCGTTGCTTTTTGGAACTTTGCGACTGCATCGGTTGTTTTCTTCGAAAATATGAACCGTTTGTGCTGTCGCTTGTGTCGGTGTTTTACAATTTTTTAATAAAATGATATTGTCCCATATGGCGCTTTTACTGGTCGATAGACCGCATTTATTGTCTTTCTGACCCATTTTGTTGAAAAAAAGGATGATTTCGTCGGTTTTTGTTTGGTTAATTGGAAAGTAAGGCTTACCTTTGCCACGTCATACGAATATGTAAGTAGAACAACTTAAATTAATAATCAACTATGTTTATGAAAACCGCACGGGCTTATGTAGCCCCCGAAATCGAGATTCTCGATGTGACCGTAGAGGCAGGTTTCGCTGTATCCTATGAAACCGGAGCGAAGACCGAAGACTTCGGTTATGCTGATGAAGATGGTGAGTGGAACTAATACTAAATGTAAAAATTGTAATTCCATGAAAAAATTACTTATGTTTTCTTCAGCCGCTCTTGCAGCATTGCTGTTTGTCGGCTGCTCTTCGGACAAGACGGACAACGTTACACCCGCTGGCGAGGTGAAAACCTATACGGAACTCGGTGCCGGTCTGCCGTCGACGCGTACTACCCTGAACGGCACGTCGGTGGTTTGGTCCGAAGGAGACGAGATTTCGGTATGGAGTGATGTGACGACCTCGCCGGTGACTTTCTCGCTGACCGACGGCGCCGGTACGTCGAATGCAACCTTTACGGTTCCGCAGGGTGCCGGTGTGAAGGGTACGGCTTCGTCGATCTACAAGGCCGTTTATCCTGCAAATTCCAATGGCAATATTGTGCTGCCTCAGAACCAGAACTGGAACGATTATGCCAACTTCAGCAACAACGTTAACCCGATGGTTGCTGTTGGTACCGATCTTTCGAACATGCAGTTCAAGAATGTCTGCGGTGTTATCGTTGTTAAGGTGAGTGCCGATGCTACGGGTACCATTCTGAATGGCATTACGTTGTCCAATGCTTCGCTGAAACCGCTGGCCGGTACGGGAAGTCTTACTTTCTCGGGTACGAGCGATCCGACGATCACCTGGCAGACGGCGTACACATCCGTGACGTTGCAGTGCGGTGAGCAGATTTCGACGACGGCTCAGGATTACTATATCGTTGTTCCTGCCGGCAGCTATCCCGATCTGACGCTTACGCTCTCCTATAAGACGGGTTCTAACCCCACGCAGACCTATACCAAGACCCGTAATACTTCCGTAACGGTTCAGGCTGGAATGATTACCACTGTAGGTGCCAACTTCGCCCTTACGACGACGGTCTACAAGGTCGGTGATCTCTATCCCAATGCAGATGCTGCTGAAGGTGTTGTATATGCCGTATCAGATGGTGGCACGTCGGGTTATGTTGTTGATTTGGATGACGCATCGGCAGGCACGACTTGGGGCCCGACCGATTCGGATGATATTATCGCCGGTCTTGGCAATGCCGATGGTTCTCTGAACATGAGCGCTGTCTTGACGAGTGGTCAGATTGCTTCCTATCCTGCATTCCAGGTATGTAACGCACTTGGTAATGGATGGTATCTTCCCTCTTCCACCGAAATGAATACGTTGGTCAATGCATATTCTAACATTAAGAATGCTCTGACTGCTAATGGTACACGTATGTCGGGTACGTATTGGTGCTCGAATGTGGTTGGTGTAGATAACTGGATCTACACTTGCAATACCAGCATGGGCTCTCTTACTGCAGTAGAACCTGCTTTACAAGGTAGCAACAAGGTTCGTGCCATCATGCAGTTCTAATTGAAACTACAAGGCGATTCTACGGCGAACCGCACCGAAAGGTGCGGTTCGTTTTTTTGCGGCTGTAGGTAAACTGTGCAATGGCAGTATAGGTCCTGTCCCGGCATGGCCTGCTGGGAGCACTTTTGTGAAAGCCTCTTTCGTTTGATGGGGGCGCCCTTGATCGGCGCTCGTTTTGTGTCTGCCGTGCCGGGCCCTTGTACGGCCGGCTTCAGGCTTTGGATGGCTCTGTCTGTTCCCGTACCGATTTTGGCATTATTACCCAAATAATAAGGGCACCGGACCTGTATCCGATGCCCTTGCTTTGTCGACGGTTGCCGCGTGCGAACAGGTGAATAGCAGTATTGGCGCCCGGTAATATCAGAACCAGCGCCCGATCTCCCGCAGCTGCGGATCACGGGCCATCTCGTTCGGATTGGTGCCCGGCACCCCTTCGGGGATTGGTTCACCCAATTTCTCGAAGAGCTCGACCCAGTAACAGGGCATTGTGCCGTCGGCAGCCCGGAAGTTCATCGGCCGGGCGGGAAATACCGTGCTGCCGTCCTCACGGCGGAAACTCTCCCAAACCAGCTCGCTGCAGTAGAGCCGTCCGTTGTCCGGACGAAACGAGTAGTCGTAGGGTAGTCCGATGCAGCTGCGGGCCCGGAGTACGGACGTAGCCAGCCCGCTCGTGTCGCGCAGCCGCATCGCTACGACCAGGGGCTGGTTCTCCTTATCCCCCGCGTCGGCAAGAAAACGCTCCAGCGGTACAATGCGGACCCCGCCTGTGGTTGCCTCGAGTACGGAGTCCGCACCCGGCGCACAGACGGCAATCCCGACATGCGTATAGTTCAAAGCCTCCGCATGCCCCGTGGCTGCGGTAATCGCACCCGCCATCTCTGTCTGTTTGCCCGCCTGAAACAACAAGTCGCCCGTTTGCAGTGCGGGCTCTCTGCGGCTGCATGAAGCCATTGCCGCAAGCATACCTATATATAGCAAAGGTCGTCTCATTTCATGTCTCCTTTTGGTGCCTCAAAGATATTAAAAATATTTCATAACTAACTTGCTGGTTGTGAAGTGGCTGTGAATTTGCAGTGAAAATTGTCGAAAAAAAGTCCTTGAAATATTTGGAAGTGTCCCGAAAAAGCTCTTATCTTTGCACCCGCTTCGAGAGAGAAACACCTCCTGAAGCGGCAAAAACAGGTTCTGAAAAATTTTGAAAAATCTTTAAGAAAAGATTTGCAGATTCGGAAAAGGTCCTTACCTTTGCACCCGCTTCGGTTGAAAGACCGGCGCGAGCGATACAAAAAAGGTTCTGACAAAATTCTGAAAAATCTTCGAAAAAAGATTTGGAACTTCGGAAATAAGTTCTTACCTTTGCAACCCGAATCGACCGCAAGGCCGATGAGAAAAAAGGTTCTGAAAATTTCAGAAAAAATCTTTCAAAAAGATTTGGTGGTTCAAAAAATAACACTTACCTTTGCACCACTTTCCGCTGAAAACCAGCGGGCAGAACTCCGGGCAAAAGCCGAAAGGTCGAGCCCGACAAAAAGTAAAGAATTGTTCTTTATAGCAATATATCGAACGGCGTTCTTTGAAGTATTTGAGCAGCTAAAGTTTTCCCACTCTCGCAAGAGAGTGATTTCAAACAATACCTTTGAGATTTGAGCTAAAGATTTATAACAAAACATTTTATACAATGGAGAGTTTGATCCTGGCTCAGGATGAACGCTAGCGGCAGGCTTAACACATGCAAGTCGAGGGGCAGCGAGATCAAAGCTTGCTTTGGTTGTCGGCGACCGGCGCACGGGTGCGTAACGCGTATGCAAC
>NZ_CASFQD010000036.1 GCF_949296715.1 uncultured Alistipes sp. | reverse complement strand
GGCGCGCTCCTGCATGCGGCGCTGGCGGGGGTTGTCGGACGACGGGAGGGCCTCGGCGGCGGGTCCGTCGTCGGCGCTTCCGTCGGGGCTTGCGGCGGGGGCCGTCTCATCGCCTGCGGGCGGTGCGGACGGGACCGCCGGTGTGTCGGATCTGCGGACAAGCAGGGTGTCGGCGGGCAGGGTGTGCCGCAGTCCGCTGCCGACGGACGTGCCCAGCACGGCCTGGGCGAACAGCAGAATCACCGTTGCCGACAAGACATATTTTACCCTTGACCTGTTCAAAATCCAATAATTTTTCGTACCTTTGCCGACAAGTCGGCAAAAACGCCCGGAGAACCCCCGCAGGGGCCTCCCGGGGCCTTTTCGGGCCCGACAAAGATAGGTAAAAAATTACAGAAAACCCTTGTCGTCACCAAGAAATATGCGCTTGCGCGCGCTCTTCGCGCTTGTTGTTGTCTGCACTGCCGTTATGACAAACGTCGTGGCGGCGGGGAATATTGCGCACGGCGTGAGCGTCGTGGTGATCGACGCGGGGCACGGCGGCAAGCTGCCCGGCGCGCATTACGCCGGGATGTACGAGAAGGAGCTCGTGCTGAAGGTGGCGCTGAAGCTGGGCAAACTGATCGAGGAGGGGATGCCCGGCGTGAAGGTGGTCTACACGCGCACGACGGACCGGATGCTCGGCACGACGCTGGCCGAGGACCTTCAGAAGCGCGCCGACATCGCCAACGAAGCCGGGGGCGACCTCTTCATCTCGATCCATGCCAATGCGGCGGCCGCCACGGCGGCGAAGGGGGTCGAGGTGCTCATCATGGGCGAGACCCCCAAGGAGCAGCGCTACAACACCGAGGCGCTCTACGAGAGCAACCGCGAGGACCTGATCGACCTGTCGACCGAGCCCAATGCGGCGATCGTGCGCGCCCGCATCCAGAACCTGCAGATCACCTACGGCGAATACAGCATGGCCATCGCCCGCTGCATCGAGCGCAACTTCCGCGAGGCGGGGCGTGTCGTGCGGCGGATCAAGCCGCAGTTGCTGCGCGTGCTCTACGCCACGGACATGCCGGGCGTGCTCACCGAGATCGGGTTCATGTCCAATGCGCAGGAGATGGCCTACATGAAGTCCGAAAAGGGGCAGAACGAGATTGCGCGGAACCTCTACGAGGCGGTGCGCGACTATTCGGACTTCGTGCTCACGACGCGGCGCGCCGACGGGGAGGCTCCGGCCGCCGTGCCGACACCGACACCAGCTCCGGCGGAGAAGCCCGCGGATGCCGCTTCCGGCCGGGAGCAGGCGGCGAAACCCGACAGGGAGGAGCCCGTGCGCTACACCGTGCAGGTGCTGGCCTCGGCCAAGCCCGTCTCGCTGCGCTCGTCCGAGTTCCGAAGCTATCGCGGCAAGGTGCGGCAGCTGAAATCGACCGGCTCGCTGCCCTATAAATATTGTGTCGGCGAGTTCGACACGCAAGCTGCGGCCCAGCGCCATCTGCGGCAGGTCCGCAAGGTCTTCCCCGATGCCTTTGTCGTGCGGTGCCGGGGTACGGAAATTGTAAAATAGAGAATCCGATATGAAGAGAGAAGTCAAGATCGGCGTATTCGCCGTGGCGATGATTTGTGCAGCTTGGATTGGCATCCGGTTCCTGCAGGGGCTCGATGTCTTCAGCCGCAATGTCGAGTATTATGCCGCCTACGACCAGATCAACGGCGTGCAGACCGCCTCGCCCGTCATGATGAAGGGGGTGAAGATCGGTACGGTGACCGGTGTGCAGTTCGATCCGCAGGTGAGCGACAAGGTCGTCCTGCAGCTGACCGTCAAGCGCACCTACCGCATCCCGACCGATTCCGAAGCCAAGATTTTCAGCGACGGACTGATGGGAAACAAGGCCATCGAGATCATCTACGGATCGGCCGACAGCTATCTGAAGGACGGCGACACGCTCCGTTCGAGCCGCAACCGCGATCTGATGGACATGGCCGGTTCGGAGCTCGACTTCTTCAAGCAGAAGATCGCGCAGGTGACCGCCGATCTGTCGCGCACGCTCGAGAACCTGAACCGCCTGCTCGAAAACAACGAGGGCTCCATCTCGGGCACCCTTACGCATCTGAACGACATCACGGGCGACATGGCCGACGTGCTTTCGGCCGAGAAGAACAACCTGCGGGCCGCCGTCGACAACCTGGCCGCCTTCTCGGAGATGCTCGGGCAGAACGCCCCGCGCATCGACAGCATCGTCGGCAGCGTGAACCGCCTGACGGCGCAGCTCTCCGAAGAGGAGTTCGCCCGCCGTCTGACCGAGTCGGTCGAGGGGCTGAATGCCCTGATGGCCCGTATCGAAGGGGGCGAGGGGACGCTGGGCCGCCTGCTCGAGGACCCGGCGCTCTACGACTCGCTCACGGTGGCGAGCGGCAACCTGGCGGCGCTGCTGGCCGACCTGAAGGAGTATCCGGGCCGTTACGTGCACTTCTCGCTCTTCGGACGCGATCCGGAGAAGATGAAGGCCAAGGCCGAGCGCAAGGCGGCTCGTCTTGAGGAGAAGAAGGCCAAAGAGGCCGAAAAGGCCGGAGAGTCCGGGGCCGAGTGATTCTCCGCGACCAGGGCGGAGCCTTTGTCCGAGCCGGGGGGAGTAGTTTGTCCGAGCCGGGGGGGGAGTAGTTGGTCCGGGCCGGGGCCGTTGGTCCGGACCGGGCGAAGTGAGGTCCTGACCGGATAAACGGACCGCGGCCGGAGCGATGTTTTGACCGGATGGACGGCTCGCGGTCGAAGTGAGGTTTTGGCCGGACGAGTAGCTCGCGGCTGATGTGAGGTTCTGACCGAATGACCGGACCGCTGGCGATGCGGAATGTTGACCCGATGTGGGGCTCGCTGTCGAAGTGAGGTCTTGACCGGATAAACGGCTGTGGCCGGAGCCTGTCCGCCGTCGGATGACCGGGCGGCCGGAAAATGAGGCTGCGGACGGACGCTGACGGACGCGTGTGATTGCGGTCCTGCCGCTGCGTGAAACGGTCTGCCGGGCGGACCCCGATGCGGCCCGACGTAATTGAGGTGCTATCCCAAAGAGAGAAATGATTTATCCCGCTTCTTTTGAACAGAAGATCGGCTTCGACCGCTTGCGTGAGCAGGTCGCAGCCCGTTGTACCATGCGTGCCGCGTGCGAACTGCTCGCGGCCGAAACCTTTTCCACCTCGCCGCAGGAGATCGAACGGCGCCTGGCACTGGCTGACGAGATGCGCCTGCTGCTCGACATGGAGCGCGACTTCCCGGGCGGCGAATACCCCGATACGGACGAGATTGTCGCCAAGCTGCGTGTCGCGGGCACGTTCCTCGACGTGGCCGAGGTCGTCCTCCTGCAGCGGGCGCTGGCGCTCATCGGGGCGGTCGTCGAGTTTATCGGCCGGCGCGGGGAGCACTATCCGGCGCTGCACGACCTGACGCACGGCGTCGAGTCCTTTCCCGAGATCGTGCGCCGCATCGAGGCGATCGTCGACCGCTTCGGCAACGTCCGCGACACGGCCTCCCCGGCGCTGGCCGAGGTGCGGCGCGCCATCCGCGAACGCGAGGGTCAGGCCGCCAAGCGCCTGCAGGCGGTCCTCTCGGCCGCCAAGGGGGCGGGCATCGTCGAGGCCGACGCGCAGATCTCGATCCGCGACGGTCGCGCCGTGATCCCCGTCTCGGCCTCGAACAAACGCAAGCTCAACGGCTTCATCCACGACGAATCGGCCACGGGCCGCACCTTCTACGTCGAGCCGGTCGAGGTCGTCGAGATCAACAACGAACTGCGCGAGCTGGAGTATGCCGAGCGGCGCGAGATCGTCCGCATCCTCACGGAGTTCACCGAGTCGATCCGTCCCGACGCGGAGCTGATCGCCGCCTCGGGCGACTGCCTGGCGCAGATCGACATGCTGCGCGCCAAGGGGCGCTGGGCCTCCGAGAACGGCTGTGTGCGCCCGATCCTCTCGACCGATGACCGCCTCGTGCTCAAGAACGCCCGCCATCCGCTCTTGCAGCAGACCCTGCGCGCACAGGGCCGCGAGATCATACCGCTCGACCTGCAGCTCGACCGCCGCAAGCACATCCTCGTCATCTCGGGGCCCAATGCCGGCGGCAAGTCGGTCTGCCTGAAGACCACGGGCATCGTGCAGTACATGTTCCAGTGCGGCTTCCCCGTGCCGGCGTCGGAGGTCTCCGAGCTGCCGGTCTTCCGCTCGATTTACATCGACATCGGCGATGAGCAGTCAATCGACAACGACCTGTCGACCTATTCGTCGCACCTGCTCAACATGAAGCACATGCTCGCCGGGGCGTCGGACCGCACGCTGGTGCTCATCGACGAGTTCGGGTCGGGCACGGAGCCCAACATCGGCGGGGCGATTGCCGAGGCGATTCTCGAGCGGTTGCTCGAAAAGGGATGCTACGGCGTCATCACGACGCACTACGCCAACATCAAGTACTACGCCTCGTCGACCGAGGGGATTGCCAACGGCGCGATGATGTTCGACGTGCAGCAGATACGCCCGCTCTTCCGCCTGGAGATGGGCAAGCCGGGCAGTTCATTTGCCGTGGAGATTGCCCGCAAAATCGGCCTGCCGGAGGAGATTATCCGCACGGCGAGCGAGAAGGCTGGGTCGGACCACATCAATCTGGAGAAGCAGCTGCGCGAGATTGCCCGCGACAAGCACTACTGGGAGCAGAAGCGCGACCGCATCCGCCTGACGGACCGCAAGGTCGAGGAGCTGGAGCAGACCTACTCCGAGCAGCTGTCGAAGATCCGCGCCGAGCGGCAGGAGATTCTCCGCCGGGCCAAGCAGGAGGCGCAGCAGCTCATTGCCGACGCCAACCGGCAGATCGAGAACACAATCCGCACGATCCGCGAGGCGCAGGCCGAGAAGGAGCTCACGCGGCTGGCGCGGCGCGAGCTGGACGACTTCCGCGAGACGGTCGAGCAGGCCGACACGGCGGAGCGCGATGCGGCCGTGGCGCGCGAGATCGAGCGCATCGAGCGGCGGCGCCAGCGGCGTGCCGAGCGCAAGGAGCGCGAAGGGGCGGCGGGCGACAAGGCTCCGGCGGAGGCCCCCGCACCGGTGAAGCGCGAGGTCGAGGTCGGCTCGAAGGTCCGCATGGCGGGGCAGGAGATGGTCGGCGTCGTGCAGTCGCTCAAGGGCAAGCGGGCGCAGGTGGCCTTCGGACAGATACTGACGACGGTCGACAAGGCGGCGCTCACGGTCGTCTCGAACAGCGAATACCGCGAGGCGACGCGCCCGGTGACGGCCCGCACGGTCGTGTCGGTCGACATCTCGTCGCGCAAGCTCAACTTCAAGGACCACATCGACGTGCGGGGCATGCGGGCCGCCGAGGCGCTCGAGGCCGTGCAGGACCTGGTCGACGACGCCCTGATGGTGGGGGTCGGCACGGTGACGATCCTCCACGGCAAGGGCACCGGCGCCCTCAAGGAGGAGATACGCCGCTACCTGCGCACGGTGCCCGAGGTGGTCTCGGCCGTCGACGAGCATGCCGACCGCGGCGGCGCGGGCATCACGATCGTGACGCTCTCATAGCGGGGCCGGTGCCCGCGGCCGGGACGGACAGGTGCGGCGGCCACAGCCGCCGCACCTTTTTTGCCGGTTTTTGCGGGCGAAAAAAGAGGTCGAAACGGAGAAGAATGCCGCTTTTCTTGTACCTTTGCGGGATGAGGTGCAACGGATCGGCTGCCGATCCGAAAAACGGATACCATGAATTACAGACTTTCACAGATCGCCGCCATCTGCGGCGGTCATTTTTCGGGCTGCGACGCCGGGGTGCGCTCGGTTGTGACCGACAGCCGCTCGCTCACGTGCGAACTGGGCACCGAGCCCCTGTTCGTGGCCATGCGCGGTGCGAACCACGATTCGCATGCCTTCATCGCCGAGATGTACGGCCGCGGCGTCAGGGCCTTCCTCGTCGAGCGCGACGTCGAGCCGATGCCCGGCTGCGGCTTCGTGCGTGTCGACTCCGCCATCCGCGCGCTGCAGAGCCTGGCGGCCTACCACCGGGCGCAGTTCCGCGGCACGGTCGTGGGCATCACCGGTTCGAACGGCAAGACCGTCATCAAGGAGTGGATTGCCGAGGAGCTGCCCGAAGGGATGAAATACTACCGCTCGCCCAAGAGCTACAACTCGCAGCTCGGCGTGCCGCTCTCGGTACTGATGATCGAGGGCGACGAGCAGCTGGCAATCTTCGAGGCGGGCATCTCGAAGCCCGGCGAGATGGAGCGTCTCGAACGCATCATCCGCCCCGACGTGGTGGTCTTCACCTCGATAGGCGACGCCCACCAGGAGAATTTCGTCAACCTCGAGCAGAAGTGCGACGAGAAGATGGTCCTCGCGCACCGCGCCCGGACGATCATCTACCACAGCCACTACGAGCCGCTGGGCCGCATGGTCGCGGCACGCTTCGCCGACCGCCGGCCGATCGACGCCGCGGCATTCCCCGAGCCGGCCGAGTCGGTCATCGGCAACGCCGCCTCGCGGCGCAACGCCCAGATCGTCGAGGCCTTCTGCGCGGCGATGCACTATCCCGCCCCGGCCTTCGCCGCGGCGCCGGCCGTTGCCATGCGCCTCGAGGTCAAGGACGGCATCAACGACTCGGTGCTCATCAACGACGCCTACAACCTCGACCTCAATTCGCTGGCGCTGGCGCTCGACTACCTGCACAACGTGGCCCTCGGCCGCCGCTGCACGCTCGTTCTCTCGGACATCGCGCAGAGCGGCCTCTCGGACGAGGAGCTCTACGGCCGCGTCGCGGGCATGGTCGCCCGTGCGGGTGTCGACTGCCTGGTCGGTATCGGCCCGCGCCTGCGGCGCCACGCCGCGCTGTTTGACTGCGACAAGGAGTTCTACGCCTCGACCGACGAGTGCATCGCCCGTTTGAGCCGGCAGGCCGTGGCCGGGCGCGCCGTGCTGCTCAAGGGGGCCCGCGACTTCCGCTTCGAGAAGCTCGCCCACGCCCTCTCGCGCAAGAGCCACACGACGGTGCTGGAGGTCGACCTCGACGCGATGATCCGCAATCTCAACTATTTCCGTGCGAAGCTGCGCCCGGGCGTGAAGCTCGTGGCGATGGTCAAGGCCGCCTCCTACGGCGCCGGGGATTTCGAGGTGGCGCAGATGCTCCAGCATCAGGGTGTCGACTACCTCGCCGTGGCCTTTGCCGACGAAGGGGTGCTGCTGCGCGAGCGGGGCATCAAGATGCCGATCGTCGTGCTCAATGCCGATGCGGACAGCTTCGACCTGATGATCGCCAACCGGCTGGAGCCCGAGATATACAACTTCCGCTCGCTCGAGGACTTTGCCGCGGCGGTGGCCCATGCGGGCGAGAGCCGTTTCCCGATCCATGTGAAGCTCGACACGGGGATGCACCGCCTGGGCTTCGTCGAGGAGGAGCTGCCGCGCCTGTGCGAGCGGCTGCGCGGCTGCGGGCAGGTGCGCGTGGCGACGATCTTCTCGCACCTGAACTGCGCCGACATGCCCGAGGAGGATGCCTACACGCGGGCGCAGATCGCTCGTTACGACCGCATGAGCTCGACGCTGGCCGCCTCGCTCGGCTATCCGGTCATCCGCCATACGGCCAACTCGGCGGCCATCGAGCGCTTCCCCGAGGCGCAGTACGACATGTGCCGCCTCGGCCTGGGGCTCTACGGCTTCGGCTGGCACCGCGAGGAGGGGCTCACGCCCGTCTCGACGCTCAAGACGCGCATCGTGCAGATCAAGCACCTCGCGGCGGGCGAGACCGTGGGCTACGGGCGGGCCGGGCGGCTCACGCGCGACAGCGTGACGGCCACCGTCCCCGTGGGCTATGCCGACGGGCTGGACCGCCACCTCGGCTGCGGCCGCTGGTCGCTGCTCGTCAAGGGGCGCCCGGCCCCGATCGTGGGGCGCATCTGCATGGACAGCTGCATGATCGACATCACGGATATTCCCGACGTGCAGGAGGGCGACGAGGCGGTGATCTTCTCGCCGGCCGCGGGCAACGACCCTGCGGCGATGGCCGAGGTGCTGGGCACGATCCCCTACGAGGTGATGACCTCCGTGTCGGGGCGCGTCAAGCGCATTTACCTGAAAGAGTAATACGGGCGGCGTGCCGCGGGAGGGCCGAGGCCGCTTCCGGATGCCGCCGCGAAACAACGGACCGAACATGAACGGAACGCTCTACCTGATCCCCTGTCCGATCTCGGACGAAACGGCACCGTGGGACGTGCTGCCCGCGGCCAACCGCGCCGTGATGGACTCGCTGGACTATTTCATCGTCGAGAATACGCGCACGGCGCGGCGCTTCCTCTCGAAGGCCGGCATCGCGCGCCCCATCGCCGAGCTGGAGTTCCGAGAGCTGAACGAACATACGGTCGCCGGACCCGACGTCGAGGCGCTCGTCG
>NZ_CASFQD010000035.1 GCF_949296715.1 uncultured Alistipes sp. | reverse complement strand
TCTCGTTCGTGGGCCGCAACCTCTGGATGATCTACTGCAAGGCGCCGTTCGATCCCGAGGCCATCGCTTCGACGGGCAACAACTATCAGGGTATCGACTACTTCATGGTGCCGTCGCTGCGCAGCTTGGGCTTTAGCCTTCGTGTTACCTTCTAAAACCGAAAACGTATGAAACGAATCCAACATATCATCAGCGCGCTTTTCGGAGTTCTGCTGCTGTTGTCGTGGGGCTGCACGGGGGATTTCGACGAGATCAACCGCAATCCGAGCGAGGCGACGAATGAAGAGCTCCAGCGCGAGAACTACAAGATCGGCACCAACATCCGTGGTCTCCAGAATCTGGTGATTCCGGTACAGGAGCACCGCTACCAGTTCAATGAATCGCTCACGGGCAATGCCTTTGCCGGTTACATGGGCGAGACGCCCGATGGCTGGAAGGAGAAGTTCTCGACCTTCAATCCCTCGGCCGACTGGCTGAAATGGCCCTTTGTGATCGTCATGCAGGAGGCCTATCCTTACTACCGGGGTGTCATCAACAACACGGACGACGAGGTGGCTATCGCTTTGGCCAAGCTGTTCCGCGTGGCGATCATGCATCGCATGACCGATACCTATGGACCGATTCCCTACTCGAAGGTCGTTGAAGATTCGGCCGAGTCGCTGACCGTTGCCTACGACACGCAGGAGGAGGTCTACATGAAGATGTTCGAGGAGCTGGACGAGGTGCTGGCGGTGCTTCACGCCAATGAACAGCTCTCGGCCGACGCCTTCCGCAAATTCGACTATGTTTACTACGGTGACATCCTGAAATGGATCAAATACACCAATTCGCTCAAGCTGCGCATGGCCATGCGGCTGTCGTATGTGAAGCCGGAGGTCTCGAAGGCGAAAGCCGCCGAGGCGATTGCCGACGGGGTGATCACGGCGAATGCCGACAATGCGATGATGCACGCTCCGGAGAACCGTGCTGCCCTGATCTACAACGACTGGGGCGATCATCGCGTGGCGGCCGACATCATCAGCTACATGAACGGCTACAATGACCCGCGCCGTGCAGCGATGTTCACGCAGGGAACGTGGAACAAAAAGAGCGACTACTACGGTATTCGCGTGGGTATTGACCCGACGAATAAGGCGACCATGGTGGAGACCTTTTCGAATCAGGTGATCAGTAGCTCTTCTCCCTATCTGTGGTTCAACGCCGCGGAGGCGACGTTCCTGCGCGCCGAATGGGAGCTGCGTTGGGGCAGTCCGGATGCCGCGAAGGAGCTCTACGAGGATGCCATTGCACTGTCGTTCGAGGAACGCGGGGCTTCGGGTGCCGACAGCTATGTCACGAGTACGGCGAAGCCGGCGAAATATATTGATCCGACCGGTGAATATACGGCCGATGCTCCGGCGAGCGACATCTCGATAGCCTGGGAGGCGGGCGATACGGAGGAAGTCCGCGAACGGAACCTCGAACGGATCATCACGCAGAAGTGGATCGCCATCTTCCCGCTGGGAATCGAGGCGTGGTCGGAGTACCGGCGCACGGGCTACCCGCGGCTGCTGCCCGTGGTGGAGAACAAGTCGGGCGGCACGGTGGATTCGCGGTACGGTATGCGCCGCATACCGTATCCCGTGGAGGAGTACACGGAGAATCCCGTACACCTGCAGGCGGCGATCGACATGCTCGGAGGCCGCGACAACGGCGGCGTGCGTGTCTGGTGGGATGTCAAACCTTTACAATAACGGAATTATGAAAAAAATCGGAATATATCTCTCTATTGCGGCGTTGTTGCTCACCGCAGGGTGCAGCGACTGGACGCAGATGGAGCCCGTCGACCAGCAGCCCGTGCGGCCTTCGGAGCAGAATCCCGAGCTGTGGGCGCAGTACACGGCGGCTCTGCGGGCCTACAAGGCGGGCAAGCACACGCTCGTCGTAGCGAGCTTCGAGAACGGCTCCACAAATCCCACGAGTGAGAAGGACTGCCTGCGCAGCCTTCCGGACTCGCTGGATGCCGTCTCGCTGACCAATGCCGACAACTTCTCGGCTTATGACGCAGAGGATCTCGCAGTTCTCAAGGAGAAGGGCACGCGGGTGCTCTACTTCGTGGACTATGCCGCACGCAGCAGCGAATGGGCGGACCTCGGAGCGTTGGGATCTTACCTTGATCAGGTTGTAGCCCGGACTCAGGAACTGGGGCTCGATGGACTCTCCTTCTCCGGACTGCCGACCTATGGCGACGAGGCCTCGCAGCAGGTCCAGCAGGCGGTAGCGTCCCTGTTTTTGCAAAAGTTTGGGGCGGTGGCCGGTCCGGGCAAGTCGCTGACGCTCTTCTTTGAAGGCGATCCGCAGTTTCTGACCGCAGAACAGCGGGCGCAAGTTGATTACATTGTGCTGGATACCAAGACGACGGACAATGCCAGCGATCTGAAGTTGCAGGTCCTTCGGGCCCTGGAGATGGAGAATGTCTCTGAGGATCGGCTGCTGCTGGGTGCGATGACCGAATACGAGTTCCTTGATGAGGACAAGACGGCCTCGGATGCCATTTCTGCCCTTGCCCTGCGCATTCCGGAACTTGGCCCGCTTGGCGGATTGTGTATCTATGATGCGAACACGGACTATTTCGGCAGCGAAATTATCTACGCTTCGACTCGGGCCGCCATCCAGTTGTTGAACCCTGCAAAATAATCCAGCCATGAAACGAGTGCAAAAATATGCTTTGGTGCTGCTTGCGACGGCGGTAGCCGCTGCGGGCTGCAAGAATGACGAATATGACAATCGCTCGCCATTTGACAACGTGGTTTACCTCGATGTCGCCGAGGCGGACGCTACCCAGTTGACGACCTTCAAGAAGACGTTGCCGACGCTCGAACGCGACTTCTCGGTGGTGATGAGCTACCCGTCGTCGCAGGATGTGGAGGTTACGGTCGAGGTCGAACCGGCTCTTGTTGCCGACTATAATGCCTGCAACGGAACGTCGTGGACCATGCTCGACGCCTCCTATTACGAACTGGCGGAGAATACCGTGACGATCCCGGCCGGAAAGACCATTTCGGAGCGGCTGTCTCTGATGCTCAAGAATCTCGACGGATCGGGCAATGCGGCCGAACTTCCGATCGACGAAACCTACCTGCTTCCGGTTACGATCCGCAGCGCGAGCGGCGGAGTGTCGCTTCTCGGGAGTTCCGCGACGGCCTATTACGTCGTGAAACGTTCGTCGGCCATTACCTCGGCGGCGTCTCTGCGCGACAACTGGATCAACTTCCCGACCCTGGACAAGGCAGGTCCGCAGAGCGACCTGTTCAACAACCTCACGGCCGTAACCTACGAGGCCATTATCCGCGTCGACGACTTCTCGAAACACTCCGAGATTTCGACCATCATGGGTGTCGAGAACTACCTCCTGCTTCGTATTGGTGATGCTGCATTCCCTCGCCAGCAGTTGCAGTTCGACGGTACGGGAGATGCAGCTGCAACGCCGGGCTTCGGGAAGTTCCCCAAGAAGGACGAATCGAAACTCCTGAATGCCGGGGAGTGGTATCACATCGCCGCAACGTACAGCTACGCCACGCGCGAGGTCTGCATCTACGTCAACGGCAAGCTGCAGAGCCGCGGCACCGACCTCGGCAATCCCGCCTCGACGCCTTTCAACCTGGCTGGCCGGGCTTTCTACGACCTCTACCTGCAGGATCCTGTCAAGTATGAACAGTACAAGGGCTGGGGCAATTTCCGGCAGTTCTTCCTCGGCAAGTCCTATGACGACACGCGCCAGCTGAACGGAGACATCACCGAGGTGCGGGTCTGGAACGTGGCGCGCACCGAGCAGGAGATCTGGGAGAATATGTACGATGTCGATCCGCAGACGCCGGGGCTGATCGGCTACTGGAAATTCGACGAGGGCGAAGGCAACGTCATCCATGACTGGACCGGCAACGGCAACGATGGCGTGGCTGAATTCGATCTCGAATGGCCCTCGGGCATTGAGGTGCCGCAACTCAATAAAGAATAATCATGAAAGGGAACATTATGAAACATACAGGATTTATTCGATTGTTTCGGGGCGCAGCACTTGGATGCGCAG
>NZ_CASFQD010000034.1 GCF_949296715.1 uncultured Alistipes sp. | reverse complement strand
CTTAAAAGACAACTTAAGAGTCCATCGCGGACTCTCGGAACAACATTTACAGGACATCGTAAAGTGGTATCTTTTTCTGAATAGCAATGATGGAATTATTATGAAAAACAAATGACCAGAATCATACGATTCTGGTCATTTGTTCTAATATAATACCAACCAATTTTGGCATCATTACCAAATGAAAAACGGGCCCGTCGGGGTCCCGTTTTTTTGTGGTCTGACAGACCGGGAGCAGGAGGCGAAAAAGCCCTCCGGAGACAAGTTCCGGAGGGCACGGCACGGCGGTCGGCCGCCAGCTGTTACTGGTGCTGGGGCCGCAGCAGGTCCTGAACGACCTTGACGGGCGAGAAGGTCGTGATGGGCACATCGACGAAGATCGTGTTCCAGCGGGCCATCGCGCCGTTCCACAGGCCCGGCAGCTCCTGGGCGCGCAGTTCGCGGCCGCCCGACGACTTCGAAGAGATGAAGCCCGTCGAGGGGTCGGTATAGCGGCGCAGGTCGAACTTGCCGCCCTGCGACGTGCGCACGCCGCAGACGAGGTCGACGGGGTTGAAGTGCGTGGCCGACTTCATCAGCGGCATGTCGTCGGGCGAAATCTGGCTCGACTCGGCAATCTGCAGCGACTCCGTACCGTCGGGGTTGGCCACCCAGAACGGACCGCCGCCCGGCTCGCCCTCGTTGCGGACCATGCCGCAGACGCGGATCGGGCGGTCGAGCACCGCACGCAGCAGCGCGGCATCATACGCGGCGGGCAACTTCACGCAGAGCCGCCGCTCGATGAATGCGGCCACCTCGGCCAGGTCGGCAGTGCCCGCCTCCAGCGCACGCAGGCAGCCGAAGGCCTGCTCCTGCAGCTCGAGCAGCAACCCGGCCAGCACCTTCTTGTAGCGGACCGTGTCGCCGCGGCGCGCATCGGTCGTCACGTTGTCGATATTCTTGATGAAGATGACGTCGGCGTCGATCTCGTTCAGGTTCTCGATCAGCGCACCGTGGCCCGCGGGACGGAACAGCAGGCTGCCGTCGTCCTGGCGGAAGGGCGTGTTGTCGGGGTTCACGGCGATCGTGTCGGTCGAGGGCTTCTGCACGGAGAACGAAATCTCGTAGCGGATGCCGAAGCGCTTTTCATAGACGGGAACCTTCTCGGCGAGCAGGCTCTCGAAGCCGGCACGGTGCTCGGGCGAGACGGTGAAGTGGATGCGGGCCACGCCGTCGGCCGAGGCGTAGGCCGCCCCCTCGACCAGGTGCTCCTCGACGGCCTTGCGGGCGCCGTCCGCATAGGCGTGGAAGGTCACCAGCCCCTTGGGCTTCTGTCCATAGTTGAGCCCCTGCTTGACGATGCAGCTCACGACGGTCCGATCGTCGGCACCCTCCGGCAGCACGGCTTTCAGCTCGGGCCAGAAGGCGAAGCGCTCGATGTTCTCCAGCAGCGTGTCGATGCCCTTGCCGCGCTTGCCCTCGTTGACGAACTCGAAGAGTTCCTTGAACATGCGCGTGGCGGCGCCCGACGCCGGGACGAACTTCACGACCGAAAGGCCGTGCGAAGCCTTCTCATAACGGGCCTGCGCCGCATCGGCCGCGGCATCATCCACGACGACGACCCCGTCGCCGGGCGAGGCGGCACGCACCACCTGCAGGTAGGGGAACCCGCGGCGGAAGTTCTCGATCTGATTCTCCACGGCCTCGCGGGTCAGGCCGTGCTGTTCGATTTGACGCAAATCTTTTTCAGTAAACATAGGCATAGTATTTTTAGGGTTTCAGTCGTTCGGGTGATATATCTTATCAAAGTTAGTAAATTATTCGTAACTTTGCACATCATGATCCGAGAATTTCACCATACAGACCTGCGCGGCCGCAACAGCTTCGGCGTCGTGCAGCATGCCCGGCGGCTCGTCGAATTCGAAACGGCCGACGACCTGCGCGCAATCTTCGCCGCAGGGGTGCCCGACCGCTGGATGGTCCTCGCCGGCGGCAACAACATCCTCTTCACGCAGGACTACGACGGCGTGCTGCTCACGCCCGTGGCCAGCGGCATCGAGGTGCTCACCGACGAAGACGGCGAGGTGCGCCTGCGCGTCGAGGCGGGCGTCGAGTGGGACGATCTGGTTGCCTGGGCCGTCGAGCGCGGCCTGTGGGGCATCGAGAACCTCTCGCTCATCCCCGGCAAGGCGGGCGCCGCACCCGTACAGAACATCGGAGCCTACGGCTGCGAGGCCAAGGATGCGATCCGCCGCGTGGAGATGTTCTGCGTCGGGACGGGCAACCTGCTCACGCTCGACGCCGCGCACTGCGCCTTCGGCTACCGCGAAAGCGTCTTCAAGCACGAGCTGCGCGGAAAGGTCGTCATCACGGCCATCGAGATCGCCCTGCACCGCACGCCGCACCCGCGCCTGGGCTACGGCGACGTCGAGCGCGAGGTCGAGGCCCGCGGCGGCGCCACGCTGCGCAACATCCGCGAGGCGATCTGCGCCATCCGCCGCGCGAAGCTCCCCGACCCGAAGGTGCTGGGCAACGCCGGCAGCTTCTTCAAGAACCCCGTCGTGGAGCAGGCCGTGGCCGACCGCCTGCGGGCCGAGTTCCCCGACATGCCGCTCTACCCCGCCGCCGGACAGGCAGACAAGGCGAAGCTCGCCGCCGGGTGGCTCATCGACCGCGCCGGGATGAAGGGCTACCGCGAGGGTAACGTCGGCGTGCACGAACGGCAGGCCCTCGTGCTGGTGAACTTCGGCGGCGCCACGGGCGGCGAGGTGATGGCGCTGGCCCGCAAGGTGCAGCAGCGGGTCCTCGAGCGCTTCGGCGTGGAGATCGACACCGAGGTCAACATCCTCTGACGCCATCACCGCGACGCTCCCGGGCACGCCGGAACGACGGCCCGCCGGGCGGGAATCAGCAAACAACGACACCTATCAAAATATGCCCCTACTCGAATCCTTCCAACGCTACATCGCCGAAAACGACCTGGCGACGCACGACGACCGCATCCTGCTGACCGTCTCGGGCGGCGTCGACTCGATGGTCATGCTCTCGCTCTTCACCCGCAGCGGCTACACGGTGGGCGTGGCTCACTGCAACTTCCAGCTGCGCGGCACCGAGAGCGACGAGGACGAGGTGCTCGTCAGGCAGGAGGCCGACCGCTGCGGCGTGCCCTGCTACAACCGGCGCTTCGACACCGCGGGCGAGATGGAGCGCACGGGCGAGTCGATGGAGATGGCGGCCCGGCGCCTGCGCTACGCGTGGTTCGATGCGTTGAGCCGCGAGGAGGGCTATACGGTCATCGCCATCGCCCACCACGCCGACGACTCAATCGAGACCTTCTTCATCAACCTGCTGCGCGGCACCGGGCTGCGCGGCCTGACCGGCATCTCGACGCAGGTCGGCAAAATCATCCGCCCGCTGATGTTCGCCTCGCGCAAGGAGATTCTCGAATACGCCGTGCAGAACCACATCCCCTTCCGCGAGGACTCCTCGAACCGCTCGACGAAATACCTGCGCAACAAGATTCGCCTGGGGCTCATCCCCCGCATCCGCGAGATCAACCCCAAGTTCACGGACCTCATGCGCAAGAACATCGGCCGGCTGACCGACGCCCAGCTCTTCATCGACCACGGCATCGAGCGCATCCGCGGCGAGGCCGTGACCACGGAGGGCGACACCGACACGATCCGCATCGACCGCATCGACCCGGCCTTCCCGCGCGAATTCGTCATCTACGAACTGCTCAACTCCGCCTACGGATTCAAGGGCGACGTCATCGACGCGCTGTGCCACGCCCTAAACCACGACGCCACGGGACGCCGCTTCTATGCGCGCGACCGCATGGCGACGATCGACCGCGGGGCGATCATCGTCTCGCCGATCGCCCCCGACGACGAGTGCCGCACGACGGTCGGGCGGGGCGCCCCGCGCTGCTACTGCGGCAACGCGGTGCTCTACTTCGAATACTGCGACATCGACGACATCAAGGATTTCGGCGTGCCCGAGCAGATCGCGCAGGTCGATGCCGACAAGCTCCGGTTCCCGCTCACGCTGCGCCGCTGGCGCGAGGGCGACTGGTTCATCCCCTTCGGCATGACCGGCCGCAAGAAGGTCAGCGACTTTCTGATCGACGCCAAGGTCTCGCTGCCCGGGAAGCAGCGGCAGTTCGTGCTGCTGTCGGGCGACGACATCGTCTGGGTCGTCGGCCGGAGAATCGACGACCGCTTCCGCCTCACGCCCGAGACCGAGAACGTCCTGCGCATCACCAGGGAGATCGTCTGACCATGACAAAGAGCACAGTCAAATTCAAGGATTCGGTCGCCGAGTTCGAACGGCTCACGGGGGAGATCGCCGCGGGCCGCTTCGCCCCGCTCTACCTGCTCATGGGCGAGGAGGGTTACTTCATCGACCGCCTCACGGAGCAGCTCGCCGGCTCGATCCTCGACGAGGCCGAACGCGCCTTCAACCAGATCGTCGTCTACGGCAAGGATTCCGACGCCGGGCAGGTCATCAACCTCTGCCGCCAGCTGCCGATGATGGGCCGCTGCCAGGTCGTCATCCTCAAGGAGGCGCAGCAGCTGCGCAACGTGGAGAAATTATCGCTCTACACGCAGAAGCCCTCGCCGACGACCGTCCTCGTCATCTGCCACAAGGAGAAGAACGCCGACAAGCGCTCGGCCTTCTACAAAGGGTGTGCGGCCAACGGCGCGGTCTTCGAGTCGGTGCGGCCGCGCGACTACGAGATCGCCGCATGGCTCCAGCAATTCGTCCGGCAGCAGGGCTTCGCGATCGACCAGAAGGCGCTCTCGATGCTGACGGACCACCTCGGCACCGACATCGCGCGCATCGACAACGAGCTGCGCAAGCTCACCGTCTCGCTGCCCGAGGGGACGAAGCGCATCACCGACGCCGACATCGAGGCCAACATCGGCATCTCCAAGGAGTTCAACAACTTCGAGCTGTGCCGCGCCGTCGTCACGCGCGACATGCAGCGTGCGCTGCTGATCGCCGACCACTTCGCCCGCAATCCCAAGGAGAACCCATTGCTGCTGACGGTCATGGCGCTCTTCGGGCAGTTCCGCGACCTGTTCGTGGTCAACTACCTGCGCTGGCTCACGCGCCACAAGGGCAAGCCCTTCCCGCAGGATGTGGAGCTCATGCGCATCCTGCGCAAGAACAACACCTTCGTGCTGAACGAGATCAAGCAGCAGGCCGCGCTGTGGGACAACCGCAAGGTCTTCCAGGTGCTGGGGCTGCTGCGCGAATACGACGCCAAGAGCAAGGGGCTCAACGCTGGCGGCGCGCCCGACGGCGAGCTGCTGCGCGAACTGCTGCTGAAAATCTTTCTGTTGTGAGCCTCCCGGCGCCATACCAGATCGTGCACCTCGCACGGGGCCGGGCGCGCAACCTCGCAGCCCACGCCGCCCTGCTCGACGCCGCGTCGCGCTATCTCTTCGGGCGCGGCTACGCCCCCGACCTGCAGCGCCTGGCGGAGCGCATCGCCGCCGTTGCCGCGGCGGAGCACTATCCGGCTGCCGTCTCGGGCTTCGTGCGCATCGAGCTCACGGAGGCGGGCGGCGAACGGCTCACCGCGGCCG
>NZ_CASFQD010000033.1 GCF_949296715.1 uncultured Alistipes sp. | reverse complement strand
GTTTTTTTCGTTTTTTTGACATAAAAACAGAGATTAGTAGAAACCGGTTTCTACTAATCTCTGTTTTATCCTCCTAACTGCCAAATATTAAGTCGGTTACATTTTATATCTCCAACCAATTTTGGCATCATTACCTTTTTTCGTGGATGGCGGGAGCAGGGACGTCGGGCACGGCCGGGACTTCGCAGGAGCGGTGCCGCCCCCCCCCGCTGCCGCTTACAGCACCGGCTTGATCTGCGGCGGCTGAATCGTCACGTAGGGCGTGCCGTTGTCGTCGCACGTCGAGACAAGACGCACGGCCTTCACCGGACGGTCGGGGTACAGCGTGATGCTCCCCTGCTCGAGTTCGCCCGCCCGCTCGAAGTGCACGCCGTCGCTGGATACCTCGGCGTAGCCCGTCGTGAGGATTGTCTTCGGCAGCTGGCGGTTGCCTGTCTGGAGGTACATCTCGCGGCAGGTGACCGGCTCGCGGAAGGTGTAGAGCACCCAGTCCTGCCGGCGGCATGCCCGCCGCGTGCGCGACAGGCCCCGGTAGGTCGAGGCGTTCGTGTAGGGGAACTGCGCGCTCTCACCCATCGACGTGGTGATTGTCACTTCGGGACGGATGGTCCGGTAATAGGATTTGTCGGCCACGTAGGGGCTGCGGCCCGTGCCGCGGCGCGAGAAGAAACGGTACAGATGCGGCCGGTCGGTCGGCAGCGGCCGCACGAGCCGGTGCTCCTCGGGCAGGTTGCCTTTGACGTACCACACCTCCGAACCGTCGTCCGTCGTGACGCTGAAGAGCCCGTCGGCATACTTCACCGCGGGCGGAAAGAGCCGGAAGCGGATGCCCATGGCCGTCATGCGGTCGTAGTGGCGGCCGGTCAGTTCGCGGTAGTATGCGTCCCACCCCGCCGAGGGGCCGCCCCAGGCGATGTGCGCAAGGGCGCAGATGCGCGGGAAACACATGTAATCCAGGTAGTCGGGCTTCTCGGGTTCATGCGACACGTAAGCCTCGCTGAAGAAGGTCCCCTCGAACCCTTCGACATGGCGCAGCTGCTCGGCCGTGAAGCCCAGGGCCGCGGGATCGAAGCCGTAGACCTTGCGTGCGTCGAAGATTGCCGCCCAGTCGTGCCCGTCTTCGTGGGGCGACTGCCGCATGTCGAAATAGAAATACTGCCCGGGCATGACGACCGTCCGGTAGCCCTTCGATGTGGCATCGAGGCATGCTGCCGTGCTCTCCCAGCCGTAGACGCGGCTCTCGCGCGTGAACTCCCCGGTGCGCACCGCCTCGTTCCAGACGGCCGGGCGCTTGCCGTGGGCGCGGAGAATCGCCGTCACGCGCTCCATGAAGAGGTCCTCCAGTTCGTGGGGCGTCGTCATCCCCCGTGCGGCCATCAGCGCCCGGCAGTCGGGACACTGCTTCCACTGCGCCATGTCGACCTCGTCGCCGCCCACGTGGATGTATTCCGACGGGAAAAGCTCGCAGATCTCGCCCAGTATATCCTCCAGCAGCTCGTAGTTCGCCTCGCGGGCCACGCACCACGCCGAACGGTAGTCGTAGCCGTTCGTCGAGAGCGTGTCGGGCGGGTAGTTGCAGCGCAGCTCGGGGTGCACGGCCGTGATGGCGCGGCTGTGGCCCGGGAGGTCGATCTCGGGGATGATCTCGATGTTGCGCACGGCGGCGTAGGCGATCATCCCGCGCATCTCCTCCTGCGTGAAGTAGCCGCCGTATTTCTCGCCCCACTTGCCATAGACGGACCGCACGGGCGAATCCCCGCCGCGGAAGCCGCCCACCTCCGCCAGCTCGGGGTGCGAGCGTATCTCGATGCGCCACCCCTCGTCGTCCGTGAGGTGCAGGTGCAGTTTGTTGATGTTGTGGTAGGCCAACAGGTCGATATAACGCTCGACGGCATCGCGGTCGATCCACGTGCGCGCCACGTCGAGCATCATGCCCCGGTAGGCGTAGCGCGGCGCATCCTCGATCCCGGTGCAGGCAATCGTGACGGGCAGCTCGCACCTCCCGGCGTAGACCTCGGCAGGTAGCAGCCGCAGCAGGGCCTGGATGCCGTAGAAGACACCTCCGGCCGTGCCGCCCGCGATTTCGATGCGCTGCGGCGAGACGGTCAGCCGGTAGCCCTCCGCCGCGAGCGCCGGGTCGAGGCGCAGGACGACGGCCTCGTCGGCCGACATGCTGCAGTCGGCGGGTGCCAGGTCGAGGTAGCGGCGCAGGTAGTCGGCCTGCGGCAGGAGCGCGCGGTCGCAGCAGAGCCACATCTGCGGTGAGAGGGTGCAGCTGTCCGGCAGGACACGCTGCCGCACGGGCGTCGGCTGCGAACGGACCGGAAGACTGCCCAGCAGCGCGGCCCAGAGCAGGATTAGAAGACGGAGTTTCATGGCGATGAACGGATTTGTTTCCCACAAAGATACTTTTTTTCGGCGAAAATGCTACCTTTGCACTGTTGTTAATCTGACCGATTTTATGGAAGACAAACGCCTGGAAGCCACGGCACGGCTGCTGGAGGTGATGAACACGCTCCGCCGCGAGTGCCCGTGGGACCGCGAGCAGACCTTCGACTCGCTGCGCAGCAATACCATCGAAGAGACCTACGAACTGGCCGACGCCATCACGGACCACAACATGGAGGGTATCCGCGAGGAGCTGGGCGATCTGCTGCTGCACGTCGTATTCTATTCGAAGCTCGGTGAGGAGCAGGGCGCGTTCGACTTTGCGGACGTGGCCAATGCCCTGTGCGACAAACTCATCTACCGTCATCCGCACGTCTACGGCGACATCCACGCCAACACGCCGGCCGAGGTCAAGGCCAACTGGGAGGAACTCAAGCTGCGCAAGAAGAACCGCCGGAGCGGCACGCTGGGCGGTGTGCCGCGCTCGCTGCCGGCCTTGGTCAAGGCCTACCGCGTAGGCGAGAAGGCCGCCGGTGCGGGATTCGACTGGCAGCGCCGTGAGGATGTCTGGGAGAAGGTCCGCGAGGAGCTGTCGGAGGTCGAGGCCGAGATGAAGGCGGGCCGCAAGGAGGACCTCGAAGCCGAGTTCGGCGACCTGTTCTTCGCGCTGGTCAACGCCAGCCGCCTCTACGGCGTCGACCCCGAGTCGGCATTGGAGCGCACGAACAAGAAGTTCATCCGCCGCTTCAACTACATGGAGCAGCGCGCTGCCGAAGAGGGACATACGCTGCACGAGCTGACGCTCGACGAGATGGAGGCGCTCTGGCAGCAGGCCAAAACAGAAGAGTAACCCATGCGACGAAGAGAAACTCTCGGCCTGCTGGCGGCCGCCCTTCTGCTCCTTGCTGGATGTACCGGCCGACAAGCGGCTGTTGCGACTCCTGAGCCGTTGCCTGCGGGGGCCGTGCCGTTCGTGTACGACCGGCATCTGTACTTCGATGCGCTGGTTTGTGACACGATACCGGCCCGGCTCGTCTTCGACACCGGTGCGACGGGGCTCTACCTCGATTCGCTGTGGCTGGCCAATTCGGGATACAAACCCCGGCAAATGGTCTCCGGTGTCATGAGGGGCGGCGCCGGAACCGACATCACGCATATGCGCATCATCCTGGAGTCGTTGCCGTTGCGGATCGACTCGATGCGGCTGCAAAGCGGTGAGGTCGTTCCCGAAATCGACCTCAAGGGAATTCTGGGGCGGCGGGCCGACGGGATTTTCGGCCAGCAGTTCTTCGATTCGCTGTGCGTGGAGTTCAACCTCCGCAAAGGGCACCTGCGTGCCGTGAAGGCCGATACGCTTCAGACGGCCGGATTCACCCGTTGCGAAGTCGAAAAAGAGGAGTACCGGATTTTTGTGCCGGTGCGGGTCAATCCGGAAAAGGGGCTTGCGGTCGAAGGCCGTTTCCTGCTCGACATGGGCTATCCGGGTACCGTCACCGTCGGATCGTCCGTTGCCCGGCGTGCCGGACTGGAGCGGTTCTCCGGGAAAAAGGCGCCCTACTCCTCCGTATCGGCCGGAATCGGCGGCCGCGGACGCTCGTGGCTCTGTCGTGCCGACTCCGTCGCCGTGGGCGGATACACTCTCGCAGCTGTGCCGGTCGAGGTCTCGGAAAACGAAGCGGGCCTTCTCGCGGATCGGGATTTTGCGGGGCTGATCGGCAACGGCCTGCTCGAACGCTTCGACGTCGTGATCGACTTCGCCTCACCGGCGCTCTATCTGCGCCCTGCGGCCGGATTCCGGAGCCCGTTCCCGTATGAAACGGGCGGCATCAAGCTGATAGACCGGACGGATATCTGCGAGGGATGGATTGTCACGGGCCTTTACGAAGGCATTGCCCCCGAAGGATTGCAGCCGGGTGACGTCGTTGTCACGTGGGACGGCACGCGGCTCAAGGGGCATGCGTCGGCCGACAGCCTGCTACGCCTGCGCGGACGCCACGCCTTCACGGCGGTGCGCGGCGGTGCGGCGGCGGAATACGAAATCGAAGTCGAGGAGATACTGTAAAAACTGTAAAAAAAGATAAACGAAATGGCTCTGATCAGAAAAGTACGCGGGCACGAGCCCGTGATCGGCGAGAACACCTTTTTGGCCGAAACGGCCGTCATCCTGGGCGACGTGACCATCGGCCGCGACTGCTCGATCTGGTACAATGCCGTGCTGCGCGGCGACGTGAACCGCATCGTCATCGGCGACCGCACGAACATCCAGGACGGCGCCGTGCTGCACACGATCTACGACAAGGCGAAGCATCCCTCGCAGACGATCATCGGCAACGACGTCTCGGTGGGCCACAACGCCACGATCCACGGCGCCGTCATCGAGGACAACTGCCTGATCGGCATGGGCGCCACGGTGCTCGACAACGCTCACGTCCCCTCGGGCTGCATCATCGCGGCCAACGCCCTCGTGCTGTCGAACGCACAGCTCGAACCCAACTCGGTCTACGCCGGCGTCCCGGCCCGCAAGGTCAAGGAGATCACGCCCGAGCAGCGCGACGAGATCGTCCGCCGCACGGCCCACGACTACATGCTCTACGCGTCGTGGTATAACGAAGAGGAGTAGCGGCGATGCGCCGGCCGTCGAAATACTCCGATGCGGTGGTGAACCTGCTGGTCGCCGTGGCGATCAGCCTGGTGGTCAACTTCTCGTACCTGATCCTGCTGTTCGTCGAGCAGAAGGGAGGCGAATCCACGCGCGTGCCGCAGGAACGCGTCATGGAGTGTCGGCGCGAAGGCGTCCTGTCCGTCCATCCCGACGGCCACGGCTACCTGATCTATCCCGAAGGCGACAGCGCCTACGTCATGCAGCAGCGCATCCGCCGCCTCGGCCTCGAGGAGGGCGACCGGCTGGTTGTCGACATCGTGCCGCGCCGCGGCAGGGGCGCGCACCCCGTCATGATGGGCGTCCGCATGAAAAACGGCCGGGAATTCGATTACAGTACGCTCTACAACCGTCCTTCGGAGACGGCCCAGCTGCTCATCCAGCTGCTCTACTACCTCGTCGTGTCGTTCGTCATCCTCACGATTCTGACGGCCGCGCGCCGCAACTACTCCACGCGGCGTTTCGTCCGGGGCTGCATCTGGGCTCTGCTTGCCGCCGTGGGGCTCTACTTCATCGCCCCGGTGCCCGACTGGCACACGGGACGCATCGAGTTCAACTTCGTGAGCGGGCGGATGCTGGACTACATGCTGCTGCTCAAGTGTTCGTTCGCCGTCGTGGTCTCGATGCTCTTTGCGCACATCTACGTGCTCATCTCGCAGCGGCAGGCCATCGTCCTCGAAAACGAGCGGCTCAAGAACGAGAACCTCACCACGCGCTACAACATGCTCGTCGGGCAGATCAACCCCCACTTCTTCTTCAATTCGCTCAACTCGCTGGCGATGCTCGTGCGCGAGCGGCAGGACGACAAGGCGCTGACCTACATCGACCAGCTCTCCTACACGTTCCGTTACATCATCCAGAACGGGCAGAGCACGCTCATGACCCTCGGCGAGGAGCTGAAGTTCATCGAGGCCTACGGCTACCTGTTCAAGATCCGCTACGCCGACAAGCTCTTCTTCGATATCGACGTCGAGGAGAAATACCGGGACTGGACCCTTCCGGCGCTGTCGCTGCAGCCGCTCGTGGGCAACGCCGTCAAGCACAACACCATCACCAAGAGCAAACCCCTGCACATCTCCATCCGCACGGTCGACGGCTGGCTCGAAGTGTCGAACCCCAAGGTGCCGAAGCTCGAACCCGAACCCTCGACCGGCATCGGGCTCGAGAACCTGCGCAACCGCTGGCACCTGATCACGGGCCGCGACATCGAGGTCATCGACGACGGCCGGACCTTCACCGTGCGCATGCCGCTGCACAACCCCGCACAGTCATGAAAGCCCTGATTATCGAAGACGAAACCGCCGCCGCGCGGAACCTGCAGGCCATTCTGCGCGACGTGGCCCCCGGTATGGAGGTCGTCGCCACGCTCGAGAGCGTCGAAGAGAGCGTCGAGTGGCTGCGCACGCATGCGCAGCCCGACCTGCTCTTCATGGACATCCACCTTGCGGACGGCGACTCGTTCCGCATCTTCCGCGCCGTGGAGATTACCGCGCCGGTCATCTTCACGACGGCCTACGACCAGTATGCGCTCGAGGCCTTCAAGGTCAACAGCATCGACTACCTGCTCAAGCCGCTCAACGCGGCCGACGTGGTCCGGGCGCTCGAGAAGCTGCGCCGCCTGTCGAGCAGCGAGCGCAGCGACTACGGCTCGCGCGTGCACAGCATGGCGGCGCGGCAGCGCGAGGAGGTCTTCCTCGTGCACGTGCGCGACCGCATCATTCCGCTCGGCCGCGACCGCATCGCCTACTGCTACACCTCGAACGAGCGTGTCACGGCCTGCGACTACGACGGGACGGTCTATCCGCTCGACAAGACGCTCGAGGCGCTGCAGGCGCTGCTGCCCGAGGAGGATTTCTTCCGCGCCAACCGGCAGTTCATCGTCGCGCGCCGCGCCGTGAAGGAGATCGTCGTATGGTTCGGCAGCAGGCTGTCGCTGCACCTGACGGTCGAGACCCCCGAGCGGATCGTCATCTCCAAGGCCCGCGTACCCGAATTCAAGGCGTGGATGCGATCCGTTCACCCCGCCGAATAGGCGTTTTGCCCCGTCATTCGGGCGATTCGACCGGAGCCGTGCTCCGGTCGTTTGTTTTGGCGCTACCTTTGCATCAGGAATCGCGATGACAAGTCAAACGTTCAATTAAAATTTGCACAGTTATGAAAAAGAGAATGATTGCAGCTGTCATGGGCCTTTGCCTGCTGGCAGGAACGAGTGCCTTTGCACAGGATACGAAACCCGCGCCCGCACCCAAGACCCCGCCGACGGCCGAGCAGATCGCACAGCGCCAGACCGAGCGCATGACGCAGCAGCTCGGACTGACGGACGCGCAGGCCAAGCAGGTCTATGAGCTGAATCTCGAGCAGATCAAGCAGATGCAGGCACACCGCGAGCAGATGCGTGCCGCACGCAACGCCGAGGCCGAGAAGATGAAGAAGATTCTCTCGACCGAGCAGTTCATGCAGTGGGCGCAGATGCAGGGGCCCCGTCCGGGCGAGGGCCGCGGTCCGCAGGCCATGCATCAGGGCAAGAATTGTCCGAAAGAGTGTGTGAAGGATTGCCCGAAGGAGTGCAGGAAACACGGCAGAAAAGCCTGTGACAAGCAGCGGCCGCAGAAAGAAAAGGAGTGAGGTTAGGTTTTGCGGCTTGTTGCTGCCGAGGGTGTCAGTCAGGTCGACTGACACCTTTTTTTTGTCGATTCACCACGAAAAACGTACAACCGAGCGCAGAAAATCCTATCTTCGCGTGCGCATTTGTGCGCAATTAAGTATAAGAGTGCACACAAACAATCTCCCATGAAACGAATACTGCTAACAACCCTGTTGACGCTCTTCGCCGCCGCGGCCTTCGCACAGAAGGGAACCGTCACGGCGACGGTGGTCGATGCCGATACCGGGGAGAGCGTGGTCGGTGCCGTGGTAACGCTGACGCCCGACAAGACGCCCGACAAGAAGCTCTATGCGACGTCGGCCTACAAGGGCGCCGTCTCGTTCGCTTCGCTGGCCTACGGCGATTATACGCTGACGGTAGCATTTCTCGGCTACAACGAGTTGTCGATTCCCTTCACGATGGATTCGGCGCGGAAAAACCTCGGTACGCTGAAACTCAAGCCCGGCGTGCAGATCGAGACCGTCGTCAAGGAGGTCAAGGCGCTGCGCACGTCGCAGCGCGGCGATACGGTGAGCTACAATGCCGGCGCCTTCAAGGTGACGACCGACGCCGACGTCGAGGGCCTGCTCAAGAAGATGCCCGGCATCACGGTCTCGGACGGTACGGTCGAGGCCCAGGGCGAAGAGATCAAGAAGGTCTTTGTCGACGGCAAGGAGTTCTTCGGCGAGGACGTGACCACGGCAATCAAGTCGCTGCCGGCACAGGCCGTCGACCGCATCGAGGTCTACAACAAGTTGAGCGACGCGGCCGAGTTCTCGGGCATGGACGACGGCGAGGGCTACAAGGCCATCAACATCGTGACGCGCGAGAACATGCGTCAGGGACAGTTCGGCAAGCTCTATGCCGGATTCGGCTACGATGCCGACACCCAAACGGAGGAGCGCTTCAAGTACATCGCGGGCGGCAATGTCAACATCTTCAACAAGGACAGCCGCATCTCGGTCATCGGGCTCTTCAACAACGTCAACCAGCAGAATTTCTCGTTCGAGGACATCTTGGGCGTTTCGGGCAGCACGGGCGGGCGCCACGGCGTCGGTCAGTACATGGTGCGGCCCCAGAGCGGTGTGGCGACGGTCAACGCCATCGGCGTGAACTACTCCGACACGTGGGGCAAGCGCGACCAGGTGTCGTTCCAGGGCAGCTACTTCTTCAACAACACGCGCACGACGAACCGTTCGACGACCGACAAGTGGTACGAGGCCCCGATGGCAATCGACACCCTTTCGACGAGCGGCTACTCCGACACCAAGGCCTTCAACCACCGCTTCAACGCCCGTTTGGAGTGGAAAATCTCGGAGAACCAGAACCTGATGGTCCGTCCGAGCTTCAGCTACCAGTCGAACGACCCGCTGAGCACGACGCTCGGCTGGCAGTACGGCGAGAGCGGCTACAGCCGCACAAACAACTTCAGCGACGCCCTGCGCGACGGCTACAACCTGCGGACCTTCGCCATCTACCGCGCCAAGCTGGGCAAGGACGGCCGCACGATCACCGTCAACGGCAACGTCAACTATTCGAACAGCACGAACAACTCCGACTCGTGGTCCAACCAGCTGGGCTTCCTGCCCGACCGGCCCGTCTACGACCCCGAGACGGGCGCCTGGGACCCCGAGGCCTATACCGAGCTGCGCTACCTGCGCAACCTGGCCCCCTCGAGCAGCTATTCGCTGCGCGGCGAGTTCACCTACACGGAGCCCGTGGCCAAATATGCGCAGGTGAGCCTCCAGTACCGGGCCAACTTCGAGCATCAGGAGCGCGATACGCGGTCGTATGTCACCGGTGCGGACTTCTCCATCGCGGGGCTGACGCCCGATCCGATGCTTTCGAACTCCTATGAGAGCAACTACACCACGCAGCGCGTGGGTCCGGGATTCCGCTATTCGAAAAACCGCAACACCTTCGTGGCGAACGTCTACTACCAGCGCTCGGCCCTTGACGGGCAGGTCACGCGCGGAGAATCCGAGCGCATACGCCACACCTACGACGACTTCACCTACTTCATGATGGGGCAGCTGAACGTCAACCGCGAGAACTCTCTGCGTCTGTTCATCACCTCCTACACGGACAATCCTTCGGTCACGGAGCTGCAGAGCGTCTTCGATGTCTCCGACGCACAGAACATCTCGCACGGCAACCCCGACCTGAATCCCTCCTATACGCACCGCGTGAATTTCCACTACACGAACTCGAACGTCGAGAAGGGGCGCACCTTCATGTGGATGTTCTCGATGCAGGCGACATCGAACTACAACGCCACGCACCTCGTGCAGTCGCCCGGCGCCATGGAGATCGGCGGCGAGACCTACACGCCGAACTACTATTCGACGCAGGTCAACCTCGACGGATTCTGGGAGCTGCGCACCCACATGAGTTACGGATTCCCCATCGGCTGGCTCAAGAGCAACTTCAACGTCATGGCGGGCGTGACCTATACGCAGACCCCGAGCATGCTGGGCGGCACGGTCGATTCCGCGACGGGCATGATTACGGGCGGCGAGCGCAACGACAGCAAGAACATGGGCTACGACTTCCACACCGTGCTGGGCAGCAACATCTCCGAGAATGTCGACTTCACCCTCTCGTGGCACGGCACCTACAACGAGGCGACCAACTCGTTGAGCGCCGCCGACACGAAGAACCGCTACTTCAACCACACGGCGCGCGGCGACCTGAAGGTCGTCTTCCCGCTCGGCTTCACCTTCACGGCAAGCGCCGCCTACACGCAGTACGTGGGCTTCACGAACGACTACGAGGATTCCTACCTGCTTTGCAACGTCTACATCGGCAAAAAGGTCTTCCGCAACCAGCGCGGCGAGGTGATGATCGGTGTGAACGACCTGTTCAACCAGAACCGGGCCTTCGTCCGCACGACGGGCTCGGGCTGGACGCAGAACGCCATGAACAGCGTCATCGGCCGCTACTACATGGTGCAGTTCAACTACAACCTGCGGCTGTTCGGCAAAAAGGGATCGCGCAACATTCAGGATTATGACGGAGTAGAGCCTCCGCGCCGCCGTCCCGGCATGCCGCCCCCGCCTCCGGGCTTCGGCCCGAGATAGCCGCGGCCGGAGCATCCGGACATGAAAGGAGGGACGTCGGAATTACCGACGTCCCTCTTTTTGTTGGCTTCCGCGTCCGGGATTCCGGAGACCGCGTCCTTGTCCGGCGTTCGGGGATGTGCACTGCAAAATATCCCTTCCCGCGGCGTCCGCCCTCGGCTGGCATTTGGTCCGGAGGTGCGGCCCCGGGATGCCGGGGATACCGCTCTCCTACCCTTTCCGTGCGGCTTCGCGTTCGCGGCGCCGCTCCTCGCGGCAGATGGCCAGGTGCGTGCCGATGCAGGCCAGGCCGCCGTAGACAACCGTCAGGATGCACAGCGCCTTGATCTCGGCAAAGACCTCCTGCAGCGAGGCCCCCATCGTGCGGATGCGGATGAAGCCGTTGACGCCGTGGCTGCTCGGGAAGATCTGCCCGAAGTTGTAGAGCCAGTCGGGAATGCCCTCGCGGGGGTACGACACGCCGCTGAGCATCAGCAGCGGGATGGAGGTCCACAGGAGCAGCAGCAGCGAGTTCTCGCGGTAGCGGAAGAGCGTCGATACGGCGATCGAGAGGGCGATGCAGGCGGCCATGTAGGCCGAGAGGAACAGGACGAGGGTCCACGTCGACCCGTTCGTCGGGTATTCGAAGAGCCGGTAGTGGACGCCCAGCACGTAGGCGCACGTCACGGCGTAGACCGAGGCGTAGACCAGCGCCCGGCCCGTGACGATGGGCAGCGTCGACATGCGCCGCCGCCCCGCGGGGCAGAGCTTGTGGTAGAGCCCGAATTCGCGCCACGTGCCGCCGATCATGCCGATGCCGATGAGCATCGTCTGCTGGATGATGACCATGATGATCGCCGGCATGACGAAGGTCCCGTAGCCGAGGTAGGGGTTGAAGAGGTTGTGCGACTGGTAGATCACGGGCTGCGTCGTGGCCTGCGCCTGCGGGATGTTGGCCCCCTTGGCGATCAGGCGCTGGAACTCGACCATCGCGCCGGTCCGTCCGATCGAGGTCACGAGCTCCTGGAACACCTGCCGGTACATGAGGAAGTAGCTGGCGTCGCAGTAGATCGACACGACGGCCTGCTCGCCGCCGTAGAGGTGGTTGGCGTAGTCCGACGGGATGTAGACGACGCCGTAGATTTCGCGGTCGTAGAAGAGCCGGCGCGCCTGCTCCATGTCGGTGGGCTCGTAGGCCACGTAGGTGTTCGGACCCGAATTGAAGGCTTCGATCAGGCTGCGGCTCGTCGGCGTGCGGCTCTCGTCCACGACACCGATGGGGACGTTGCGCAGCACCTGCGACCCGTAGGCCATTGAATAGACCGTAGCGTAGATCAGCAGCGCAAAGATCAGGATCAGCATGACGCCGCCGTCGGTGAAGATCGTGCGGTACTCGTTGCGCATGACCGTCAGCAGCTGCTGGCGGTAGGATTTCATCTGTTTCGAAAAGCGGCTCATGCTACAGTCTCCCCCAGAATTTTTCCTCCGTGCAGACCCGTTTGAGCCGGGGCAGGCACAGAAGCGGTAAAACGATGAACAGCGACATCCAACCCATGTCGGGCAGCGAGCAGACGACGGGCGCGCCGCGCAGCATCTGGTCCACGAAGATGTCGGTGTAGTAGGTGAACGGGAAGAAGCGGCTCACCCACTGCATCGGCTCCCACATGGCCATGATCGGGAAGGTCAGGCCCGAGAAGGTGAAGGCCAGCACGGAGTATCCGCCGCCGATCGAGAGCGAGAGCCGCAGGTTGGCCAGCAGCGAGACGATCAGCACCGAAATGGCCTGGTAGCTCATGATGAAGAGCAGCGTGCTGACGAGGATGACCGTGAGCGAACCGTTGAGCGGCGTGCCCACGACCTTGAAGATGATGAGGAACATCACGAGCGACAACATGAACATCTCCACCGTGACGGGCAGCGTCTTGCCCAGCAGCGCGGCCCCCACCGAGTCGTCGGCCGTGCGCAGCCACTCGCGGGCCGTGCCGGTCTTGAGTTCCGTGCCGATGGTGAAGACCGTTGTGAGGACGACGAAGATGAGCAGCATCATCGGCATGAAGCTCGGCGAGAGGTAATAGCCGTAATTGATGTAGGGATTGAACAGTACGTGCCGGTCGAACCGCACGGGCATCAGTTGCGCCATGGCCTGCCGTTCGGTCAGTCCCTGCTTGGTGAGCAGCTGTAGTTGGATGCCCGCCGAGAAGGTCGTCACGGCGGTCTGAATATCCTTCGACAGCAGTCCGTTGACCGTGATGTTCGTGCCCGAGACGTAGTTTTCGATGTGGGTCTGCGTGTTGCTCAGGATGTTCTTCTCGAAGAAGGCCGGTATCTGCACGATGGCCATGACCTTGCCCTCGCGCATGAGCCGCTCGCCCTCGTCCATGTCCTGGATACCGTAGGCGACCAGTGCCGTCGGCGTAGCGTCGATCATCTGCGTGACTTTGCGCGAGAGCGACGTGTTGTCCTCGTCGAGGACGGCAATGGGAATGTCGCGCGCCACGCCCTGGTTGAAGAGCAGGGCGAAGAAGGCGAACGACACCAGCGGCAGGATGAGCATCAGCGTAAGATACATCGGCTGGTGCGTCAGACGCACCAGCTCCCGTTGCAGCACGGCCCAGGTATTCCGCAGGAAACGCATCGTCGGATCAGTCGATTTTGTCCCAGTCCACCAGTACGCTCATGCCGGGGCGCAGCTGCACGGCGTCACCCGTCTGCCGGGCCTTCACGGCGAAGGTGCGGATGTCGAAGCCGCCCTGCGTGCGCGTGGCCGCCCACGTGGCGAAATCGGCCTGCACGGCGATGTAGGTCACCTCCAGCTCCACGTCGCGGTCCAGCGCCGGGACGTAGGCCGTCATGCGCGTGCCGACCTTGATTTTGGGCAGGAGCGTCTCCTTGATGTTGAAGGTCACCCACATGTCGCTCATGTCGAGGATCGCCACGACGGGATAGCCGCTGCCTACGAGCTCGCCCTCCTGGGCGACGATCGTCGAGACCTCGCCCGTCACCGGCGAATAGACCATCGCGTCGCTGATGTACGACTCGACCTCGCTCACGGCCCCCTCGGCCTGACGCACACGGGCCGCCGCCGCGGCCTTGTCCTCCTTGCGGGCGCCGTCGGCCGCCATGTCGTACTGTGCCTTCGCGGCCTGCGCCGTGGCCTTCATGGCCTCGTAGTTGGCCGTGGCCTCGTCGAGCTTCTGTGCCGGGACGACGCCCTGGTCATAGAGGTTCTTCACGCGCTCGTAGGTCTTGCGGGCCAGCTCCAGCCCGGCCTGCGCCTTCTCCCACATGTTCAGCGCGGCTTCGATCTGTTGGATGCGCGCACCGGCCACGGCGGCAGCATCGAGCGCGGCGGCGGCACTCTTCACGGCCTCGGCCTGCGCGAGTTTGGCGTCGAGCTCGGGCGTCGAGAGCGCATAGAGCAGCTGTCCCTTCTCCACGCGGTCGCCCTCGGCGACCTTCATGGCGTCGATGCGTCCCGGGACCTTCGACGAGGCCTTGTAGGTCGTGCACTCGACGGTGCCCTGAATCAGCATCGGGGTCTTCTTCGTGAGGTACCAGCTGATGAGTGCGACCGAGAGGATGATGACCGCCGCGGCCGCGATGATTCCGTAAATGTTGCTTCGTTTCATATCGGTGTTTGTTATTTCTTATCGAAGTAGATCGGCCGGGCGTCGGCACGCCGGGCGTAGTCGGCGAACTCCTCGCTGATGCCCGCGGCTTCGAGCAGCTGCGCGAGCGCCAGATCGAACTTGTAGGCCGCCTGCAGCCGCTCGGTGCGCACGCCCGCAAGGTTCAGCTCGGCGTCGATCAGGTCCGACGACGAACTCATGCCCTCGAGGAAGGCGGCGTTCTTCATGCGGAGGTACTCCTCGGCGAATTCGAGCGACGAGTCGATCGAGGCCATCTGGTTGCGGTAGTTGAGCATCTGGTTGTAGAGCTTCTCGATCAGCACCGAGATGTCCTGTCCGGCCTTGTTTTGCAACTCGCCCACCCGGCGTGCGGTCTGCTTGGCCGCCGAATATTTGTACTCGCGGTTCAGACCGTCGAAGAGCTTGATGTGTACCCCCACGCCCACGGCCCAGCGCGGCACGAGGCCCGAGACCTGGTAGTTGTAGAAGGTTCCGCCACCCATGGCTGCTACCTGCGGCAGGAAGTCGGCACGCTGCGCGCGCACGCCCTCCTCGGCCAGCTGGCGTTTGAGCGACACCTGGTTGAGCAGCGGGTTGCGCTCGAGTGCAATCTCCTGATAGTCGGATAGTTCTCCGATCTGGTCCACCATGAACATCGCCGTCACGGGACGCCAGTCGTTGTCGCGCCCCAGCGTGTTCGACAGGGCGCTGGCCACGGTCTCGGCCTCGAGCTTCGCATTGGCCAGCTCGCGTTCCGCCTCGGCCATCTTGACCTCCACGTAGAGCCGTTCGCTGCGCGAGATCATGCCGTTCTTTTCGAGCGCCACGGCATCCTCGAGGTGGCGGCGCACGCCGTCGACCACCTGCTGGCGCACCTCGACGACCTGCCGCGCAAGCGACAGCCCGAAGTAGCGCTCGACGAGCTCCGAGATCAGCGCGTTGCGCGTCTGGTCGCCCTGCGCCTCGGCCGTGCGCTGGTTGATCTTCGCGGCGCGGTTTGCGGCGTTGATCTTGCCGCCCATCCAGATCGGGAGGGTCACCTCGCCCCCCACGAATCCCAGGCTGCGGTCCTGAATCGTGAGCGACCAGTCGGCCCCCAGCAGCGGCGAGATCAGCCCCTGAAGCGTGGGGATGTATTGCGGCGGCACCATGCCGCTGCCGAGAATCTGGCCGGCGATGTCGTTCACCGGTCCCTTCATGTCGTTGAAGTCGAAGCCGATGTCCTTGCCCAGGTAGGCATAGGCGCCCGTCACTCCGATGCGGGGCATGCGCAGGCCGATGGCGGCCCGGCGCTCCTGCTCGGCGGCCCGCTCCTCATAGGCGGCGGCCTTCATGGCGGGGTTGTCCGCGAGTGTGACCGCAATCGCCTCGTCGAGCGACAGCAACTGCTCGGCCTGCTGTGCGGAAAGCGGAGCCGCAACCGCCACGGCGGCAGCGGTCAATAGGATTCTGACTCTTGATTTCATATCATGGAACATATTTTTGCGGCAAATATATATGGATTCCTCCGATAATCTCCGTATATGACGGCTTTTTGACCAATATTAAGCCTTTATGGACACAAAATGCGACTGTTTCAGTACTTCAGGTGGGCGTTGAGTTTCAGGACCTCCTCCCCCAGTTCTGGATAGACGCGCACGTTCACTCCCGCCTCACGCAAAGTCTGTGCCCCGCGGCAGCAGACGAAGCAGTTGGGTTCGTACAGCGCGAAGGCCACATGGGCGAATCCGTGGCGCAGGATCAGCTGTGTGCAGCTTTCCGGCTCGCTCCGCCGCGTCGAGCAGGGCTCCATCGAGGAGTAGATCGACGCGCCGCGCAGTTCGGCGCCGGCCTGCAGGGCCTTGGCAACGGCCTCCTGCTCGGCGTGGTGCGTGGGCGACGTCTCGTGGGTGTAGCCCGTGAAGCATTCGCCCGCCGCCGTGCGGATCACCGCCCCGACGCGATAGCACGTGGCGCACGGCACACAGCGGCGGCTCGCCTCCACGGCCTGTCCGAGCCAGTACAGGTCCTCGTCCGCCGTGTCGGGCCGAAGTCTCCACGTGGCAACTTCCATGCCGTCGTCGAGCCGTTCGCGGCGGCATGGCAGCCCCTCCGGAAGGTGCACGGCCAGCCGTGAGCCGCCCCGCTCCGGACCGAGCGTCAGGGCGGGGTTCACCGCCAGGCGCAGCGTATCGGCCAGCCCGGCGTCGAGGAACTGGTGCAGCGTCCGGGCGCCGCCCTCGACAAAGAGCGAGCGGATGCCGCGTTTCTCCAATTCCGTGACGACGGCCGCGGCCGTAAGCGGCACGCCCGGAAGGATCACCTCCGCCGCTCCGTCCAGTGCCGGGATCGGCACTTCGGAGAAGACCAGACGGTCGGCATCACCCTCCGTAAAGAAGCGCATCGCGGGCGAGAGCCGCCCCGAGCGGGTCAGCGTCACCTTCGTCAGGTCGGGACGCAGCCCGCGGGCCGCCCGTCGGGCCCGGGCCTCTTCGTCGCGCAACAGCAGTGCAGGGTCGTCGCGCCGCAGCGTCTCGGCACCGACCAGAATGGCGTCGTGCGCGGCGCGCAGCGCCAGCACGGCCGCCCAGTCTCCCGGCGTGGAGATCATCAACCGCCGGGGTGTATTGTCATCGAGGTAGCCGTCGGCCGTAACCGCGGCGGATAGGGTTATTCGCATCGTTTCAGGGTAAAAAGCGTGATTTCCGGCCAGGCCCCCAGCCGCATCGGATAGGCTACGTATCCCGTGCCGTCGTTGATGTAGAGCGTGCGCCCCTGCTCGTCGTAGCGGCCGCTCCAGCGGTCGTAGAGCCACGCCGCGGGCGACCACGCGCGGCCGAAGAGCCGGACCTTGAACTGCATGGCGTGCACGTGCCCCGCGAGGGTCAGGTCGCCGTATCCGCGGCCGGTGATCTGCTCCCAGAGCTGCGGCAGGTGCACGGCCGTCAGGTTGTAGAGCGAGTCGGGCACGCCGGCATACACGCGGTCGAGGTTCGCAGCCTTGATGTCGCTGTCGTGACGCTGTTTGCGCAGTGCCGGGTCGAACGAGACGCCCGAGAGCGAGATGCTGTCGCCGCCGCGGTGCAGGTAGACGGTCTCGTCATCGAGCACGCGCCACCCCATCGCCCGCTGTGCGGCAAGCAGGTCTGCGAGCGACCGTTCGCGGGGCAGCGCGACCGTATCCTTGATGTAGGCTCCGACGTCGTGGTTGCCCGTGACCGAGACGACCGGCGCCTCGATGCGGCGGAGCAGCCGCACGGCCCGGACGTCGAGCTCCGAGGCGCGGATGTTGACCAGATCGCCCGTGAAGACGACCAGCTCCGGGTGCAGGGCGTTGACCGAGTCGACGATGCGCGCGAGCTCCCGTTCGGGGCAGACGAGCGTGCCGAGGTGCATGTCCGAGAGCTGCACGATGCGCATGCCGTCGAATCCCGCGGGCAGGCGCGGCGAGCAGACCTCCACGCGGCTGACGTGCAGGGTCGTGCGGCCGAGTGTCGCACCCCAGACCAGCGCGGCGACGATGCCGCAGCCGAGCACGATGCCCGTGCGCCGGAGGTGCAGCAGCCGGAAGAGGTAATGGATGAGCCGCGGCAGCACGGTGAGCATCCAGATCCATACGAGCCACATCACTACGGACATGTAGCCGGGCGTGTTGTCGCGCACGACGAGTCCGGCCAGCGGCAGCACGACCGGAATGACATCCGTCACGCCGCACCAGAGCATCCGGAATACGGGGCAGCGTTTCTGCTGCTGCCGCATGCGGCGGAAGCGGAGCAGGTCCGCCACGATGGCCACGGCTCCGAGCAGCGGTATGACGTAAAAGAGCAGCATCGGCGAAATACGTTCTTAATTTAATAGGTATGCCGGTCCGTGCCTGCACACATTGGACCGAAGTTTCACAAAGATAGAAATTTTTTGCATATTTGACGGATTTATTTGGCATACAACTTGGACATCGGCCCCGAGGAACACAAAAACATAAATTTACAGCCTATGAAAACAATTCGACTCCTGATCGTGGCCCTGCTGCTCGCATCGTCCGTCTCGGCCCAGCATCACCAGTCCCGCAGGGGCAAGTACGAGCCTACGGTCTACCTCGTTTCCGTGCACGAGGTGGACACCATCTACAACCATAACAACAGCCCGCTGCAACAGGCTGCCCTGGCCAACCGCGCCGCCGTGGCCAATGCCACGCAGGACTACCTCGAGACGCACCGCACGGGATTCCAGCAGGACGACTATCCGAAATTCGTCTTCACGTCGAGGGACAACCGCTTCTCCTTTGCCGTGGGCGGCTTCGTCGCCCTGCGCACGGGATACGACTTCGACGGCATTTCGGACAACATCGACTTCGTGCCCTACGAGATACCGATTCCGGGCAGCTACGACACGGATCAGAAGCTGATGATGGACGCTTCGACCTCGAGGCTCTACATTACGGCCATCGCCAATACCCGGACGCTGGGACGCGTCGTGGTCCACATCGACACGGACTTCCGCGGCGGGGCGCCGGGCAGCTACACGCCGCGTCTGCGCTCGGCCTATGTCAACTTCCTGGGTCTGACCTTCGGACGCGACATCACGACTTTCTGCGACCTGCAGGCGTCGCCCACGACCATCGATTTCCAGGGCCCTAACGCCTACAACTACGACTTCGCCACGATGCTCCGCTACGAGGTGTCGTTCGCCCGCAAGCACATGACCTTCGGCATTGCGGCCGAAATGCCCCGGGTCAGCGGAACCTACGGCGACAACTTCGCACCGATGCACCAGCGCGTTCCCGACGTCCCGGCCTACCTGCAGGTCGCGTGGGGCCGGGAGATGTCGAGCCACCTGCGCCTGTCGGGCATCGTGCGCAACATGTACCTGTACAACAACCGCACGGAGAGCACCACCTCGCTGCTGGGCTGGGGCGCGCAGTTCAGCGGCACGATCAAGCTGGGGCGTCCCCTGCAGCTCTTCATGAACGGCGTCTACGGCGAGGGCATCACCCCCTACATGCTGGATCTGATCGGCTCGGGCCTCGACTTCACGCCCGACCCGAACGATGCGACACGCATCCGCACCACGCCGATGTGGGGCTGGCAGGCTGCCGCACAGATCAACCTCACGCCGCGCCTCTTCCTCTCGGGCGGCTATTCGATGGTCCGCATCGACAAGTGCGACGGCTTCTACGCCGAGGACGAATACCGGCAGGGACAGTACATCTTCGGCAACATCTTCTATTCGGTGACGCCGCGTTTCAAGATCGCCGGCGAATACCTCTACGGCACGCGCGAGAACATGTCGGGCGCACAGAACCACGCCAACCGCGTCAACATGCTGCTGCAATACAGCTTCTGACGGCATGATCCGCCGCGCGGGCTTTTTGGGCGCGGACTGTTGCATTGCGGACGGGGCCGGAGTGCTCCGTCCGCATTTTTTTGATACCTTTGTCTCCGGAACACAACAGCGACAACATGGATTTCATCGTGCAATACAACCTGACGGGGCTGGTAATCGGCCTTGCGACGTTTCTCATCATCGGGCTCTTCCACCCGCTCGTCATCAAGGGAGAATACCACTTCGGCGTGCGCATCTGGTGGGTCTTCCTGCTTATGGGCCTTGCCGCCATCGCGGCGTCGGTGGCCGTGCGGCACGTCGTCTGGTCGACGCTGCTGGCCGTGTGGGGCGCCTCGTCGCTCTGGTCCATCGGCGAACTGTTCGAGCAGCGCAGGCGTGTGGCCAAAGGGTGGTTCCCGCGCAATCCCCGCAGACGGCAGTAGCCGCCCGGCATCCGCATCGGATGCACGTATATTTATTTATAGAAGTTCCGGTCGGAAAATCGCCCGCCGCACATCCGGGCTTCAGTGCGTCAGCAGCGAATCGGTGTCGAGGCGGAAAGTGCGGTAGGCTTCGCCCAGACGCATCGTGTCGGCCGCCTCGGGCGGGAGGATGCGGTAGCCCGGCAGCGCCACCCAGACGGGGACGGCCCCGGCCGTATACTCCATGCGGCCGTCGGGATGCTTCGTCACCGCGATCTCGGCCAGCAGGCCGCCGTCGCAGTACCTGCGGCGCTGGTTCGAGACGAGATTTCCCAGCGAATAGAAGACCGCGGAGACGGTATCGGCCTCGAAGGGCTGTATGACGTGCGGGTGGCTGCCGATAATGAGGTCGGCGCCGTGCCGCCGCAGAAAACGGGCCAGGGTCCGCTGCGACGCATCGGGACGGCGTTCGTATTCGTTGCCCCAGTGGATGCAGACGGCGATGCAGTCGGCGCCGGAGTGCCGCGCTGCGGCCAGGTCGCGCGCCATGGCCGCGGTGTCGATGCGGTTGACGAGCGTACCGGCCGGTACGGGCATGCCGTTCGTGCCGTAGGTGTAGTTGAGCAGGGCGATGCCGATGCCGCCGCAGCGGAGCGTGAGCGGATGGTTGCGCCGGTAGTCGGCCGAGTCGCGGAAGACGCCCGTGTGGCGGATGCCGCAGCGCTCCAGCTCGCCGACGGTCGTGCGGATGCCGCGCAGGCCGCCGTCGCAGCAGTGGTTGTTGGCCAGCACGGCGACATCGACCCCCGCCTCGCGCAGGGCATCGGCCAGCGCCGCGGGCGAGCGGAAGACGGGATAGCCCGCATAGGGTTCCGCGTCGGCGAGCGTCGTCTCGAGGTTCACGACCACGAGATCGGCCGCCCGGAAGCGGGCCTCGAGCGCGGCGAAGACCCCGCCGTAGTCGAATCCGCCGTCGCGGCGCGCCGCCGTGATCTGCGGCAGGTGCTGCATCACGTCGCCGCCGAAGAGGAGCCGGATGCGCTCCGGCGCCGGAGGTTCGGGCATGCGCTCTTCGCGTCTCCCGTGATCCGGAAGGCAGCAGACCGCCGCCAGCAGTGCGGCGCAGAGTATCCAGCGCAGGTATTTCATCGTTTGGCCCGTTTGCGATTGCAAAAATAGGAATTATTCGCGAAAAACGGCCTTTTGTATCCGGGAGGGAGCGGCCGGACCCATTCTTCGGGGGACAGGAAAGGCGTATAGATAATCCGAATAGGCCCATAAAAACTACCGATCGCTTTTTTTTGGCGAAGTGAAACGGATTTTGCTATCTTTGCTTCAGAAAAACACCAAACACGACAAAACTATGGAAAAGAGCATCAAGGGTACACGTACCGAACAGAATCTGCTGAAGGCATTTGCCGGCGAGAGCCAGGCACGCAGCCGTTACGTCTTCTTCTCGAGCAAGGCCAAGAAGGAGGGTTACGAACAGATCGCGGGCGTCTTCGCCGAGACGGCCGAGCAGGAGAAGGAGCACGCCGAGCGTTTCTTCAAGTTCCTTGAGGGCGGCGACGTGGAGATCACGGCCAGCTACCCCACCGGTCCCATCGGCACGACGGCCGAGAACCTGCTCGCCGCCGCCAAGGGTGAGAACGAGGAGTGGGATGTCCTCTACCGTGAGTTCGCGAAGGTGGCCGACGAGGAGGGCTTTGCCGAGATCGCAGCCGCATTCCGCATGATCTCGATCGTCGAGGCCGAGCACGAGCGCCGCTACCTGAAGCTGTTGAGCCGCCTGACCGACGGCAACTTCTTCAAGCGCGACGGCAAGATCTGGTGGCAGTGCCGCAACTGCGGTTTCATCATCGAGGCCGAGGAGGCTCCGAAGCTCTGCCCCGCCTGCAAGCATCCGCAGGCCTACTTCGAACCCAAGAAGGAGAACTATTGATCGCACACGGCCGCAGGGCCGGCGATCCGCAATCGGGCCGCACTCCGTCGGGGTGCGGCCTTTTCGTGCCCGGAGGGATTCGTGCGTCGCACCGCGAACAGGCGGACGGGCGGACAGGCAGGGCGCAATCCCGACAGTGTCCGCGGTCAGGGGACAGCATGCCGGAAGACGGAGCCGCGCAAAAAAGGTCCGCACTTTCGGTGCGGACCTTTTACTGTCGCTGCGGAGCGTATCAGAGCCAGCGCTGGTCGCCCTGCCCTGCCGCGATGACTTCGGGATTCTGCGGCGTGAAGTCCGCCGTCGGATTCACGAAGCCCGGGTCGGTGGTGCCTGCCTCGCCGCCGGCCAGCACGGAGAAGTTGAACAGGCAGTTGTCCGTCTCTGTCGCGGGCTGGTTGTCGAAGAGTACGGAGGGCGTCGGTGCGTGGAAGATGTTTTTCGTGCACTCGACGTTTCCGGCAGCCACGGAGATCAGGGCGCCGTCCGCCTTCGAGGAGTAGTTGTAGAAGGTGTTGTTGCGCAGGACGATGTTGCCGCCGCAGAAGCTCATGTAGGCGGAAGCGGTCGCCTCGTCGGTGTAGAAGGTATTGTTCACCAGCTCGATCTGCTCGATCCGCGACTGTGCATCGGCCGAGGCCCCCGCATAGGTGATCAGCCCGTTCGGCATGTTGCGGATAATGCAGTTCTTGATTGTCAGGTTCTTGATGACATAACCGCTGTTGTGCATCAAAAGGACGAAGTGGTCGGGGTCTTGGGTTACCCCCTCCGGATATTCCAGAATGCAGTTTTCGAATACAACACTCTGCATGTCCGCCTTCGCGTTGTTGCTGCGGATAATGTATCGGTTGGATGAAGACGTTGCAACCGGTCTTACAATTATATCCCTGAAGGTTAACGTCTTGTCCTTTGCGGATGCATGGTTGTTCGCAAAGCAGATATTGATTGCATCCTGCGGTACGCCGTTGATCGTATGGCGCCCGATTACTGTAAAATTGCCCCGTATCGAGAGATTGCTCTTGACGGTAACATTGCCTTCGATACAGAATGTGCCACCGCTTGTAGGAAGTGTCGCATCATCCGATGAAACCAGCGTCATGCTGCCGTCCTCTACGTAGTTGTCCACCTCGACATCGCCCAGCGGCTCGAGTGCATCGATGTGGATCGGCAGGATGTAGTTGTCCTTGAGCGAGAAGTCGCGGTCGCCGGTTTTCAGCACGCGGGTGTAGGTCCCCTTGTTGGTCGTGACGGTGACGGTCAGGTCGGTATTCGTCAGCTCCTCCCAGCGGTTGAACAGCAGACGGGCCGTTCCCTGCTCCCCGACGGTGAGCAGTCCCTGGTCCACGGTGACACCCACCGATTCGCTCGGGGTCTTGAATTTCGGACGTCCGTCCTGTCCCTCGCCGAGGCTGCCCTCGACGACATTCAGGTTGCGGTGCACCTGAATCGTGAAATCACCGGCAAGGGCCTTGCCGGCGGCCGACATGGTGACCTGCCGCACGGAGAAGGTCTCCGCGGTGGCATTCGTAATCTGGAACTGCATCATGGCGAAGACCCGCTTGAAGGCGATGCCGAACTCGGAGTCGGAACTCAACACGCCCTTCGCCTCGCCGACCAGAAAGTCGCAGGCCGAAAGGTCGTAGACCCCCTTCATGTCGCAGCTCTGCATGGCGGGCAGCGTGCCGGCCACGGCCCACTTTTTGTTCTTGTCGTTGGCCGCGCTGTAGGGATAGTAGGCATGCAGCGTGTAGGTGGGGTTGGTGTAGATGCTTTCGTCCTCGGCGAAGACAAGCGAACCGTTGAAGCGGCCGTGGGTCAGCCCGGCGGAACCCTCGTCGAGCGTGAACTCCATCTGGTTGCCTCCGTTTATGGCGACGGCCGACGTGCCCTCGGCCTCCAGCTGGCTGTAAACGGCGATCCGGTCGCCCTTCGACCAGGTGACCGTGCGGGCGTCGTCGCCCAGCGAGGTGCGGGTCCCGTCCATGGCGGCCATGATGACCACGGGAGTTCCCGTATAACGTTTCACGCCGGCAGTATCGTCCTTGACGCATCCGGCAAACACTCCTGCAAGGAGGATCAGTGTGCAGATTCGTTTCATGGCTCGGGCGTTTTTATTCTCCGACATTATTGTAGTCTCCGTATTCCCAGCTGAGGATATCCGGATCATCGAACTCCGGGGCTCCGTTCCCGGTAGCAGCAAAGCCGCATTCGGGCGTCACGTACAGAATTTCGATCTCGGGCGGGAGGTACTCCGCACCCGTCGGTTTCGTGTAAGGTTGTTTCATTTCACACAAGTTTTAGGTTGGGTTGGTCATATACAATATTTAATGAACAGCCCGGGGCCGGAACTTTGAATTTTGTCGATGAATCTGCAAATCGGGCCAAAAAATCTTCGATTTTGTGCAATGGCTGTAAAAATTGTGCAACCGACCCCTCCGCACGGGCTTTCCGGCGGGAAAAGAATCGGTCTGCGGGAGACGGAAATCCGGAAATTCGTCGTATATTTGCAAAATCGACGCGGCACGGATATTCCGCCCGAAAACGGAACGGCGGCATCTTCGCCGTCCGGCGGGGCTTCGGCATCCCGTGCGGCATCGCGCTCACACGCAAATCGACAAAAACGGAAATATGGCAGACGAAAAAATCATCTTTTCGATGGTCGGGGTCAGCAAGACCTTCACCAACCAGAAAAAGGTTCTGAACAACATCTACCTCTCGTTCTTCTACGGCGCCAAGATCGGCATCATCGGTCTGAACGGCGCGGGCAAGTCGACGCTCATGAAGATCATCGCCGGAATCGACAAGAACTTCCAGGGCGAGGTGGTCTTCTCGCCCGGCTACACGGTCGGCTACCTGGAGCAGGAGCCCAAACTCGACGACACGAAGACCGTGCGCGAGGTGGTCGAGGAGGGATGCGCCGAGACGGTGGCCCTGCTGAAGGAGTACGAGGAGATCAACACGAAGCTCTGCGAGCCGATGTCCGACGACGAGATGGCGGCGCTCATCGAACGGCAGGGCGTCGTCTACGAGAAGATCGACCACTGCAACGGCTGGGAGCTCGACAGCGTGCTCGAGCGCGCGATGGACGCCCTGCGCTGCCCCGACCCCGACGAGAACGTCAAGCACCTCTCGGGCGGCGAGCGGCGCCGCGTGGCCCTGTGCCGCCTGCTCCTGCAGCAGCCCGACGTGCTGCTGCTCGACGAGCCCACGAACCACCTCGACGCCGAGTCGATCGACTGGCTCGAGCAGCACCTCCAGCAGTACAAGGGCACGGTGATCGCCGTGACGCACGACCGCTACTTCCTGGACAACGTCGCCGGGTGGATTCTGGAGCTCGACCGCGGCGAGGGCATCCCCTGGAAGGGCAACTACTCGGGCTGGCTCGAGCAGAAGACCAAGCGCATGGCCATGGAGGAGAAGCAGGAGTCGAAGCGCCGCAAGACGCTCGAACGCGAGCTGGAGTGGGTGCGCATGTCGCCCTCGGGCCGTCATGCCAAGTCGAAGGCCCGTCTGTCGGCCTACGACAAGATGATGAACGAGGATACGAAGCAGAAGGAGGAGAAGCTCGAGATATTCATCCCGAACGGTCCGCGTCTGGGCGACGTGGTGATCGAGGCCCACGACGTGAAAAAGGCCTTCGGCGACCGTGTGCTCTACGAGCACCTGAACTTCTCGCTGCCGCCCGCCGGCATCGTCGGCGTCATCGGCCCCAACGGTACGGGTAAGACGACGCTCTTCCGCATGATCATGGGATTGGAGCAGCCCACCGAGGGTACGTTCCGCGTGGGCCAGACCGTCAAGCTGGCCTACGTCGACCAGCAGCACAAGTCGATCGACCCGGAGAAGACCGTCTACGAGGTGATCTCGCAGGGCGCCGACCTCATCACGCTGGGCAACCGGCAGGTCAACGCCCGGGCCTACGTCGCCCGCTTCAACTTCTCGGGCGCCGACCAGGAGAAGAAGTGCGGCATGCTCTCGGGCGGCGAGCGCAACCGCCTGCACTTGGCCCTCGCCCTGAAGGAGGAGGGCAACGTGCTGCTGCTCGACGAGCCGACGAACGACATCGACGTCAACACGCTGCGCGCGCTGGAGGAGGGTCTCGAGAACTTCGCCGGGTGTGCCGTCGTGATCTCGCACGACCGCTGGTTCCTCGACCGCATCGCCACGCACATCCTCTCGTTCGAGGGCGACTCGAAGGTGGTCTTCTACGAGGGCTCCTACTCCGAATACGAGGAGTGGAAGCGTGCCCAGGGCGGCGACGTACAGCCCCACCGCGTCAAATACAAGAAACTTATCGAGGAGTAATCCGCCCGCCGGGGGCATACATCCGGTGCGCCCCGGCAGGGAGGCTGAGAAAAGAGAGAGGGCAGAAAAAGGGCGAAGGCCCACTGCTGCGGCTCCCCTTTTGCTCCGGCTCCGACGAACGATACAAACACACTGAACCGAACATGCAAAAACCGTCCATACCCAAGGGCACGCGCGACTTCTCCCCCGTGGAGATGATGCGCCGCAACTACATTTTCGATACGATCCGCTCGGTGTTCCGCACCTACGGCTTTGCGCCGCTCGAGACCCCGGCGATGGAGAACCTCTCGACGCTGCTGGGCAAATACGGCGACGAGGGCGACAAGCTCCTCTTCAAGATTCTCAACTCGGGCGACTACGCCGCCGGCCTCTCGGACGAGGAGGTGCGCCAGGCGTCGAAGGTCTGCGAGAAGGGGTTGCGCTACGACCTGACGGTCCCTTTCGCCCGCTACGTCGTGCAGCACCAGAGCGAGCTGACCTTCCCCTTCAAGCGCTACCAGATTCAGCCCGTGTGGCGTGCCGACCGCCCGCAGAAGGGCCGCTACCGCGAATTCTACCAGTGCGACGTCGACGTCATCGGCACGCGCTCGCTGCTCTGCGAGGTCGAGCTGGTGGAGATCGTCGACGAGGTCTTCCGCCGGCTGGGCATCCGCGTGGCGCTGAAGATGAACAACCGCAAGATTCTCTACGGCATCGCCGAGACGATCGGCCACGCCGACAAGATGATGGACATCACCGTGGCGATCGACAAGCTGGACAAGATCGGGCTGGAGAACGTCAAGGCCGAGCTGCGTGAGCGCGGGCTCGACGACGAGGCGATAGCCCGGCTGCAGCCGATTCTGGAGATGAGCGGCGACAATGCGCAGAAAATCGCGTTGCTGCGGGAGATTCTCGCCGGATCGGAAACCGGCCTGAAGGGCGTCGACGAGATCGAGACGGTCTTCACGCACATCGCACGGCTGGGGCTGTCGCTGCCCGTCGAGCTGGACCTCTCGCTGGCGCGCGGACTGAACTACTACACCGGGGCGATCTTCGAGGTCAAGGCCCTCGACTACGCCATCGGCTCGATCTCGGGCGGCGGCCGCTACGACGACCTGACGGGCATCTTCGGCATGCCCAACCTCTCGGGCGTGGGCATCTCGTTCGGTGCCGACCGCATTTACGACGTCATGACGGGCCTCGGGCTCTTCCCCGAGGAGGTCAACTTCTCGACGCGTGTCTTCCTGACGAACCTCGGCGAGAAGGAGCAGACCGCAGCCCTGGGGCTGCTCCGGCAGCTGCGCCAGGCAGGCATCGCCGCCGAGATATACCCCGAGCCGGGCAAGATGAAGAAGCAGATGGAGTACGCCAACCGCCGCGGCATCCCCTGTGTGGTCATCATCGGCTCGCAGGAGCTGGAGGCGGGCGTCGTGACGCTCAAGGACATGCGCTCGGGCGAGCAGCGGCAGGTGCCGATAGCCGAGGTCGTCGGCACACTCTCCAGCAGCAATTAAATAAAGGACGGCCCGCACGTGCGGAGCGCCGCATACCAAAACCACGGGACGATACGTTCGGAATACGGGGCACGACGGCCCCGTATTTCGTTCCACCGTCCGAAAAAAGACCGAAAAGACATGAAACTCATCCGTTCCATACGCCCCCTGCATGCGGCGTCGGCCGAAAAGACCGCCGGCGCGTCCGGGCGCCCCTGTCGCAAGGTGTTGCACCTCCTGCTGCCCGTTTGGCTGCTGCTCGCGGGGCTTCTGCTGCCCGTCGCGCTTCCGGCCCAGACCTCATCCGATGCGGCGCCGCAGTTGCAGAAACTCATGGAGGTCTACCGCTATCTGGTGCGCTACTATGTTGACGAGGTCGAGATGGCACCGCTCGTGGAGGAGGCCATCACGGGGATGCTCGACGAGCTGGACCCCCACTCGGCATACCTTGACGCCGAGCAGATGCAGTCCGTGGCGGCGAGCTTCGACGGCGAGTTCAGCGGCATCGGCGTGGAGTTCAACATCCTGCGCGACACAATCATCGTCGTCAACACCATAGCCGGCGGACCGGCCGAACGGGTGGGCGTGCTGCCCAACGACCGCATCGTGCGCATCGACTCGCTCGATGCCGTGGGCATGCGGCAGGCGGACGTGCCGAAGTATCTGCGCGGCAAGACCGGCACGCGCGTGGCCGTCGACATCGTGCGCCACGGCGTCGACGAACGGCTGCACTTCGTGATGGTGCGCGACCGCATTCCGCTCAATACGGTCGACGCCGCTTACATGGCCGCCGACGGCATCGGCTACATCAAGGTCAACCGCTTCGGCCGCACGACGATGAGCGAGTTCGGCGAGGCATACGAGCGGCTCGGCCGCCCTGCGAAGCTGATTCTCGACCTGCGCGGCAACGGCGGCGGCCTGCTCGAACAGGCCATCGGCATGGCGGAGTTCTTCCTGCCGCGCGGGGCGCTGATTGTCTCGACCGAGGGACGAAGCGTCCCGACGCGGTCGTACCACGCACAGCGCGACGGCGAGGCCCTCGGCGGCAAACTGGTCGTGCTCATCGACGAAGTGTCGGCCTCGGCATCCGAGATTGTCACGGGCGCCATCCAGGACTGGGACCGCGGCGTGGTGGTGGGCCGCCCGAGCTTCGGCAAGGGGCTCGTGCAGCGGCAGGTGATGCTCGGCGACGGCTCGGCCGTGCGCATCACCATCGCCCGCTACCACACCCCTTCGGGCCGCATCATCCAGCGCCCCTACGAGAAGGGCAAGCGGCGCGAATACTACCTCGACCACCTGCGCCGCTACGACGACGCCGTGCGCGACTCGCTTGACGCCGCGGCGCCCGAGTTCCGCACGCTCCGCACGGGCCGCACGGTCCGGGGCGGCGGCGGTATCCGGCCCGACGTGCCGGTCGACGAGGACACGACGGGATATTCGAAGTACTACGCCGAACTGATTCGCCGCGGCGTGGTGAACGAATACGTCGTCGCGACGATGGACCGTCGCCGCGACTCGCTCGAAAGGCGCTATCCCGACTTCGGGGCGTTCGATGCCGGATTCGTGGCCGACACGGCCATGCTCCGGGAAGTGGCGGAGCTGGGCGCCGCACGGGGCGTTGCGGTCGACTCTGCGGGACTCGGGGCCTCGGCTCCGCTCATGCGCATACAGCTCAAAGCCCTTGTGGCACAGCGTCTGTATGGCACCGAGGCCTTCTACCGCGTAATCAATGCGGAGCGCAGCGAGACGTTTCACCGTGCCGTCGCAATCCTCGAAGAGTGGGAAAAACGGGGCCTGCCCCTGCTGGAAAAAGGAAAATAGCACGCACGATTTTTTGGTGGTTTGCGGATTTTTGTGTATATTCGTATATACAAAGGACATATTTGTATACATTAACACCAGCACCAAAAAACTGCGATTGTCATGTTACCTCATCCAACCCCTCGTCGAGAGAGCGAGGAAAATGGTGATCAGATTCTCACGAAAGCCGTGAAGGCAGGCCGTAGAACCTACTTCTTCGACGTGCGCGCCACGCGCGGCGATGACTATTTCCTCACCATTACCGAGAGTCGCAAAATGCCAAACCCCGACGGCACCTGCAGCTACGACCGGCATAAGATCTTCCTCTACAAGGAGGACTTCGCCAAGTTTGCAGGCGGACTTCAGGAAGTGATCGACTTCATCCGTCGCAGCAAGCCCGAGTTCTTCGAGCAGGTGGCAGAGAAGGCCTGACGGTCTGATGCGGCCTATGAATTACACGATTACCCGGGAGGCGCCCCTGTAATCGTGCAATTTTTTTTTTGACAGTCCGCTGCTTTGTCGTATCTTTGTACCCAAAATCAACCGCATATGAAATTTTCACGCTACATCATGCTGGCGCTCAAGGGCTGCGCCATGGGCATGGCTGACGTTGTACCCGGAGTCTCGGGCGGCACGATCGCCTTCATCTCGGGCATCTACGAGGAGCTCATCGACTCGATCCGCAGCATCGACCTCCAGGCCCTGAAACTCCTCGCAAAGGGGCGCCTCGTCTCGTTCTGGCGCCACATCAACGGACGCTTCCTGCTGCCCGTGCTCGTCGGCATCGCCATCGCGATCTTCTCGCTCGCCCGACTGATGACCTACCTGCTCACGAACCACCCGATCGCCATCTGGTCGTTCTTCTTCGGACTGATCGTCGCCTCGGCCCTGCTCGTCGCCCAGCAGATCGGCCGCTGGAACTTCTCGACGGTCGCTTCGCTGCTCGTCGGCGCAGCCATCGCCTGGTGGATCACCGTCGCCACGCCCGCCGAGACTCCCAACGACTGGTGGTTCATCATGCTCTCGGGTGCCATCGCCATCTGCGCCATGATCCTGCCGGGCATCTCGGGAGCCTTCATCCTGCTGCTGCTCGGCAAGTACCAGTACATCATGCAGGCCGTCGGCGACCTGAACATCCCCGTGATCGTCGTCTTCGTCATCGGCGCCGCCGCGGGCATCATCTCCTTCTCGCACTTGCTCTCGTGGCTGCTCAAGCACTGGCACGACGTCACGGTCGCCGTGCTGATGGGCTTCATGGTCGGCTCGCTCAACAAGGTGTGGCCCTGGAAGGAGGTCGTCGAGACCTACCTGGACAGCCACGGAGCGCTTCAGCCGCTGATCGAACGCAACGTCCTGCCTGCGACCTTCGAGCAGATCACCGGTCGACCGGCGCTGCTGACCGAGGCCATCCTGCTCTGCATCATCGGATTTCTGACGATCTACGGCATTGAGGTGCTGGCGCGCATCATCACGAAGAAACGCGAGGCATGATGCGGCGTTACGGACTGATCGGTCGGCCGCTGGGGCATTCGGCCTCGGCCGTCTACTTCGCGGAAAAGTTCAGAAAAGAGGGGATAACGGATTGCCGATATGATCTTTACGAGCTGCCATCGATCGATGCGCTGCCCGAACTGCTGCGCCGCACACCCGATCTGTGCGGGTTGAATGTCACGATCCCCTACAAGCGCGAGGTGGTGCCGCTGACAGACGAACTCTCGTTCGAGGCTTCGGCCGTCGGGGCGGTCAACTGCATCCGCCGCACGGCCGACGGGCGGCTCACGGGGCACAATACCGACATCATCGGTCTGCGTGCGGCGCTCGACGAGCTGCTCGGTGCCGAGCAGCCCGAACGGGCGCTGGTTCTTGGTACGGGCGGCGCCTCGCAGGCCGTGCAGTATGTCCTTGCGGAGCGGGGCATCGCCTACGACCTCGTGTCGCGCGACCCGGCAAGGGGCAACTTTACCTACGACAACCTGCCGTGCGAGGTGGTCGAGTACAGCCGGCTGATCGTCAACGCTTCACCCGTCGGCATGTATCCCGCCGTCGATGCCGCGCCGCGCATTCCCTATGCCTACGTGACGCCGGAGCACTTTCTGCTCGATCTGGTCTACAACCCGCCGCTGACACGCTTTCTCGACTTCGGGCGGCAGCGCGGCGCCCGCATTCTGAACGGGGAGACGATGTTCCGCACGCAGGCCGAGGCCTCGTGGCGGATATGGAATGAATAGTTCGCGGGAGCCCTACCCGCCCTTTCGGCGGGTGCGGCATGCGAAGAACAAAACGGGAAGGAGTGCACCCCGAAGGTGCCGCTTCTTCCCGTTTCGGTGCTGCCGGCTATCTGTTCTGCAGCAGGGCGCGGGCGCTTTCGAGGTCCGATTCGCGCACGACAAGCTGTGCGGGCATGGTGCCGATGGGATAGATGGTCGACATGTATTCGTTGCGGATCGTCGACCAGATGCCGGCGCTGTCGAGCATCGACTTGCTGATTTCAGCCTCCGTGATCGTGTTGTACTCCGCCAATACAACCATAGTGTCCTCTTTCATGGTTCATCGGTTTTATCGGTTATCTAAAGTTAAGCATTTTGTTGATAAAATGCAACACCCCTGCCACGAATTGTGCGGAAATATGCCTATCTTTGCATGAACCCCGCCCCGGGGAAAACCTGCATGCCATGTCGAAATTCGTTCATCTTCACGTACATTCGCAATATTCGATCCTCGACGGACAGGCCAGCATCCAGCGTCTGGTGGACAAGGCCATGGCCGACGGTCAGCCCGGCATCGCCGTGACGGACCACGGCGACATGTTCGGTATCAAGGAGTTCTACAACTACGTCAAGAAACAGAACGGCAAGAAGCACGACAAGATCAAGACGCTGAAAAAACTCTCGGCCGGGCTCGAAAAGCTGCTGGCGGAGGGCAGCGACCCCGCCGCGCGGCTCCGGCAGCTCAAGGAGGAACTTGCTGCGCTGGAGAGCCGCAAGAACGACTCGCCCGAGGATGCCGAGGCCTGCGCCGCGGCCCGTGCGCGCGTCGAGGAGGTCGAAAGCATGCAGAAGGAGTTCGGCTTCGACCCGGCGGTGGCGCAGGAGAAGATCGCGGGGCTCGAAGCCGTGCCGGACTTCAAGCCCATCATCGGCTGCGAGGTCTATGTCGCGCGGCGGCGCCTTCAGGACAAGGAGGGCAAGCAGGACCAGAGCGGCTACCACCTGATCCTGCTGGCCAAGAACCTCAAGGGATACCACAACCTCATCAAGATCGTCTCGAAGGCGTGGACCGACGGTTTCTACATGCGTCCGCGCACCGACCGCGCCGAGATCGAGAAGTACCACGAGGGGCTGATCTGCTGCTCGGCCTGCCTGGCGGGCGAGGTGCCGCGCGCCATCACGGCCGGTGATCTGGAGAAGGCCGAGGAGGCGATCCGCTGGCACAAGCGGGTCTTCGGCGACGACTACTACCTCGAACTGCAGTTGCACAAGGCGACCGTCGAGCGGGCCAACCACGAGGCCTACCCCATGCAGCTGGAGGTCAACCGCCACCTGCGCGAACTGTCGGCCAAATACGGCGTGCGCATGGTCTGCACGAACGACGTGCATTTCGTCGACGAGGACAACGCCGAGGCGCACGACCGCCTGATCTGCCTCTCGACGGGCAAGGACCTCGACGACCCGAAGCGCATGCTCTACTCGAAGCAGGAGTGGCTCAAGACGACGGCCGAGATGGCGGCGATCTTCGGCGAGAGCGACCCGGAGGCAATGGCCACGACGGTTGACATCTGCAACCAGATCGAGTTCTACTCGATCGACCACGCGCCGATCATGCCCAACTTCGAGATTCCGAAGGAGTTCGGCACCGAGGAGGAGTATCGCGCCCGCATCACGGAGCAGGAGCTCTACGACGAGTTCACGCGCGACGAGAACGGCAACGTCGTCATGTCCGAGGAGGAGGGCCGCAAGAAGATCGAGAAACTCGGCGGCTACGACAAGCTCTACCGCATCAAGTTCGAGGCCGACTACCTGGCCAAGCTGACGATGGAGGGGGCGCACCGCCGCTACGGCGAGCACCTGACCGAGGAGCAGCAGGAGCGGCTGAAGTTCGAGCTGCACATCATGAAGACGATGGGCTTCCCGGGCTACTTCCTCATCGTGCAGGACTTTATCCGTGCGGCGCGCGAGGAGCTGGACGTCTCGGTGGGTCCGGGACGTGGCTCGGCGGCCGGATCGGCCGTGGCCTACTGTCTGGGCATCACGCAGATCGACCCGATTGCCTACGACCTGCTGTTCGAGCGTTTTCTCAATCCGGACCGTATCTCGCTGCCCGATATCGACGTCGACTTCGACGACGACGGCCGCGGCCGCGTGCTCAACTGGGTGACGCAGAAGTACGGCAAGGAGAAGGTTGCCCACATCATCACCTACGGCACGATGGCCACGAAGCTCTCGATCAAGGACGTGGCCCGCGTGCAGAAACTCATGCTCTCGGAGTCGGACCGGCTCTGCAAGCTCGTGCCCGACAAGACGCCCGAGGGCAAGCCGGTCAAGAGCCTCGGGCAGGCCATCGAGCTGGTGCCGGAGCTGAAGGCCGCCGAGCAGTCGGACAACCCCGTGCTGCGCGACACGATCCGCTATGCGAAGATGCTCGAGGGCAACGTCCGCAACACGGGCGTGCACGCCTGCGGTACGATCATCTGCCGCGACGACATCACCGACTGGGTGCCCGTCTCGACGGCCGACGACAAGGAGACGGGCGAGAAGATGCTCGTCACGCAGTACGAAGGGTCGGTCATCGAGGATACGGGCCTCATCAAGATGGACTTCCTCGGGCTGAAGACCCTCTCGATCATCAAGGACGCCGTCGAGAACATCCGCCAGACGAAGGGCGTCAAGATCGACATCGACGACTTCTCGATCATCAACGACCCGGCGACATACAAGCTCTACAGCGAGGGCCGCACCGTCGGTACGTTCCAGTTCGAGTCGGCGGGCATGCAGAAATACCTGCGCGAGCTGCAGCCCTCGACCTTCGAGGACCTGATCGCCATGAACGCCCTCTACCGTCCGGGCCCGATGGACTACATCCCGGACTTCATCGCGCGCAAGCACGGCCGCAGCCCGATCGTCTACGACATCCCCGTCATGGAGAAGTATCTGAAGGATACGTATGGCGTGACGGTCTACCAGGAGCAGGTCATGCTGCTGTCGCGTCTGCTGGCCAACTTCACGCGCGGCGAGTCGGACACGCTGCGCAAGGCGATGGGTAAGAAGCTCAAGGACAAGCTGGACGCCCTGAAACCGAAGTTCATCCGCGGCGGACAGAAGAACGGCCACGACCCGAAGGTGCTCGAGAAGATCTGGGGCGACTGGGAGAAGTTCGCCTCCTATGCCTTCAACAAGTCGCACGCGACGTGCTACTCGTGGGTCGCCTACCAGACGGCCTACCTGAAGGCCAACTACCCGTCGGAGTACATGGCGGCGGTGCTGAGCCGAAACCTCACGAACGTCGAGCAGCTGACCGTCTACATGAACGAGTGCAAGCGCATGGGCATCCGCGTGCTGGGTTCGGACGTCAACGAGTCGCGGAAGACCTTTTCGGCCAATGCCGCGGGCGACGTGCGCTTCGGTCTGGCCGCCATCAAGGGTGTGGGCGAGGCCGCCGCGGAAAGCATCATCGCAGAACGCGAGAAAAACGGCCGCTACAAGGACATCTACGACTTCATGGAGCGGCTGAACTTCAGCGTCGTAAACCGCAAGTGTCTGGAGAACATGGCCTATGCCGGCGCCTTCGACTCGATTACGGACTTCCACCGCGGCAAGTTCTTCGGTACGGACAGCCGCGATTCGAGCGGCGTCACCTTCCTCGAGCAGCTGATGCGCTACGGACAGCGCTTCCAGACCGAGCGCGACAACGCCCAGCAGAGCCTCTTCGGCGGCGACGGCCATGTCGACATCCAGCGCCCCGTGCTGCCGGCGTGCGCCGACTGGACGCAGCTCGAGACGCTGGGCAAGGAGCGCGAGATGATGGGCCTCTACCTCTCGGCGCACCCGCTCGACGAATACAAGGTCCTGATCGACCACATGTGCAAGACGCAGGTCACCGAACTGGAGCACCCCGAGGCGCTCAAGGGGCAGGAGATCGCCGTGGCGGGCATGGTCGTGGGCGTGCAGAACCTGATGACGCGCACGAACAAGCCTTTCGGCAAGTTCAAGCTCGAGGACTACAACGGCACCTACGAGTTCGCGCTCTTCGGCAAGGACTACGAGACGTTCCGCAAGTTCATGTTCACGGACTACTTCCTCTTCATCCGCTGCAAGGTGCAGCCCCGGCCCTACAACGACAAGGAGCTGGAGGTGAAGATCGTCTCGATCATGCAGCTCTCCGAACTGCGCGACTCGATCAAGGAGGTGACCGTGCAGCTGCCCGTCGAGGAGGTGACGCACGAGCTGATCGGAGGCCTTTCGGAACGGGTCCGCGGGTCGAAGGGCGACACGCTGCTGCGCGTCAATGTCTTCGACCGCAACACGCAGGTCGTGATAAACCTGTACTCGAAGTCACACCGTGTAACGCTCTCGCAATCACTGGTAGACTATCTCGATGAAAACCGGATCAACTATTCGATAGCATAAATTGGAATTCAACTAAACAATAACTTCAAATCATTACAACTATGGCTTTAGCAATCAACAAGGAGAACTTTCAGGAGATTATTTCGTCGGAGAAGCCCGTGGTCATCGACTTCTGGGCCGAGTGGTGCGGCCCCTGCCGCATGGTGGCCCCGATCATCGACGAGCTGGCCGCCGAGTATGAGGGCCGCGTCGTCATCGGCAAGTGCGACGTCGAGGAGAACGACGACATCACGATGAAGTACGGCGTGCGCAACATCCCGACGATCATCTTCCTCAAGGGCGGCGAGCTGGTCGACAAGCAGGTCGGCGCCGCATCGAAGGACGCGCTGAAGGCGAAGATCGAAAAGCTGCTGTAGGATGATCCGCTGCATCGACTGGAACGGCCTGCAGGCCGTCGAATTTGCGAAGGGCGACTACACGGCGCTGCTCGTGCCCGCGATGGGTGCGAACCTCGTGCGGCTGGCTAATACGCGGCTGGGCGTCGAGATTCTGCGCACGCCTGCGGCCGATGAGATCGCGACCTTCAAGGGGCGTCCGCAGGTCTTCGGCCTGCCGGTGCTCTTCCCGCCCAACCGCATTGCGGACGGATGCTACACCTTCGAGGGGCGCACCTACCGGTACCCCATCACCATCGAGAAGGAGCACAACTACCACCACGGCATCCTCAAGAGCCAGCCGTTCGCCGTGTCGAAGGCACTGGAGAACGACGACGAGGTGCTCGTCGAGTGCCGCTACTACGCCAACGCCGGGAACGACGCCATCTACCGCGACTTCCCGCACGCCTTCAAGTGCAAGATCACCTTCCGTCTCTCGAACGAGGGGCTGAAGCAGGAGATCATGTTCGCCAACCGCAGTGCGGAGCGCATGCCCGTGGGCGTCGGATTCCACACGCCGATGCGCATCCCCTTTGCCGGCGGCACGGACGCCGACTACGTGATGCGCGTGGCCGTGGGCGAACAGATGGAGTTGAGTGCACGCAACCTCCCGACGGGCCGCCGCCTGCCGCTCACGGAGCAGTTTGCGAAGCTGCGCGACGGCGGACTGCGCGTCACGGGCTGTGAGCCGATCGAGGCGGGCTTCACGCTGCGCGAGATAGAGGTCGACGGCAAGCCGTACCGCGGTGCGCTGGTCGAGAACCTCCGCACGGGTGTCCGCACCTTCTACGAGGTCGACGACAAGACGACCTACTGGACGATCTGGAACAACGGCGGACACGAGCCCTACTGCTGCCCCGAGCCGCAGTCGTGGACGACGAATGCCCCGAACATGGCCGATCCCGAAGCCGAAGGCTTCCGCAGCATCGCCCCGGGCGAGAGCTGGCGCATGGGTTTCCGCCTCTACGCAAAGTAGGCGGCAGCGCGGGACATGGCCGGGTGTCGCTTCCGGCATCCATCCGCATCGTCCCTTCCGGGGTTCAACCGCACAAAGAGAGAGGAACGGGTCACAAGGCCCGTTCCTCTCTTATATTTATATGGGTCGGATCAGAAATGTTCGCAGATGACCGTCTCCGCAAGGGGTTTGCGGGTCTCGGCGTGGCGGTCGGGTGACGCGGGTTCCCCGTCGCCGTAGCCGATGAGCAGGATGTTCACCGGTTCGACCCCCTCGGGCAGGCCGAACTCCTCGCGCACGGCCTCGGGCTTGAACATGCAGATCCACAGCGTGTCGAGCCCGAGCGATGCGGCGCAGAGCATCATGTGGTCCGTCACGATCGAGGCGTCGATGTCGCCGATCCGCTTGCCGTCGTATTTGCGCGTCCACACCTCCGTGGTGTCGGCACAGACGATGATCGCCACCGGGGCGCCGAAGTCGCGCGTACAGCGCGCCAGCCGTGCCATCCCCTCCTGCGAGCGCACGACAACGAGCCGCTGGGGCTGGCGGTTCGCACCCGTGGGGGCCACGCGCCCCGCTTCGAGAATAAGATCGAGCTTTTCCTGCTCCACCGCCTGTTTCTTGTAGCTGCGGCAGGCGTACCGCCTCTTTGCCAATGCGAGAAAATCCATAACGTCCGATTTTTCCCACAAGATACGAAAAAACGCCGACATCCGCACGTCCCTGTCCGGCAATATCACGGCCGGTGCCATGCGTTGCTTTCTCACGGACGGCCGGGTCCGCGGAGAAGGTCCGTGCGGGCGCGCCGTCGGTGTTCGCCCCCCACGGACAGCGCCGACAGCGCGAACTGCGCACGTTGCGCCACCCTGTCAGTCCCCTGCTGACAGATTGACAGATACCGGGGAGTGGCACACGGTTTGTTGCTGTCGGTGAAGACGAACAAAAATCAAAAAACTACGATACGACTATGAAAAACGGAAAAATCGGAGTGACTACGGAGAATATCTTTCCCGTAATCAAGAAATTCCTCTATTCGGACCATGAAATTTTCCTGCGCGAGCTGATCTCGAACGCTGTCGATGCCACGCAGAAGCTCAAGACCCTCTCGTCGATCGGCGAGGTGAAGGGCGAGTTAGGCGATCTGACGATCCATGTCGCCGTCGACAAGGCGAAGAAGACCCTGACGGTCACCGACCGCGGTGTCGGCATGACGGCCGAGGAGGTCGACAGGTACATCAACCAGATCGCCTTCTCGGGTGCCGAGGAGTTCATGGCCAAATACAAGAACCAGGCGATCATCGGACACTTCGGTCTGGGCTTCTATTCGTCGTTCATGGTGGCCGACAAGGTCGAAATCTTCACCCGCTCCTATAAGGAGGGCGCGAAGACCGTGCACTGGAGCTGCGAGGGTTCGCCCGAGTTCGAGATGGAGGAGACCGACGAGGCGCGCGACCGCGGCACGACGATCGTCCTGCACCTGGCCGAGGATACGCAGGAGTACGCCGAGGAGTCGAAGGTTCAGGAGCTGCTCCGCAAGTACTGCCGCTTCCTGCCCGTGCCCATCGCCTTCGGCAAGGTCAAGGAGTGGAAGGACGGCAAGTATGTCGACACGGAGAAGGACAACATCATCAACGACGTCGATCCGCTGTGGACGCGCAAGCCGACCGACATCACCGAGGAGCAGTACAAGGAGTTCTACCGCGAGCTCTACCCGATGAGCGACGATCCGCTCTTCTACATCCACCTCAATATCGACTACCCGTTCCACCTGACCGGCATCCTCTACTTCCCGAAGATCCACAACAACTTCGAGATTCAGAAGAACAAGATCCAGCTCTACTCGAACCAGGTCTACGTTACCGATCAGGTCGAGGGTATCGTGCCGGAGTACCTGACGCTGCTGCACGGCGTGATCGACTCGCCCGATATTCCGCTGAACGTCTCGCGCAGCTACCTGCAGAGCGACGCCAACGTGAAGAAGATCTCGAGCTACATCACCCGCAAGGTGGCCGACCGGCTGCAGGAGCTCTTCAACACGATGCGTCCGGACTATGAGGCCAAGTGGGACGACCTGAAGATCTTTATCCAGTACGGCATCCTGACCGACGAGAAGTTCGCCGAGAAGGCCACCGACTTCATGCTCTTGAAGAACGTCGACGGCAAGTATTTCACGCCGAAGGAGTACACCGAGAAGGTCAAGGAGAACCAGACGGACAAGAACAAGACCGTGGTCTTCCTCTACGTGGACGATCCCGTCGAGAAGCACACGTCGCTCGAAGCCGCCCGTGCCAAGGGCTACGACGTGCTGGTGATGGACGGCCAGCTCGACAACCACTACATCAACTGGTACGAGTCGAAGAACAAGGAGGTGCGCTTCGCCCGCGTGGACAGCGACGTCATCGAGAAGCTCATCCAGAAGGACGAGGATATCAAGATGTCGCTTACCGAGGGACAGCAGGAGATTCTGACGCCCGTCTTCGAGAGCCAGATGCCCAAGGACGAGAAGATTCACTACCACATCTCGTTCGAGGCCATGTCGCCCGACGAGGCGCCCGTGGTCATCACGCAGAATGAGTTTATGCGCCGTATGAAGGAGATGGCGGCCATGGGAGGCGGCGGCATGAGCCAGTTCTACGGTCAGATGCCCGACAACTTCACGATCGCCGTGAACGGCAACCACCCCATCGTCATCGACATCCTCGCCGACGTGGAGAAGTCCTACGGCGACAAGCTGAAGTCGATCACCAAGAAGATCGACGCGGCCGTTGCCGAGGAAAAGCGCTTCGACGAGGTGGTCAAGGGCAAGAAGGAGGAGGAGCTCTCGGCCGAGGAGAAATCCACGCGCGAGGAGCTGTCGAAGAAGGTCGTCACGCTGCGCGACGAGCGCAACGAGCGGCTGCGCGAGATCGGCGGCGAGAACAAGCTCGTCAAGCAGATCATCGACCTGGCCCTGCTGACCAACGGCATGCTCAAGGGCAAGAACTTGACGGATTTCATCCAGCGTTCGATCTCGCTGATCGAGAAATAACCCCCTCGGGTGCGGTGACGGACATTCCGCCGCCGGACACTCAAAAAGGGAGCGGACCTCTTCTTCATAAAGAGGTCCGCTCCCTTTTTTGTCTCCGTGCACAATGCGGTTGATTGCGGGGTGCCGGACGCACGGGGTACGATCATCCTCGATGCCGAATCAATTTGCCGGGGTCAGATACCGGCACCGTTCAGATAGTCGATTGCCGCCTGCATCTGTTCGTCTCGGCCCTGCATCAACCCTTCGGCTGTCGGCTCAACCACCATGTCAATCTTCACGCCGTGGCGCTGGGCGTTCTGCCCGTCGGGATAGTATACGCCGAGACCGGTGAGGTTGAATGCCGCATACGGCAGCTGGACACGCGTTACATTTCCGTCGGCTCCGGCCGTTTGGCTGCCAATCGTCACGGCTCCCGGAATTGTTTGCAGGAACATGGTAAAGTATTCGGACATCGACTGCGAACAGGCGTCAACCAGCAGCACGACCCGCCCCCTGAAAAGCCGGTCGGGATCGGACGTTCGGGCCGTTGACTGCCCCCTGCGCGTCGCGGTTCCCGGAATATCCGCCAGCGGCAGCAGTATGGCAATTGCCTCCCGGGCCTCGGAAAAAAGGTATTTGGGAAGCATATAGTGAATTACGTTGTAGTCGGCAGGATATGCCCGCATGTCGATAATCAGTTTGTCATGCTCATGCAGGAAATCTTCAAGCCTGCTTTCGTCGGCGCACGTGAGTGTGCCGATGCGGATGCAGGCCACACCATCCGCCACCTCTTCAAACGTCGGTTTTTCGGGCGTATACAGGCTCGTGTAAATACGTCCGACAAACTCCTCTCCGGCGACCGTGGGCAGGATGGACGTGCGAATCTCCCCGTTGCTCCGATACTCGACCTGCACATCGTTCCCGGCCGTCAGCAGCGATGCGTAGGAGCCGTCGCGCATGAGTGAAGCGCTGTTGGAGTGAGGTATATAGGGCGTGAGAGCCGCCAGCCGGTCGACGGGTCTCTGGCCGTCGATGAGGAGAATCTCGTCGCCGACACGGAAATCGTTGGGTACAAGCGTGCAGGTATCCGCAACGAACAGGCGCTCTTCGGCAAAACGGCATACGACGGGTGCAAACCGTCCGCCGAAGAGCGGGATAAACCACGAATTGACATGCGTATCGCACAGTTCGGATACCATGCGGGAATAGAGCGCCATAAAGTTGACCGAGCGGTCGAATGCCATGGCCGTATAGTCGGAAAGCACCTCGTCCCACGGGCGGTCCGTCAGATTGCGGTTGGGAGAATAGCTGTCGACGGCATTCCAGAATTTGGCCACACCGAGCAGTCTGTATGCGATGTCTTCGTCCGGAATATCGGTATATTCCGGCTCGACGTATGAGACATTGACGGGTGTCTGTTCGACATAACGGTTTCTGCCCGGATCGGCCTGACGTATTTCAGACAACAGGCGGCTTAAAGGTTTTCCGAGAAGCAGCGTGTCGGAAATCCAGCCGAAGTCGTTGAAGACTTCGAGCCGCTCGTTGTGGTCGGCACGTGCGGAAAAGGGTCCCAACGTGGCAATCCAGTCCGCATATATTCCGTTGTGTGTCGAATCCGGCGCATGAAGGATGCGGTTCAGAAGGGTGAAATATTCGGCATCCGCATCCGATGATTTATCGGAAAAAGCAGGATGGTGATATTTGACAAAGCCCCAGATTCGTGCAACCTGTATCGCAGCGGAGAGTTGTGCGCTGTCGGGCGTCTCAGGGAGCGTGAGCTCTGCCCGTGCCTCCTCTGCCGAAAGTGATTTTACGGAGTCCCTTTCGCAACAAACGAGAGTAAGGGCCAAGGAAAGAAGAACAGTCGAGAATGCAAACAGGGCTTTTTTCATCTGTCAGAATATTTGCTGTCAAAGCATTGTCCTGCCTACTCCTCGGTCCAGTGGGCCCGGATCAGGTCGAGGTACCACTCCGGACAGCGGCACGGACGGCGCGTGTCGCTGTGAATGAAGCCCAGCTGCGTCATGCCGGTGTTGATGAGCTGTCCTTGCTCGTTATAGATTTCGTAGAAGAAGTTGATGCGCGTCGTGGGCAGCTCCCGAAGGATAATCCGCACGGTGAGCAGTTCGTCGTAGTAGGCCGGTTTGCGGTACTTCGACTGCACCTCGAGGATCGGCATCATGATGCCCCGCTTCTCCACCTCGGCGAAGGACATGCCCAGCGCACGCAGAAACTCACTGCGCGCCGCTTCGTAATAGCAAATGTAATTCGAATGGTGGCAGATGGCCATCTGGTCGGTGTGCTTGTACCACACGCGGATTTTGCAATCGTGACTTATCATCTTGTAACTGTTTTGTGTGCTTCCTTTTTCCAAAGGCGGGAATCCCGTCTCGTACCCCCCCCCGGACCCGTCGCACGGCGGCCGCAGCCACCCCCACTCACTTTTTGCAGGTCTCCGGGGTGCAGTCTCGGAGGACGCTCTCGCTTACCGGATGCCCGAGCAGCCGCTCGGCCTCCGCGATGCGTCCCTCGTCAATCAGCCGGCGGATGACCGTCGAACTGACATGCTCGCCGCCGACCTCGCATTCGTCGATGCGGATTACGCGCATGCCCAGTCCGGCGGTGGCTTCGCTGTCGATGCGGTCGTGCCCGAAGCGGTGGTCGTACCCCGCCACGAGTGTCCCGGCGCCGAGCCGGCGTTGCAGGTACTCCCGGACGAACTCCCCGCCCGACAGCGCGCTGAATGTCCGGTCGAAGGGAATGACAATCACGTTGTCGACCCCCAGCGCTTCCAGCAGGCGGACCTTCTCGTCGAGCGTCGTCAGCAGCCGCAGCCCGTCGGCCCGGCCGAGCGTGATGCGCGGATGGGGCTCGAAGGTCAGCACGATGCTCTCGCCGCCCTGCGCCCGGGCTTCGGCGACAAGTCGGTCGATCAAGGCCCGATGCCCGAGATGCACGCCGTCGTAGGAGCCGACGGTCACGACAGGCCGGACAAACCGGGGAAGGGAATCGAATCCGTGAAATACTCTCATTTCCGATGTTTTGCGCCGTCGCACCTCATGAATTACCGGAGGTATCCTCGCTCTCCTTGACGAAATAGGCGACCTTTTCGAGCAGCGTCGTGATGTCGTAGTTCTCGACGACGATGCCCTGCGGGAAGTTCAGCGGCGTGGAGGTGAAGTTGAGCACCCCCTTGATGCCGGCATTGATAATCGGCAGGACGAGCTGCGGCGCCACCTTCGTCGGCGACGAGACGACCACGATGCTGATGTCCTTGTTCTCGACGACCTCCTCGAAGGTGTCCATGTGGTAGCACGGAATGCCGTCGATGGTCGTGCCGACCTTCTCGGGATCGACGTCGAACGACGCCGTAATCTTCAGTTTCAGCCCCTTGCCGTTGAAATACTTGGTGATGGCCTGTCCGAGGTGGCCCATGCCCAGCACGGCGATGTTCATCGGCGTGGGGCTGTCGAGGATGTTGCTGATGTACTCGATGAGCACCTGCACGTCATACCCCTTTTTCGTATCGCTCGAAAAGCCGATGAGCATCAGGTCGCGCCGCACCTGCACGGCCGTAATGCCGTGCATGCCCGCCAGCACATGCGAGAAGATGTGCGTGATGCCCCGCTTGTGGCTGGCAAGTAGCGTGCGCCGGTATTCGCTCAACCGTTCGATGGTCTTTTCGGGAATTCCGTTCGTCAATGCGCCCATATCCGTTTTATTCGATCGTTATCGTAAAGTCCTTGTTGTAGTTGACGCGCGTCCACTCGCGGTTGACGTGGTTGTGGCTGCCCTCGCGCTGTCCGAAGAGATAGGTGCTCTGCAGCGGCGTATAGCGGCGTCCCTCCATGTCGTACTCGATGTCGTTGTACATCGCCGGGCAGAAAATCAGCGCCGCATCGTAGCCCCGGTAGGAGTAGAGCGTCGGCAGCGAGCCGAAGGCCCGGATGTAGTCCCGGTCGAACTCCGCAACGACCTCCGCGTCACGCTTGGCGTGGTATGTCGAGACAAAGATGACCCGGTCCTTGAAGAACATCGCATGGTCGAGGTTGTTGTAGCGGTTCCAGCGGGCATTGCCCAGCACCACGAAGCGGGGCGCCGTGCGGCCGCGGCTCGTAAGGTTCGTGTCGGCCGATGCGAGGGCCGCAAGAATCCGGTCCACCTCGACCTCGTTGTCCGACATGACGACAAAGACGTTGTCGGCGTCGTTTTCGAGCAGCGGCGTCAGGTCGCTCGGGCTGTTCTCGCGCGCATTCGACGGGTGCTCGTACTGGTAGGTATGCCGCGTATAGGGCGTGTCGCCCAGCTGCGCCAGGATTTCGCGTTCGAATTCCCTGTCCGTGCTGGCCGTATAGATCAGCGTCACACGCCGCTCGCCGCGCAGCAGGTCGGCCACCTTGTCGTACTTGTGCTCCGGATCGGGAGCCAGCTGGAAGAGCACGTCGCTGTTCATGCGCGTGATGTGGGCCAGCGGCGAGACGACCGGGATGCGCCGCTGTTCGGCAAAGCGGATCACCGGATAGAGCCCCTCCTCGTAGACCGGGCCGACGATCAGGTCGCACGAGGCGAAGGCCGCATCCTCGACGATCGCGCGGATGCGCGCCGTGTCGCGCGCCGTGTTGTAGAGGTTCAGATTGACCGAGTAGCCGCGGGCCTTCACGCTGTCGAGCCCCAGAAGGAACCCCTGATAGAACTCCAGGTAGTTGGCATTGGCCTGCCCGTTGACGGCCATCGGCAGGAGCAGCGCGACGTTGAGCGGCTGCCCTGTCCGCAGGGCGCGGAATTCGATCTCCTCGACCCGTTCATCGACGAACCGCTCGGGGTCCGCCGGCAGCGACAGCGTATCTGCAAAGTCGGCGGCGGCAGGGGCCGGCAACGCTTCGCCCGGCACCTTGATCATCGCCCCGGCCTTCAGGTCGGCGGCTTTCAGCCCGCCGTTCAGCCGTCCGAGCTCCTCTTCGGTAATTTCGTAGCGGCGCGCAAGCGAATAGAAGGTCTCGCCCGGACGCACGATGTGGTACGACGTGCCCGCCTCGGCCACGCTGTTGAGCGAATTGCGGTACTCCTCCCACTGCTGCTGCGTGCCGGCCTCGTCTTCGGAGCCGATCTGCTTCCTGCGGATGAGGATGCGCTCGCCCAACCGCAGATGGATCGGGTCGAGCGTCGGATTGTCCTCGATGATCGTCTGGATCGGGATTTCGTACTGCCGCGAAATGGCATAGAGCGTCTCGCCCTTCGCCACCGTGTGGAAGTCGAAGGTCTTGCGCAGCTTGCGGTCCGGTTTCGGGGCCGGGACTTCGGAGACGAACGGTATCTTGATGACCGCCGCAGCCTTGAGCCCGCCGGCAAGCGACGGGTTGTTCTCCAGGATGACCTTCTCGCTCACGTCATAGGCCTTCGACAGCGCATAGAGCGTTTCGCCCGCCTGCACCGTGTGGATGTAGTATTTCGCCCCGTTGATGTAGACGATCGTCGGAGATTTCTCCGCCGCCGCGGCACACAGGCCCCATGCGAGCAACAGAAGCGTCAGGCAAAGTCGTTTCATCGTCATTTCGTCGTTTTGTCGCGCATGCGGATCTCCGTAATCACCTTTTTCGTATAGAGCGGGAAGTCGCCGTTCATCATCCAGGCATAGTAGCTCGGCTCGATGCGGAATATCTCCGCCACCGAACGGCCTTTGTACTTGCCGAATCCGAAGACCTCCTCGCCCCGCTCGTTGTAGAGGATGCGCCCGGCATAGTCGGCGCATTCGCCCCGCGCCGAATACTCGGCCAGGGCGTCGACGTCGTTCGCCAGGTCGGGATAGCGGTCCAGCTGCGCCTGCAGCACCTCGTAGGTGGCCAGCGTGTCGGCCTCGGCCGAATGGGCGTCGTCGAGCTCCTTGTCGCAATAAAACTTGTAGGCCGCCACGAGCGTGCGCTGCTCCTTCTTGTGAAAGATGTTCTGCACGTCGATGAACTTGCGGCGCTTGAGGTCCACGTCGACGCCCGCACGCAGGAACTCCTCGACCAGCACCGGCAGGTCGAAGCGGTTGGAGTTGAAGCCGCCGAAGTCGCAGCCGCGGATGAACTGCTCGAGCGACTTGGCGACCTGCGCGAAGGTCGGGCAATCCTTCACATCCTCGTCGGTGATGCCGTGTACGGCCGTCGCCTCGGCGGGGATGGGCATCCCGGGGTTGAGCCGGCGGGTCTTGCGGATCTCCTCGCCGTCGGGCATCACCTTGACCATCGAAATCTCGACGATGCGGTCCCGGGCGGTATCCACACCGGTGGTCTCGAGGTCGAAGAAGATGATCGGGCGCTTGAGGTTTAACTTCATTTCGGATGTCGTTATGCGTTGATCATCATCGGCATGAGCAACATGAGCGTCGAGCTGGTCTGCTTGTCGTCATAGACCGGCTTGAAGACACCGGCGCGCGTCGAGTCGGCCAGTTCGATCACCACCGTCGGGGTCTCGATGTTCGAGAGTATCTCGACCAGGAACGTCGACTTGAAACCGATCGAGATGGGCTGCCCGTCGTAGCTGCACGAGATCGTCTCGTTGGCCGACACCGAGAAGTCGATATCCTGGGCCGTGAGCGTGATGCGGTTGTCGGCGATGTCCATGCGGATGAGGTTCGTCGTGGGGTTCGAGCAGACGGCCACGCGCTTGATGCCGTTCACCAGCTCGATGCGGTCGACCAGCACCTTGTTGGGGTTGTTGGCCGGGATGACGGCGTTGTAGTTCGGGTAGTTGCCCTCGATCAGGCGGCAGACGAGCGTGTGGCTCTTCAGGCGGAACATCGCGTTCTTCGAGTCGAAGCTCACGTCGATGGCGTCCTCCTCCTTGAGCAGCACCGACTTGAGCAGGTTGGCGGGCTTCTTCGGCAGGATGAACGACGCGCTCACCTCGTTTGCGCACTCCGACTCGTACTTCACCAGCTTGTGCGCATCGGTACCCACAAAGGTGAGCGATGCGGGCTGCAGGTTAAGATAGATGCCGTTCATCACGGGGCGCAGCTCGTCGTCCGCCGTGGCGAAGATCGTCTTGTTGATGCCGTTGACGAGCGTATCGACATCCAGACGCAGCTCCTTGCGCTCGGCGTTGAGCTGCGGCACGGCCGGGTAGCTCACGGCGCTGGCGCCCGGAATCGACAGCGAGCCGCTCTTCCAGCTGATCTTGATCTCCCAGCTGGCGCCGTTGACATCGATCGTCAGCGGCAGTTCGGGAAACTCCTTCAGCGAGTCGAGCATCAGCTTGGCCGGTGCGGCGATCGTCCCTTCGCTCTCGACGCTGTCGACGGTGATCGACCCCACGAGCGTCGTCTCGAGGTCCGACGTAGTGACCTTCAGCTGGTCGCCGTTGAGCTCCATGAGGAAGTAGTCGAGAATGGGCAGCGTGTTCTTATTGCTGATTACCTTTCCGGTTGTTGCCAGCAGCGACAGCAGAGCCGAACTTGATACGGTGAATTTCATAGGTATTTTTTCTGTTTTTTTGGTCTGTTCATATTCGTTATTCCAGTGCGGCGAGCTTGTCGAGCGCCGTTTCGATCATCCTGCGCACGTGAGGCTTGTAGTCGGTGCAGGCGTCCAGGGCGATGCGCTGCGCGATAATCGTGCAGATCGTGGCGGCGCGGTGCCCCATCAGGGCGGCCAGTCCGGCCAGCGCCGAGCCCTCCATTTCGAAGTTGGTGATGCGGCGTCCGTGGTAGTCGAACGACTCGATCTTCTCGTTCAGGTGCACGTCCTGCGGCTCGAGGCGCACCCAGCGGCCCTGCGGGGCGTAGAAGCCCGGCGCAGCGATGGTGATGCCCTCGCGCGTGACGTCGCGGAAGTGCTCGAAGAGCGTGCGGTCGGCATCGATGAAGTAGGGCTTCGGCAGCAGCTCGTTCCAGCCCGTATGGGCCATGAAGGCCTTTTCGATCTCGAGGTCGCACACCTCGTTGCGGCCCTTGTAGTAGTTCAGCAGGCCGTCGAAGCCCACCGACGTGCGCGAAAAGACGAATTCGCCCACGCGGATGTCGGGCTGGATGGCGCCCGAGGTGCCCAGCCGCACGAGCGTCAGCTGCCGCTTGACGGCCTTCTCCTGCCGCGTGGAGAAGTCCACGTTGGCCAGCGCGTCGAGCTCCGTGACGCTGATGTCGATGTTGCCGATGCCGATGCCGGTCGAGAGGACCGTCATGCGTTTTCCCTTATAGGTACCCGTCACGGTATTGAATTCGCGGTTCGAGACCTGGCACTCCTTCGTATCGAAATATTCGGCCACGAGGGCTACGCGGCCGGGGTCTCCGACCAGAATCACCGTATCGGCAAGCTGCTCGGGACGCAGGTGCAGGTGGAAAATCGATCCGTCGCTGTTGATTATCAATTCGGAAGCGGGAATAGTTCTCATAAATGTTGCTTTTTAATTTCCATAATTGGCATAAAAGTAATATATTTACCTCGAATATCAAAACATCGGCAAAAATTTTCTTTAACATAAGTATCCAACCAAAACAAGCGAAACATGACACTCATCAAATCCATTTCGGGCATCCGCGGAACCATCGGAGGCCCCGTCGGCGAGAACCTCACGCCGCTCGATGTCGTCAAGTTCACGACGGCCTACGTGCGCCTGATCGCCGAGCGCAATCCCGGCAAGAAACTGACCATCGTCGTGGGCCGTGACGCCCGCATTTCGGGCGAAATGGTCTCGAATCTCGTGGAAGGCACCCTGCTGGCCTGCGGTGCCGACGTCATCAACGTCGGGCTCTGCACCACGCCCGGCACCGAGATGGCCGTCATCACGAAGAAGGCCGACGGCGGCATCATCATCACCGCCTCGCACAACCCCCGCCAGTGGAACGCCCTGAAGCTGCTCAACGCCAGCGGCGAATTCCTCTCCGACGCCGAAGGCAAGCGCGTGCTCGCCATGGCCGAGGAGAGCGGCTACGAATACCCCTCGATCGACGAGATCGGACACGTGCTTTCGCGCGACGGGTTCAACGACGAGCACATCCGCCTCGTGCTGGGGCTGCCGCTCGTCGATGTCGAGGCCGTGCGCAAGCGCCACTTCAAGGTGGTCATCGACGCCGTGAACTCCGTGGGCGGCATCGTCATGCCGAAGCTGCTGCGCGAGCTGGGCTGCGAGGTCGTCGAGCTCAACTGCGAGCCTACGGGCGAGTTCGCCCACAACCCCGAGCCGCTGCCCGAGCACCTGACGGAGATTTCGCAGGTCATCGTGCGCGAGAAGGCCGACCTGGGCATCGTCGTCGATCCCGACGTCGACCGCCTGGCCTTCGTCTCGGAGGACGGCTCGATGTTCGTCGAGGAGTACACGCTCGTGGCCGTGGCCGACTACATCCTCTCGACGCAGTGCGGCAATACGGTCTCGAACCTCTCGTCGTCGCGCGCGCTGCGCGACGTGACGGAGCGCCACGGCGGCAAGTACTACGCTTCGGCCGTCGGCGAGGTCAACGTCACCACGAAGATGAAGGAGGTCGGCGCCATCATCGGCGGCGAGGGCAACGGCGGCGTGATCTACCCCGAACTGCACTACGGCCGCGACGCGCTGGTCGGCACGGCACTCTTCCTGACCTACCTGGCCAAGAAGGGCATGACGATGACGCAGCTGCGCGCCACCTACCCCGCCTACTTCGCCTCGAAGAACAAGATCCAGCTCACGCCGGCAATCGACGTGGACAAGGTGCTGCGCGAGATCAAGGAGCGCTACCGCAATGAGCAGGTGAACGACATCGACGGCGTGAAGATCGACTTCCCGGAGAACTGGGTGCACCTGCGCAAGTCGAACACCGAGCCGATCATCCGTGTCTACACCGAGGCCAAGTCGATGGACGAGGCCGACGCGCTGGCACAGCGTTTCATCGCGGAGATCAAGGCGATCTGCAAGATTTAGGCATGAGCCGGACGCTGACAGTTCTCGTTGCCGCCGCACTCCTTTCGGGATCGTGCGGCGGCAACATGCAACGGAAAGGCGCCGCGGCGGACAGGGCGGTTCCGGCGGTATGCAACAGCCGCCCGGCGGAGGACCCGCGCGATGTGGCGGGAAGCTATGCGGGAACCATCCCCGCAGCCGACTGCCCGGGAATCGGGATGCACCTGACGCTCCGTGCGGACGGCACCTACCTGCTGCACATGCGGTATCTGGAGCGCGAGGCGGAGTACGACGAAGAGGGCGCCTGGCGCGTTGCGGAAAACCTGCTGACGCTGACGCCCGCCGACGGCGAGGGCATCTCCTGCTACAGGGTCGAGCAGGGGCGGCTGCGCATGCTCGACGCCGACAAGCAGCCCGTTCCGGGAGAGGCGGGCACATGGTATGTTCTTTATAAAACCGACGAAAAAGACGAATAAATGGATCAGGTAAAACAGTATATCGAAGCCAACAGGGAGCGCTTCGTCGACGAATTGTTCGATCTGCTGCGCATCCCGTCGATCAGCGCGCAGAGCGAGCACAAACCCGACATGCAGCGCTGTGCCGAACATCTGGCCGCGGCACTCGTCAAGGCCGGAGCCGACCGGGCCGAGGTGATGCCCACGGAGGGCAACCCGGTGGTCTATGCCGAGAAGATCGTCTCGCCGAAGGCGAAGACCGTCCTCGTCTACGGGCACTACGACGTCATGCCCGTGGACCCGCGCGAAGAGTGGCGCACGGAGCCTTTCGAGCCGGTCATTATCGACGGCCGCATCCGGGGGCGCGGCGCTGACGACGACAAGGGCCAGCTCTGGATGCACGCCAAGGCCTTCGAGGCGATGTGTGCGACAGACACGCTGCCCTGCAACGTGAAATTCATGCTCGAGGGCGAGGAGGAGATCGGCTCGCCGAGCCTCTACGACTTCTGCCGCCGCAACAAACGGCTGCTCAAGGCCGACATCATCCTCGTCTCGGACACCTCGATGATCTCGATGCAGACCCCCTCGATCACCTGCGGCCTGCGCGGCCTGGCCTACATGGAGGTCGAGGTGACGGGACCCGACAAGGACCTCCACTCGGGACTCTTCGGCGGTGCGGTGGCCAATCCGGCCAACGTGCTGGCACGCCTTGTGGCAAGCCTTATCGACGAGAACGGACACGTCACCATCCCGGGCTTCTACGACGACGTGCGCGAGCTGACCGCGGCCGAGCGCCGGGCCTTCAACCGCGCGCCGTTCAGCCTGGCGGCCTACAAGCGTTCGCTTGCGATCGGCGACGTCGAGGGCGAGGCGGGCTACACGACCATCGAGCGCACGGGCATCCGCCCCTCGCTCGACGTCAACGGCATCTGGGGCGGCTACATCGGCGAGGGAACCAAGACGGTGATCCCGTCGAAGGCCTCGGCGAAGATTTCGATGCGTCTGGTGCCCGATCAGGACTTCCGCAAGATATCCCGGCTCTTCGAGCGCCACTTCCGCGCCATCGCACCCCGCAGCGTGAAGGTGAAGGTCCGTGCCCTGCACGGCGGCATGCCCTACGTCGCACCGACCGACATGCCCGCCTACAAGGCGGCGGAGAAGGCCGTGGCCAGAACCTTCGGCAAGAAGCCCCTGCCCTTCTATTCGGGCGGGTCGATTCCGATCATCAGCGGCTTCGAGTCGATTCTCGGCATCAAGTCGCTGCTGATCGGCTTCGGACTGGCCGAGGATGCGATCCACTCGCCGAACGAGAGCTACGGGCTCGAGCAGTTCTACCGCGGGGTGGAGACCATTCCGTGGTTCTACAAGTATTTCGCCGAGGGCAAATAACCGGAGGAGCGCAGGATGTACGAGAACTATCTGGAACATGCCGTGCGCATGGCACGCGAAGCGGGGAAGATACACCTCGCCTACTTCCGCGGCGGCGACCTGGCGATCCGCACCAAGTCGAACGTCAGCGACGTGGTGACGCGCGCCGACCGCGAGAGCGAGGCGCTCATCGTCCGCATGATTGCGGAGCGTTTCCCCGACCATGCCGTGCTGGGCGAGGAGGGCGGCACGCGCGGCGATGCCCACGGCGAATGGCTGTGGGTCGTCGACCCGCTCGACGGCACGACCAACTACAGCCAGGGGCTGCCCGTCTTCACGGTCTCGATCGCCCTGCAGCACCGCGGCGAGACGGTCGTCGGGGTGGTCTATGCGCCCTACCTCGATGAATTGTACACCGCCACGCTCGGCGGCGGCGCCTGCATGGGCCGCATGGAGGGTCCGCAGCATCCGATCCGCGTGGCGGAGAAACGGACGCTCGGGGAGACGGTCCTCGCCACGGGATTTCCCTACGACAAGGTGACCAACCCGGACAACAATGCCGACAACCTCGCCCGCATCCTGCCCCGCACGCGCGGCATCCGCCGCTACGGCTCGGCGGCCTACGACCTCTGCTGCGTGGCGGCGGGTTTTCTGGACGGCTACTGGGAGCTGGCGCTGCACGTGTGGGATGTCTGCGCCGGGGAGCTGATCGTCCGCGAGGCGGGCGGTGCGGTACGCAGCCTGCGCGAGGGACGCGGCGTCTCGATCGTTGCCGGCAACAACACATTGGTCGGCGAGATGCTGCAATACATTCGCTAACACGCTGCAAAAAAGCGAAATAGAAAAGATGTAACAAAATCTTAACGGGGGCGGGAAGAAATTTCCGCCCCCACTTTCGTGTAGTTATTAAAATTTTTTCTTATTTTGCCGGCCGGATAAATCGAGAAAAAATGTGTGGAATAGTCGGCTATGTGGGTAAGCGGGAGGCTTGCCCCATTCTGATCAAGGGGCTTCACCGCCTCGAATACCGGGGATACGACAGCGCCGGCGTCGCCCTGGTGAACCGTGACGGCGCACTGAACGTCTACAAGTGCAAGGGCAAGGTCTCCGATCTGGAACATTTCCTTGCGGGCAAGGACCTCGGCGGTACGATCGGCATCGCCCACACGCGCTGGGCCACGCACGGCGTGCCGAACGACGCCAATGCCCATCCCCACTACTCCGAATCGGAACACATCGCGCTGATCCATAACGGCATCATCGAGAATTTCCGCGTGCTGAAGGATGCCCTGACGGCCAACGGCTACACGTTCCGCAGCAGCACCGACTCGGAGGTGCTGGTCAACCTGATCGAGTACGTCCGCACGACGAACGGCTGTACGCTGCTCGAAGCCGTGCAGCAGGCCCTCAAGCAGGTGGTCGGCGCCTACGCCATCGCCGTCATCGAGAAGGGCAACCGCGACGAGATCATCGCCGCACGTCAGAGCAGCCCGATGGTCGTCGGGCTCGGCGAGGGCGAATATTTCCTCTCGTCGGACGCCGCGTCGATCATCGAATACACGCAGGAGTTCGTCTACATCAACGACGGGGAGATCGCCGTCATCAACCGCAACCACCCGCTCAAGGTCGTGACGCTCGACAACCACGAGAGCCGCATCGACATCAAGAAACTCCAGCTCTCGATCTCGCAGCTCGAAAAGGGCGGCTACCCCCACTTCATGCTCAAGGAGATTTACGAGCAGCCGCGCACGATCGTCGACTGCATCCGCGGGCGCATCAATCCCGAGACGTGCGAAGTCAAGCTCTCGGGCGTGATCGACCACCGCGACAAGTTCCTCGCGGCGCGCCGCATCATCTTCGTGGCATGCGGCACGTCGTGGCACGCCTCGCTCATCGGCGAGCACCTGATCGAGAACATCTGCCGCATACCCGTCGAGGTGGAGTACGCCTCGGAGTTCCGCTACCGCAACCCGATCATCCACGCGGACGACATCGTCATCGCCGTGTCGCAGTCGGGCGAGACGGCCGACACGCTGGCCGCCGTCGAGCTTGCCCGCAAGGCCGGGGCCTTCGTTTTCGGCATCTGCAACGTCGTCGGCTCGTCGATCGCCCGCGCCACCGACTCGGGTGCCTACATCCACGTGGGACCGGAGATCGGCGTGGCCTCGACCAAGGCCTTCACGGGCCAGGTGACCGTCATGGCGATGCTGGCGCTGGCCATCGGCCGCGAGAAGGGCACCGTGACGGATGCTTATTACCATGAGGTGGCGCAGGCGCTGCTCGACCTGCCCGCGACGCTCGAGGAGGTGCTCAAGGTCGGCGACCAGATCAGGGACCTGGCCAAGATATTCACCTATGCCCACAACTTCATCTACCTGGGCCGCGGATACAACTACCCCACGGCGCTCGAAGGGGCGCTCAAGCTCAAGGAGATCTCCTACATCCACGCCGAGGGCTACCCCGCCGCCGAGATGAAGCACGGTCCCATCGCGCTGATCGACGCCGAGATGCCGACCGTCGCGATCGCCACGCCGGACCACACCTACGAGAAGACGGCGAGCAACATTGAGGAGATCAAGGCGCGCGGCGGCAAGATCGTCGCCGTGATGGCGCGCGACGACGAACAGGTGCGCCGCTCGGCCGACTACTGCATCGAGGTGCCGGTCATCACCGAGTGCCTCATGCCGATCGTCGTGTCGGTGCCGCTGCAGCTGCTGGCCTACTACATCGCCGTCTACAAGGGCCGCAATGTCGACCAGCCGCGCAACCTCGCCAAGTCGGTGACCGTCGAATAGGCGCTCCGGCAAGGCGCGATGCCTGTCGGGCAGGGGCCGGGAAACGGTCTCTGCCCTTTTTTGCTGCCAGCCCTGCCGGAGGCCGGACGGAAATACGCGCCGCGGCCGGCGATGCGGCAAAATCGGAATAAATGGTTATCTTTACAGCGGACAAACGACACACAGGCATGGAACAAAGTTTCGACCTTTCACCCGAACTCACGAAGCAGGCGTGCTACGACGCCTTCCTGCCGCGCCTTGCGGCACTCATCGAGGGCATCGACGACGAAGTGGCCGTGCTGGCCAACACGGCAGCCGCCCTGCGTGAGGCCTTCGGTTTCTTCTGGGTCGGATTCTACCGCGCGGCGGGCGGGGAGCTCCGCCTCGGGCCGTTCCAGGGAACGGTCGCCTGCTACCGCATCCGCAAGGGACGCGGCGTCTGCGGCACGGCCTTCGCCGAGGAGCGGAGCATCGTGGTCCCCGACGTCGAGCAGTTCCCCGGGCACATCGCCTGCAGCTCGCTCTCGCGCTCCGAGATCGTCATCCCGCTCTTCTCGACGGGGTCCGAACGCATGGTGCGCGGTGTGCTCGACATCGACAGCGACCGCCCCGCGGCCTTCGACGAGACGGACCGCCGCGGCCTCGAACGGATCGCCGCCCTGATCTCCGAAACAATCTACTGACATGGACTTTTCAGAACTGATACGCAAACGCCAGAGCGACCGGCACTATGAAGCGCGCGCCGTGCCGCGCGAGCTGGTCATGCGCTGCATCGAGGCGGCGCGCCTCGCCCCGTCGGCCTGCAATTCGCAGCCGTGGCACTTCGTCGCGGTGGACGATCCGCAACTCAAGGCCCGGCTGGCCCGTGCGGCCGAGGGGCTCGGCATGAACCGCTTTGCCGCCGAGGCGCCGGTCATCGTCGCCGTGGTGCTCGAAAAGATGAACTTCACGGCCCGCATCGGCAGCATGCTCAAGCGCAAGGATTACTGCATGCTCGACGTCGGCATCGCCGTCGAGCACTTCTGCCTCTAGGCGGCCGAGCTGGGTCTTGGCACCTGCATCCTCGGGTGGTTCGACGAACCGCAGACGGCCCGCCTGCTCGGCGTGCCGCGCGGCAAGCGGATTCCGCTGCTCATCACCGTGGGCTATCCGGCCGCCGCGACGCGTGACAAGGTGCGCAAGCCGATCGCGGAGATCAGCTCGTGGAACGCCTACCGCCCGGGAAAAGAGCCGCAGCCCGGGCAGGACGCAGAGTAGCCCAAATGTCCTGAAAACCCGGTCCGGGTGGCGGGTGAAAGCCCCTGCGCGGTACAACGCAGCGGAAAAATCGCTATTTTTGCCCCGTAATCCGGCCGCAACGGGTTTGCGCACCGGGAAAAATCGCGCTTATGGCCTCTTCTGACAACGGGCAGACGGCACGTCCCGCCCTCTGGAACAGCAACTATCTGAAGGTGTGGATCGCCAACTTCATGCTCTTTTTCGCATTCTATCTGTTGGCGCCGCTGCTGCCGCTCTACCTGCGCGACACCTTCGCGGCCAACAAGGCGATGATCGGCTTCGTGCTGTGCGGTTACACGCTCACGGCACTCTGCGTGCGCCCCTTCAGCGGATTCGTCGTCGACACGTTCAACCGCAAGAAGGTCCTGCTGCTCTGCTACTTCTGCTTCGCCCTGCTCTTCGCGGGCTACTACATCACCGGCTCGCTGCTGCTCTTTGCCGTCATCCGCACGCTGCACGGCGCGCCGTTCGGCGCCACGACCGTGGCAAGCAGCACGATGGCCATCGACGTGCTCCATCCCGAGCGGCGGTCGGAAGGCATCGGCTACTACGGGTTGAGCAACAACATCGCCATGGCCATCGGCCCGTCGGCAGGCCTCTACATCTACCACACGATCCACAACTTCAACCTGCTCTTCACCCTCTCGCTCGTGATTGCCTTCGCCGGACTGGCCATCGACTCGACGATCCGCTGCCGTGACCGCCAGCCCGTGCAGCGCGACGGCAAGCTGTCGCTCGACCGCTTCGTCCTGCTCAAGGGGTGGAGCGAGGGGCTCTGCATCGCGACCTTCTCGTTCTCGTTCGGCGTCATCTCGACCTACATCGCCATCTACAGCCAGGAGGTGCTGCACATCACCTCCGGGTCGGGCACCTTCTTCATGCTGCTGGCCGTGGGTCTGATCCTCTCGCGGCTCATCGGCAGCAAGTCGCTACGGCAGGGCAAGATCGTGCAGAACGCCTCGGCGGGCATGGTGCTGTCGCTGTGCGGCTACCTCATCTTCTCGGCCGTCCCGAACCTCTGGGGCTACTACGCCGCGGCGCTGATGATCGGTCTGGGCAACGGACACATGTACCCCGCCATGCAGACGATGTTCATCAACCTGGCGCCGCACGAACGCCGCGGCACGGCCAACTCGACGATCCTCACCTCGTGGGACCTCGGCGTCGGCATCGGCATCATCGGCGGCGGCAGCATCGCCGAGCACCTGGGCGGCTATACGGCGGCCTTCTGGCTCGCCTTTGCGGTCAATGCCGCGGGCGTGATATTCTATTTCCTCTACGCACGCCGAAGTTTCCTTGCCAACCGGCTCCGCTGACACGGCGTCGCGGCGCAGCGCGCACGAAAAAAACGGCAGGCCTTCCATTCGGAAAAGCCTGCCGTTCGTTTTGGACACGAAATGCGCGCACTTACATCATCTCCTCGTAGGCGTAGCGGATCGCGCGGTTCAGGATCGCCACGAAGGGCTGCGTGAGCCGGAACTGCCCGACGAGGTATTCCACGGCGTCGGGACGCAACAGCTCCTTTTCATCGAGCGGCCGCTCGACGTAGAAATCCTTGAGCTTCAGCAGCTCGGCATATTCGCTGTCGGACGGGAAGCCCGTCGGCACGCGCTTGAGCTTGTTGCCCTCCCAGATGCGGAATCCGGGAGCCGCCTTTACGGCCTGCAGCACCTCGGCTCCATTGTCGAGCATCTCCTCGCGCATGGAGCGCAGCACGACCGGTTCGAGGCAGACCACCCCGCCGCCCAATTGGCTGCCGCCGAGCAGTCCGTCGCCCGAAGGCTCGACATGCAGGTAGTAACCCGCATAGCCGGACTTCTTGCCGCGCGGCGCGATGAAGGCGCTGATGTAGTTCTTGTAGGGCGTCTTGTCGGCCGAGAAACGCGTGTCGCGCGCGATGCGGTAGGTGCAGTCCTGCGGCCGCAGCCCCCGCACCGAGCTGTCGAACGACGCAATGCCGTCGATCAGACGCTGCGTGAAGCCGGCGAAGCGCCCCTTCACGCGCGTCCACTCGGCGCGGTGCGCATCGAACCACTCGCGGTCGTTGTTGTCGTGCAGCCGCCGCAGGAAATCGAGCACCTGCTCCATGTTACCAGGCGAAGAGCGGATAGTCGGCCATCAGGGCGTTCACGTCGCGGCGCACGGCGGCGATGTTCTCCTCGCTGTCGGGATTCTCCAGCACGCGGTCGATCAGCTCGACGATGTAGTCCATCTTGTCCTCCTTCAGGCCGCGCGTCGTGATGGCCGGCGTGCCGAAGCGCAGACCCGAGGTCTGGAACGGCGAGCGGCTGTCGAACGGCACCATGTTCTTGTTCGTCGTGATATCGGCGGCCACGAGGCACTTCTCGGCCTGCTTGCCCGTCAGCTCGGGGAACTTCGTGCGCAGGTCGACCAGCATCAGGTGGTTGTCCGTACCACCCGAGACGATCTTGTAGCCACGCTTAACGAAGGCTTCGGCCATCGCGCGGGCGTTCTTCTGCACCTGTATCTGGTACTCCTTGTAGGAGGGTTCGAGCGCCTCGCCGAAAGCCACGGCCTTGGCGGCGATGACGTGCTCGAGCGGTCCGCCCTGGATGCCGGGGAAGACGGACGAGTTGAGAATCTGCGACATCATCTTCACGGCGCCCTTCGGCGTGGTGAGGCCCCACGGGTTTTCAAAGTCCTTGCCCATGAGGATGATGCCGCCGCGCGGGCCGCGCAGGGTCTTGTGGGTCGTCGAGGTGACGATGTGGGCATATTTCACGGGATTCTCCAGCAGCCCCGCGGCGATCAGACCCGCCGTGTGGGCCATGTCGACGAGCAGCAGCGCCCCGACCTTGTCGGCGATCTCGCGCATGCGCTTGTAGTCCCACTCGCGCGAGTAGGCTGACGCACCGCCGACGATCAGCTTCGGACGGCACTCCTCGGCCAGGCGCTCCATGGCGTCGTAGTCGATGCGGCCAGTCGCCTCGTCGAGACGGTAGCCCACAGCCTTGAAGTACTTGCCCGACATGTTCACCGGCGAACCGTGCGAGAGGTGTCCGCCGTGTGCCAGGTCAAGGCCCATGAAGGTGTCGCCGGGCTGCATCACGGCAAAGAAGACGGCCATGTTGGCCTGTGCGCCCGAGTGGGGCTGCACGTTGGCGTACTCGGCGCCGTAGAGGCGGCAGACGCGCTCGATGGCCAGCGACTCGACCTTGTCGACAACCTCGCAGCCGCCGTAGTAGCGGGCGGCGGGATAACCCTCGGCGTACTTGTTCGTGAGGACCGAGCCCATGGCCTCCATGACCTGGTCGCTGACGAAGTTCTCCGAAGCGATGAGTTCGATGCCGTGCATCTGACGGCTGCGCTCGGCGGCGATCAGATCGAAAATCTGGGAATCTCTTTTCATGTTTTACTTTGGGTTTTTGAAATCCGTTACCTTTACGGTTTGTAAAGATAAGCAAATTTGTCGAAATTCTATCAAACTTTTACTTTTTCCTTCCGAAATGCATGCGCGCCATAGTCCGCCGGCGCGGAAGGATGTCCGCACGGTGCATGCGGTACACTGCCGTTTTTCCTGCCGTCCGGTCGTGCGCAGGCCAAAGAAATCGGGAGAAGACCGGACTTTTGGCTCATATTAAAATATTTTTCGTATCTTTGTGCCGGAAAATCGGCTATTTATACCAAAATTGAGATAACTATGAAATTACTCGAAGGAAAAGTGGCTGTCGTAACGGGTGCTGCCCGCGGCATCGGCAAGGCCATTGCACTGAAATTCGCATCGGAAGGCGCCGACGTCGCCTTTACGGACCTGGTGATCGACGAGAACGGCAAGGCTACCGAGGCCGAAATCGCCGCACTCGGCGTCAAGGCCAAGGGCTATGCCTCGAACGCCGCCAACTTCGAAGAGACGCACAAGGTCATCGACGAGATCATGAAGGACTTTGGCCGCATCGACATTCTGGTCAACAACGCCGGCATCACGAAAGACGGTCTGATGATGCGCATGTCGGAGGCTCAGTGGGACGCCGTGCTGACGGTCAACCTCAAGTCGGCCTTCAACTTCATCCACGCCGTAACGCCGGTCATGGCGCGTCAGAAGGGCGGCTCGATCATCAACATGTCGTCGGTCGTGGGCGTGAGCGGCAACGCCGGACAGTGCAACTATTCGGCTTCGAAGGCCGGCATGATCGGTCTGGCCAAGTCGATCGCCAAGGAGATGGGTCCCCGCGGCATCCGCGCCAACTGCATCGCCCCGGGCTTCATCATCACCGACATGACGGACAAGCTGCCCGACTCGGTCAAGGAGGAGTGGTACAAGCAGATTCCGCTGCGTCGCGGCGGCACGCCCGAGGATGTAGCCAAAGTAGCGCTGTTCCTTGCGTCGGACCTCTCGTCGTATGTCAGCGGCCAGGTTATCCACTGCTGTGGTGCGATGAACTGCTAAATCGACCCGGGAACGATCCCCGTCGCAACGAAAGAGCCTGCCGGATTTTCCGGCAGGCTCTTTTCATGGGGAAATCTTCTCTTTTACCTGTTATCCGCCCCTCTCCACTTCTTTTTAACTGCTTTTTTACCTGCTTTTCGGTGGCGAAAAGCAGCAAAAGCCACCCGACCGATTCCGATGGCGGCGTCCGGCCGTCTGAAAGCGGCGTCGGGCGACTGTGCGCGGGTTTGCAAGCAAACCGTCCCCGCCGCTTGCGCTTTCAGCCGCCCGTCCGCTTTTTCGCCATCGGAACCAAGTCGGGACCCGCCTTGCGGGAAAAAGAGAACTGATCTTGCAGGGAAATAAAAGGGGCATATATCAGGGTGAGACGCGCAACCGTTATTATACATATTGCCGCCGCTGGCGGCACAATCAATCCGCACTCTCGTTCGACGCGAAAAAAGAGGGTGCGAGTGGCGGCGCGTCCGCCACGGGGTGGCGCATAGGCTTGATCTTGCGCGCCCCGGACAGCACCGCGGCTCGCGCACTCCCACGGAGAACGACGTGCGGAGGCTTTTGGTACTTTTGGCCTCAAAAGTACAAGAGAAAACTCTTTCTTTTTCTCTGCTTTTCGATGGCGAAAAGCAGCAAAAGCCACCCGACCGATTCCGATGGCGGCGTCCGGTCGTCTGAAAGCGGCGTCGGGCGACTATTCGCGGGTTTGCAAGCAAACCGTCCCCGCCGCTCACGCTTTCAGCCGCCCGTCCGCTTCCCCGCCATCGGAACCAAGTCGGGACCCGTCTTGCGGGGAAAATCAGCCTTGCGGTGGGAAGATAAGAGAGAACACGTCGCCGAGATCATATTATTTATACACATTGCCGCCAGCGGCGGCACCCATAATCCGCACTCTCGTTCGACGCGGGGAAAAAGGGGTACGGCCCGCGGCGTGTCCGTCACGGGGTGGCGCACAGGCTCCGATCCTGCGCGCTCCGGAGAAGACCGGCCCGGCGAAGAGATGCCGTCGTCAGGCGGCCCGCCCGCACAATACGCCTCAGGCGGCATCCGGAGTTGGAGATTCCATCTTTTTACGTATATTTGCGAACATGAAACGAATCGCAACTTTCGTCCTGTCGTGCTGCGCCTGCATCGGCACGGCCCACGCGCAGGCCCCCACGCTCCCGACGCCCGACGCCAAGGTCCTCGGCATGGGCGGCGTGGCCATGACCACCATCTCGGGATCACACGCCCTCTACAACAACTCCGCGACGGCAGCCTTCTCACCCCTGCCCTCGCAGGTCTCCTCGTCCTACTACGGACAGGGAAAATTCGACTACTACGCCGTATCCGGATACTGCCGTGTCGGCGGCACAAACCTCGTGCAGCTCGGCTGGCGCCAGTACCTGCGCGAGCGGGGTAACAGCGACATGGCCGTCGATGCCGGCTACACGCGCCGCATCGGCGAACGCTGGGCCGTCGGCATCGTCGCCCGCTACATGCACCTCTCGCGACCCGATGCTTCGGCAGATGCCCTGGCGGCGGACTTGAGTGCCGCCTACTCGCTGCCGATAGAAAACGTGGGCGACTACTCGACACTGCGCGCCGGTGCGAAGCTGGGCAACCTAGGCGGCTACCTCGACGACTCGGCCTATGCGCTGCCGATGGACCTCACGGCGGGTGTCGCGCTGGATACATTCCTCTCCGATGCCCACGAGATTACCGTCGGCACCGACCTGGGGTACTATTTCACGCCGTCGCACGTGCGCGGCTTCCAGATGTCGGTCGGTGCGGAGTACAACCTCATGCAGCTCGTCCAGCTGCGCGCCGGTTACCACTACGGCGAGCGGCGCGACTACTATCCGAGCTACACGACCGTCGGCTTCGGCGTGCGTTTCCTGCACCTGCGGCTCGACTTCGCCTACCTCTTCGCCGCGAAGGAGACCCTGCTGCACAACACTTACAGCATCAGTTTCGGTCTGGATTTCTGATGTAATCCAGTATCCCCGCGCAGCCGTCCTCCAGCATGTCGAGCACCAGCTCGAAGCCCTCATGCCCCTCGTAATAGGGATCGGGAACATGGTCCCACTGCGGGTGGCGACTGAAGAACTCCCGCATGCGGAATATCTTTTCGGCGGCCCGGCGCGACGGCGCCAGCCGGTGCACCGCCTCGTAGTTCATGTCATCCATGACGACAATCATGTCGAAGCGGTCGAAATCGGCTTCGGTGATGCGCCGTGCGCGGTGCGTGAGCACATATCCGCGTCCTGTCGCCGCATGGCGCATGCGGGCGTCGGGCAGATCGCCGGCATGTCCTCCGTAGGTGCCGGCCGAATCGACGGCGAGCAGCTCCTCCGCCCCATTGCGCCGGGCGGTTTGGCGCATGATCTCCTCGGCGGCCGGTGAGCGGCAGATGTTGCCGAGGCATACGAACAGAATCCTCTTTTTCATGGCGGCAAAGATAACGTTTCGGAAGAGGATTTGCAACCTCCGCCCGGGCGGCGCAGGACTCCCGGATGCCGTTTTCCCGCCCGGCATCCGCCTCTTGCGGAGCAGAAAAAAGAACAATCGGAACAATATTCCACCCTCGCACGAGCCGTATGTTCGGATAAAAATCGTATCTTTGCCCCCGATTCTTTGTAATAACTTAAACACGGAATGCAATGAAGATGAAAGTTATCGTGATGCTGGCGGCATTCGCACTCACGGCGTCGCTCGCCACGGCCCAGGACCTGCCCCGCAAAGTCTCGAACGTCGAGGTGCTGGACCTGGACGGCAAGCCCGCCAAACTGCCCTACTTCGGAGAAAAGAACCTGATGATATTCTACGTGGACCCCGACCGCCACAAGCAGAACAACGACTTCACGCTCGAACTCGAACGCACCCACCGCGCCGAGAGCGACAACATCTACGGATTCGGCGTCATGAACCTCAAGGATGCCCCGATGATTCCCAACGGCATGGCCCGCAACATGGCCAAGAAGCGCACGGAGAAGAACGGCGCACTCGTGCTGGCCGACCAGGAGCGCATCCTGAGCACGGCCTGGGGACTGGGCGACTGCAACAACCAGTTCGTGCTGCTCTTCGTCTCGAAGGAGGGCGAGCTGGTCTTCCTGCGCAAGGGCGAGCTCTCCGAGCAGGACAAGCAGGCCTTCTACGAGGTTATCGACAAGTACAAATAATCGGATTCCCGAATGATCCGCGCAATCCTCGTTGCGGGCTGCATCCTGTGCGGCCTCTGTCTTCGGCCCTCCGACGTGCGGGCGCAGGAACGGGAGCGGGACAGCGTCTACACCTACGTCTCGGGCAGCGACACGCTGCACTACACCTACACGCCGCTCGCGCAGCAGTCATCGGCACGGAAAAAGCCGTTCCTGCAGCGCGTGGTGGACTATTTCGGCGGTTCGACCGTCGACCGCACCTTCGAAAAGAAGATCGACGTCACCTTTGCGGGCGGCCCGAGCTACTCGAAGAACACGAGCCTGGGCATCGGCGTGCTCGCCGCGGGGCTCTACCGCATCGACCGGACCGATTCGGTGACCTCGCCGTCGGACGTCTCGGTCTTCGGCAACGTCTCCGTCACGGGATTCTACTCGCTGGGCGTCACCGGCAACACGATCTTCTCGAAGAACCGTAGCCGGCTCAACTATACGCTGATGTTCACGTCGGCACCCCGCTCGCTGTGGGGCGTCGGCTACCACGCCGGGCGCTACAACCAGGAGACTACCTACACCGAAAAACAGTATCAGATCGAGACCCGCTACGTGCACCGCGTCCTGCCGAACACCTACCTCGGCGTCGTGCTGGGGTTCGAACACACGAAGGGCCGGGGCTTCGATGCGCTGGGCGAGAGCTATCTCGAGGGGCAGAAACACCACTACACGGCCACGGGCATCGGGCTGATCGCCGAGTACGACTCGCGTGACTTCATTCCCAACCCGTTCCGGGGCATCTACCTCTCGTTTCAGGAGAGCTCCTATCCGAAGCATCTGGGCAACTGCGGCAAGACGCTGTGGCGCACGACCGTCACGGCCGACTTCTACCAGAAGGTCTGGAAAGACGGCATCCTCGCCGCCGACCTTTACGGCATCTTCAACTCCGAAGGCACGCCGTGGCCGATGCTCGCCCGCATGGGCGGCAGCCAGCGCATGCGCGGATACTACCAGGGCCGCTATACGGACAACTGCCTGATTACGGCGCAGATCGAGGTGCGGCAGCGTATCTGGCGCCGGATCGGGGGCGTCGTCTGGGGCGGTGCCGGCAACGTATTCAACAGCCTGCGGGAGTTCGACTGGGACGAGACGCTGCCCAACTACGGCATCGGTCTGCGCTGGGAGCTGAAGAAGCGGGTGAACGTCCGCATCGACTACGGATTCGGCAAAAAGACCAGCGGCTTTCTGCTCAACATAAACGAAGCTTTCTGAAATGGGAAACAAGCATAACGATCCGCCGAAAAGCAGGCGCCGCGAACCGTCCGGCCGACGCGGCCGCGTCACCACGATCCTGCTGCCCGTCTATTTCTTCGTGGCGATGATCATACCGAACTGCGTCCTCGCCAATACGGAGCACTATTCGGTCTGGACCACCGAGGCGCTCATCCTGCTGCCGCTCGGCTTTTTCATGATGTGGAGCGTCGTCCTGCGCCGCTCGGGCGTCATGGTCTGGCTGGCCTTCCCGTTCATCTTCCTGTGTGCCTTCCAGATCGTGCTGCTCTACCTGTTCGGCAACTCGATCATCGCCACCGACATGTTCACCAACCTGCTGACGACCAATCCCGGCGAGGCGGGTGAGCTGCTGGGCAACATCTACCCTGCCGTCGTGCTGGTATGCGTCATGTACGTGCCGCTGCTGTGGCTCGCCTCGCGCGAAATCGGCCTGAAGCGCTACATGACGCGCATGACGCGCATGAACATCGGACTGACCGGCGCCGTGCTCTTCGCCCTGGGCCTGCTCGTCCTGTGGCCCGCCTACCGCGTCAGCGAGAGCAAGCACGTGCTGCGCGACGAAATCTTCCCGCTCAACGTGCTCTACAATGCCGGATTGAGCGGGTCGGAGTTCCGCAAGTCGCGCAATTTCGAGAAGACGGCCGCGGGCTTCACCTACGGGGCCACACGCACGCAGGAGGCACCCGGACGGGAAATCTACGTCTACATCATCGGCGAGGCGGCCCGTGCGATGAGCTGGCAGCTCTACGGCTACGGACGCGAGACCAATCCGCGGCTCTCGACATTCGACGATCTGGTGCTCTTCCGCGACATCCTCACGCAGAGCAACACCACGCACAAGAGCGTGCCGCTGATTCTCTCGTCGGTCGGCACCGACGAACACGAGGAGCTCTACCGCCGCCGGGGGCTCCCGGCCCTCTTCAACGAGGCGGGATTCGACACGTGGTTCATCTCGAACCAGTCGCCGCAGGGGGCCATGATCGACCACCTGGCACACGATGCGAAGCACCTGCTCTACATCCATTCGCCGCGTCACGACATGCAGTTGTTCAGCGAGATGCGCAAGGTCATCGAAACGAGCACTTCACAAAAACTGCTCTTCATCCTGCACTGCTACGGCTCCCACTTCAGCTATCACCAGCGGTATCCGCGCGAATTTGCTGTCTTCAAGCCGGATAACGACGTTGCCATCAACGAGCAGAATGCCGAGATGCTCCGCAACGCCTACGACAACTCGATCGTCTATACGGATCATTTCCTGGCCGAGACGATTAACTACCTGCGCGGACTGGAGGACACCTCGACGGCGCTGCTCTACTGCGCGGACCACGGCGAGGACATCCTCGACGACCGGCGTCACCGTTTCCTGCACGCCTCGCCCACGACGACGGCCTACCAGCTCTGGGTGGCGTCGCTGGCATGGTTCTCCCCGGAGTACCGGGCCAATTTTCCCGAAAAGGTCGCTGCGGCCGAAGCCAACGCCTCGGCGGCGACCACGACCCACGCGCTTTTCCACACGATGGCCGACATGGCCTCGATCCGCGGCCGCTACATCGACACGCGGGTGTCGCTCGTAAGCGCCGACTTCGACCGCACGGCTCCGCGCTGCTACCTGAACGACCACAACGAGGCCGTACCCTTCGTCCGGACAGGGCTCATGCCCGAGGACATGGAGGTCTTCCGTCGGTACGGCATCGTTCCGTAACCGCCGTCATCCCGGGTAATGATGCCAAAATTGGTTGGAGATATAAAATGTAACCGACTTAATATTTGGCAGTTAGGAGGATAAAACAGAGATTAGTAGAAACCGGTTTCTACTAATCTCTGTTTTTATGTCAAAAAAACGAAAAAAACGATGT